>JBFXFN010000084.1:0-2616 GCA_050179015.1 Methylacidiphilaceae bacterium | reverse complement strand
CTCGGGACCAAAGCAGCTCGCCAGCGCGGCCGTCGTATAGGTTTCGGGCACTCGATCGACCGAGAGATGATATCGGCGGACAACATCCGCGGTGACACTCCCGACTGCGGCAAATCTAACCTTTCCAAGCGCTCGCAGATCTCCGACCGTCTCGAATACATGGCGCAGAAAGAGATCGGCCCCTACAGGACTCGTTAGAATGACCCAGGCGAAATCCAAGGCCAAGCGGCGCACGAGGTCTCTCTGCGAATCGCCAAACGGACGAGGAACGATCCGTATCGTCGGAATCTCCAGAACATCCGCGCCCAGCTCGCGCAATCGCCTTCCAAGCCGGCTCGATTCGCTTCGGGTGCGCGTAACCACGACCCGTTGTCCGAATAGAGGAAGCTCTTCGCGCCAAGCAAGCTCGCTTCGCAGTTTCACCACCTCGCCGACGATGATCACGGAAGGGGCCTGAACGGACAAATCGCCGTTCGCCGCATCACGCAGAGTACCGACGCGCACCTCTTGCCTTCCCAAGGTTCCCCATCGAATCGCCGCAACCGGGCACTGGTCCTGGGCGCCTCCTTGAAGGAGCCGTCGACAGATTTCCGCAAGCCTTTCCGTTCCCATCAGGATTGCCTTGGTGCCCTCCAGCCCTCCTAAAGAGGTCCAATCCACCGATGTTCCCGGTTTAGTAGGATCTTCATGCCCAGTCGCAACCGTCACCATGGATGCGATGCCGCGATGCGTGAGCGGAATTCCCGCATAGGCCGGAGCCGCCAGAGCCGAGCTGACTCCAGGAACGACTTCAAAGGGGATGTGTGCGGCGGCCAGCGCCTCCCCCTCCTCACCCCCGCGTCCGAAGAGGAACGGATCTCCTCCCTTGAGTCGAACGACCTGCGCTCCTTCCAAGGCGTGGCGAATGAGCAGCGCCTCAATCTCTTTTTGGGAAAAAGTCTGCCGCCCGCTCGCTTTCCCGACAAAGATCCTTTGCGCCCTCGGGTTGGTCCATTCCAAAAGTTCGGGGGTGCTCAGCGCATCGTAAAAGACATAGTCGGCCTCCGCGAGGAGATCCCGCCCGCGAAGCGTTAAGAGCCCAGGGTCACCGGGCCCGGCTCCGACCAAGTAGACCTTCCCTTGCGACTTTTCGCTGCTCATCGCATGCCCCTCCCACGGTCGATCAGAGAGCCCGACTCCCTCAGGATCTCTTCCGCCAGCGCCTTCCCGAGAGCTTCCGCATCCTGCACCCGCCCCACAGTCCTTCTTCGGTAATGCCGGCCTCGTGCTTCGATCGAAACGACCCCTTCCAAAATAAGCTTTTCCCCTTGGACGGTTGCCTTCGATCCGATGGCCGAACGGCAGCCGCCACCCAAGCTCCGCAGAAATGCCCGCTCGGCTGCCACCTCCCAACCTGCAGCATCATCGTGAAGCAGTCGAAGAAGACCCGCGACCTCTACGTCCTCGATACGGGTCTCTATCCCCAACGCTCCCTGGCCCGGCGCCGGCAGCATCGCGTCAAAAGGGAAAAAAACGAAATAGAAGCCGCGGTCCAAAAGTCCAAGGCGCTTCAAGCCGGCGGCGGCGAGAACCGTTCCCGCCCAATTCGGGTTTGCTTCGAGCTTACGCAAACGGGTGTCCACGTTGCCTCGGATTTCGCAAAAGGAGAGATCCGGCCGCAACGCTTGGAGCTGTTGAACCCTTCTCGGACTCCCCACGGCCACGGTCATTCCGGGAGGAACAGACTCCCAGTGTGGGAAACTTCGGCTCACCCAGACGTCTCGGGCGTCTTCACGAGGGGAGACGGCAGCGAGTCTCAAGCCCTCCGGAAGCTCCGTCGAAAGGTCTTTCATGCTATGAACCGCAATATCGATCTCTCGGCGGAGCAAGGCGCTTTCCAGCTCCTTGGTAAAAATACCCTTGCCCGGCAGGATCGATTCCCCTCGTTCCGACCAGCGATCTCCCGACGTATCGAGATAAGCGATCGTCAAACCCTGTTTAGTAGACACGCCCTCGAGAGCGCTCTTCACCCACTCCGCTTGGATTCTCGCCAGCCCGCTGCGGCGGCTCCCGATGATAAGCGGCCGGGTCATGCCGTACGAAAGTTCCCCATGGCGTCCGGATCGTGCAACCGTTTCTGCCGCTGCTCCGCCCAGCTCGTAAAGCGTTCGATATAGGGCTCCAACAGCCGGCGGCATCGAACGATCTCGGCAGCTCGGTCTTGAATATTCTGACGGGCGATCGTTTGCAGATCGTCGATATTGTACAAATAGACCCCGTCCAAAGCATGAACGGACGGGTCGATATCTCTCGGCACAGCCAAATCGATCAGAAAGAGCGGGTCTCCTTTTCTCCGCGCCAAGAGTGGAAGAAGCTTCTCTCGTGTAAGAATGAAATGGGGAGCCGATGTCGAGCTGATCACGATGTCGACGTCCGCGCTCCGGCTCAAGAACTCAGACCAGAGAATCGCCTCCCCATGCAGCTCCCTCATGAGCTCGCACGCGCGATCATAGGTCCGGTTCGCCACGAGAAGGAGGCTCACCCCGCGCCCCTCTAAAGCACGCAACGTCTTTTCACTGGTCTCCCCAGCACCCAGTACCATCACCGATCGTCCCGAGAGATTCCCGAAAAGGCGCT
>JBFXFN010000083.1:0-2645 GCA_050179015.1 Methylacidiphilaceae bacterium | reverse complement strand
AGCTTCCCTATGGCGAAGAAGCTGCCATACGCACCTCCCGCAAGGGCGAAGCCCCCGAGAAGGAGCGAAACCAAAAGAAGCTCTTTCGGCGTCACCGAGTTACCTCCTTGGGTAGGGGAGCTTCCGCGGCACGGCCTCCCTTCCCGATCGTCCAGAAGTCATAAAGCAGAACGAGATATCCTGCGGCGAAGACGAGTCCGAAGAGCAGCCGGGCCTGCAGCCCTTCGCTCACCCACCGGTTGGCTTGGGTCGTGAGGAATGCTTGGAAGGTCGAGCCTCCGATCGCCCGCTCGAAAAACGCCTGCGCCATCCCCGCGATCAAGAGCGCGCTCGACATTCCGACGAGCCCGACGTTCAACAACGCGAAAGCCCACTTCCAGGCATGGCTCTCGAAACGTCCCGTTCCTGCGCGGACCTTCTGTAGAACTAGGTAAATGACCGAAAGGACCGCGCATCCATAAGCTCCCCAAAAGGAGAAGTGGGCATGCGAAGCGGTCCATTGGGTTCCATGCGCGAAGAGGTTGATCTGGGGCAGAGTCATCATAAAACCCCAGACCCCGGCTCCGAGAAAATTCCCGAACGCTTCGGCCAGCAGCCAGGCGAAGGCGGGACGATTGGTCACTCGATGTTGATGCGCCCCCGCGTCGTAGACTGCGTGGATGACCATGCCTAAAAGCGGTAGCGGCTCCAAAGCCGAGAAGAAGCCTCCGATCCCGAGCCAATAGGAGGGCGTGCCGATCCAGAAGTAGTGGTGACCGAGCCCCAGGATACCGGTGCCGAGAACAAGGGCGACTTCGACGTAAAGCCACGATTCCACGATCGCCCGAGAAGCGCCGAGCAGATGGAGGAGAGACCAAGCCAGGATGCAGCCGATGAAGACCTCCCAAGTCGCCTCCACCCAGAGGTGAATCAGCCACCACCACCAGAAGAGGTCTTTGGACATGTTCGGCTCGGAGGAAAATGCATTGAGGTAGAGAACGGTCAAGGGCACGAGGTCGGCGATCAACACCCCGAGGATGCCTGTCATCTTCCGCGCGCGCACCGCGGTGCCGACCACGTTGACGCCAAAGAGAACGATCACCCCTGCGATCAGCAGGGAAGCCCAGCGGGGAGCCTCGACAAACTTTCTCCCCTGGTTGATCAGCCACAAGCTTGCCGCGTGGGTTCCTCCGTACTGGACCAGGATCAATATCGCCGCGACCGCGGCCACCGTGACCACAAAAACCATGAACGCCTTCTCCGCCCACCCGATCCATTCGACCTCACGTTCTAACTCCATGGGTAAAAACCAGTAGACGGAGCCGAGAAAGCCCATAAGCAGCCAGAGGATCAGCGTGTCGATATGGAGGATCTTCGCCGTGCTGAAATGGAAGGTGTTCAGCAGAAATCCAAACCGCAGATAGTAGAGGGAGGCGAGCAAGCCCGCGGCGATCATGACTCCAAAGAGGAGCATCGCCGCCCAGAAATACCGGAGGGCCAATCGCTGAGAGCGGTACATGATTCCGTTCCTTCCGTCAGTCTCCGAATCGAGCCGGAAATCCGTTGGTCTCGATCGACGAGACCCATTTCAAATAGGCGACCGTCGCCTCCGCATCCCTTCGATCGATATGAAGGTCGGGCATGATGCGGACCCCGATCGGATACCGATCCGGATTTTGCAGGAAGCGAACCATCGCCTCGTCGCGACTCGAAGCCTGCGTCATCGCTTGCCAGGAGGGCCAAACCGGATCGAGCCAGCTCTTCGTGAGGTCGGGCGCATAATAGGCGCCGATCCCGAAGATCGTGTGACAATCGAGGCAGGCCCGTGTCTGGATGACGAGCTTGCCTCGCCGGATCAACTCCTCCGCCTCCTCCCGGGTATGGCGTCGTCCGAAGAGGAGCTCCTCTCCGCCCAGAACCGGACGGTACCGGTTCGTCGCCGGGTCCAGCGCATAACCGATTTGGCGGTTGATCACCGTATAGTCCGGAACATTTCGTCCTCCAGGACGAATCGCACGAAGGGTATCGATCGAAAGAATCGCCAAGACGGCCGCCATCACCGCCGTTGCGCTAATCGCCCCCGTGCGCCAAAACCTGGGATCCTCGATCACGCGACCTCTCGGTTACCGCGAAAGACGACCGCCTGCTTCGATCTTACCCTCGCGGGGAGCCGCGAACAAAGCTATGCCTTTCGATCCGCCGAAACAAGCGGAATGGAACTCTCCCTCTTCCCGAAACGGTCGAAATGGGGAAACCCCCGTTTAGATCGGCGCACGATATCCGAAGAATTCATGGTCTTCGTTGTATCCTCCCTGCCCGGCTCCGAGGTTTCTGAAGTCGGAAACGAACTCGATGGCTCGAATCCATTTGACCTGCTTGAAGCCCAGTTCATTTTCGCAGCGCAATCGCAGCGGGGCGCCGTGCAAGACGCTCGCAGTGGATCCGTTCATCTCGTAGGCGAGGATCGTCAGCTCATGCCGCATGTTTTCCAGCGTGTGGACATCGTAGTAGATGCCCCCCTCTCCTCCTTCCCCGAAGGAGTAGAAGACCGCGAAGCGGGCATCCGGCTTCGGCCGCACCAATTCCAAGATGTGGCGCATGGGTACTCCTCCCCATTTGGCGATTCCGCTCCATCCCTGGATGCAGAAGAGATTCGTGATCTGCTC
>JBFXFN010000082.1:0-2892 GCA_050179015.1 Methylacidiphilaceae bacterium | reverse complement strand
CGCTAAGAACTTTGGCATCGATGAGCCCCAGGAAGCCTACAAGGGTACCATGACCCGAGCAGCATCGGCATAGAGCCTGGGGACGAAGCAGTCTCGAGATTCCCCCGTTATCGTCCTGCCGGAGGAGTCGCCGTCTCGGCGGACGAAGAGGTGGCGAGCGGGGCGGGGTCCAATCGTCGTTCCCGATGGGCGAAGTAGAGGTTTCGCAGATAGGGGATCCATGTGAAGAGATAGGCGAAGACAAAAACCGAGTCTCGTCGCGATAGCGCGTAGATCAAAAGAAGCAGCGAGCCTCCGAGACTGCAATACCAAAAGGCTACCGGGACCACGACCGTCCTCTTCCGCTCCGTGGCTAGCCATTGGATGACAAAGCGCGAGAAGAAGAGGAGGTTACCCGCCCAACCGATGACCTTCATGATTCCCCAATGAACTCCTAGCCACGAGCCGTCTGCCAAGAAAAGCGTACTCATCCTTTGTCTCCATCTCTTCTTCTGATTCCCACCCCTTACGGGCATCGACGGAAGCGATGCAAATTTCGTGTCGGCTTCTTCAACCCGCTCCCGGCTCCCGCGTGCGGGAGACGAAAAGCCGGGATTTTTTATTCATCCCCGGCCGCAACGAACGCCTCCCGCTCCCGTGTACCGAATTCCGCATCGGAGAGCACCGGCACCAATGGCTCACTCCATGGGTGCTCCACTGCCACCCAGGAACGACACCCACCCAGGCTGCGATCCCAAGGACAACTCACTTTCTGGCTCCGATAGACCCGCACCATCAAGAGGTGCAATCCTTCTTTTTGTCCATAGGCAAATCTCTCCCGAAGCAGCGCCTCCTCCCAAAGCTGCAAACGAACCAGCCGGCGGACGCTCGGCCAATCCACAAGGAATCGCGACCAAACAAGCTTGGCTACGTACTCCAGCTCTACGGCTTCGGGTTCGGTTTCCTCCTGGCCTTGCGCGAAGCAGCGGAACTCCGGCCGAAGTTTGCTCGCCTGAGCATGAAAGCGGGTCGGCAAAAGCCAGAAATCGAGGTGCCTCGGTATAAAGCCGCTGCGCCCTTCCGCAATGCCCCCTTTTCGGAGAATTAGGGACTGCGCTCCTTGTCCTAAAGCCCGCACGATGGGCTCCGCCTCCTTAAGGGCGGG
This sequence comes from Methylacidiphilaceae bacterium, assembly GCA_050179015.1. GTDB lineage: Bacteria > Verrucomicrobiota > Verrucomicrobiia > Methylacidiphilales > Methylacidiphilaceae > Methylacidimicrobium. The sequence continues at coordinate 1,748 of JBFXFN010000082.1, read as the reverse complement.
CCATCCGATTGCCCGAGCCGGATGAGTATGGCTGGCGACCACGATCTTCTTGCCCTCCCGTTGCGACACCTTCTCCCGAAAAAACCAACGCGCGGCAACGATAAAAGTAGGCCACGCCGGAGACAAAAGTAATCGCCACGGCGAGCCAGAGAAAGAAGGTTGTGGGAACTTCCAGAAAAGGAGCGGTCGCGGGCTTCCTGCCTCCGCCCAGTTCCGTCAGGGCCATTTGAGTCAGCACGAAGAGGATGTAGAACATCTGCGCCAGGGTCTTCCATTTCCCCGACGGCGCGGCGGCCAGAACCGCCCCTTGCGAGGCGGTCAAAGCCCGCAGCCCCGTAACCAAAAACTCCCGCGCCACGATGATGACCACCGCCCAAAGAGGGACCACCCCTCGCTCGAGCAAAACGAGGAAGGCGGCGGAGACCAAGATCTTGTCTGCGAGAGGGTCGAGGAGCTTCCCCAGATCGCTCACGAGGTTATTCCTGCGGGCGATCCAACCGTCCATCCAATCCGTGAGGCTTCCTAGGGCAAAGAGGATGAGAGCGGCGGTGGAGGAATACGCCCATGGCACGCTGACGTCCCCGACAAATAGGCCGCAGATGCAGAGCCTTCCCAGGCTGATCTGGTTCGGGAGGTTCCACTGTTTAGGGGTCGCCACCGCTTCCGGCAATAAGCCTCCAACCCACCGCATTGAGCAAGAGAAACCTGCAAAGGCACGCAGGAGAAAGCAGTGGACGCCCGCCCCGCGAGACGTAAACTTCCTCTAGGTGAAACGCACCTTTTTCCTCATCGGGTGCCTGCTTGCCGTCCGCCCGGTCTGGGCCATCGACGTGAGCCCCAGCAAGAACACCCATCCCAACATCATCGATGACACGCCGAGGAAGCACTGGAGTCTCTTTTCCTTCCGCTTCGGCGACCCGAAGCGGATCGAGAAGGCCAATCAGGTCAATCTTCATAATGTGGAAGCCCGCCTGCAGATCGAACGCAATCCATTCTCCCTTGCTTCCCTTCACGATCGACTGGATGCGGCCACTTTGCGGCTCACGTTTCAGGTGCTCAACAAAGGAAAGCGGACCTACGCCTTTAACTTTCCCAACGCCCAACGCTACGATTTTCTTTTGCGCGACGCCGCAAACCAACCGATCTACGTCTGGTCGGCGGATAAGGAGTTTCTCAACGTCGAGGGGATGTCGATGCTCAACCCAGGCGATTCTCTGACCTTTAGCGACGTCCTGCCGATCCAAGACCTCGATCGGCCGCTTGTGCCGGGCAACTACCGGGTGGAGATGACCTTAGCGGGTTACCCCGAGGTCACGGCCACAACCTCGCTCACCGTCGTTCCATGACCCCGCGCCCCCGCCGACTCCGAAGCGGCCTAGCGCTCGCTTTCTGTCTTTGGCATGGGTCCGGCGGGAGTCGAACCCGCATCCAAGGGATTATGAGTCCCCTGCTCTAACCGATTGAGCTACAGACCCGTTCTTGGATGGCGGGAGCTCAGCCTTCTTTTTCCCTCATCGACCCTTGGCCGGTCTCTCCCGAGCCGAGACGATGTGGACCATGGTCCCATCCACCTTCGCGCGATCGGGAGGGCTCAGGATGACTCGCTCCCCCGCCTGAACGCCGGAAAGAATCTCTACCTTGTAGCCGTCGTTGTTCCCGAGATCAACCTTCCGGAGATGACATCGATCCGTCGCGTCCACGACGGCGACATAATGGCCATCGGCCCGATCGAAGACCGTGTTGACGGG
>JBFXFN010000081.1:0-3097 GCA_050179015.1 Methylacidiphilaceae bacterium | reverse complement strand
TTCCCGGAAGCCGCCTCCGCTTACCAGAAGGCACTGGCGCAACAGCCTGGAAACACCGAGGCCTGGAACAACCTGGGAGTCGCCTACGAAAAGCTCGGCCGCCCCCATGACGCGCTCCAGGCCTACAGCCGTGCCTTTCTTCTCCAGCCGAATCACCCCACCATCCTGCAGAACGTTGCCCGCGCCGGCGCCCGGCTCCATCCCCCTTCCAAGAGGACTGCGCGCCAAGTGCGGAGTCCTCAGCCCACAAGCCGTTCCAAGAACGTGACTCAATCTCCGTAGCGCGGCACTCCATAACGCCGGCCGGGTCCCCATCGGCGGATCTGCCGGATTACCCGCAGCCGCATGTTGCAGGCCATCGCTCGGACGAGCCGAGACATCCGACCTCCAGTCGTCGTCATGCCCCATTCGCTTCATGGAAAGCCACTGGTAGAATCGCCGACCGCCAGCTCCCCGATCGCGAAGGAAGGAGAAGGCGAGAGCCCAGTGATGGCGGCCCGCATGATGAAGAACGGCTCGGCCGCCAGACCGCAGAACCCGTGCGAGTTCCCGAAAAATAGCCCGCGAAAGACAGCGGGTCGATATGGATAAACATGTCGAAGGACCACGCAAAATCGACTTCGGCCGTGGGAACGGTCGAAAGGCTTTCGCCATCTCCCACGTGGTAATCCACACGATGGAAGCCGGAGAATCGCTGGCAACAGTGCTCAGTGCTCGATATAGTTTGGAGAGCGGAGTTTCTTCGATTTTGCGTACAGGGGCTTTGGGAGGATAGAAGGAAGAACTCCAAATGAAAGACGAGAAGAAGAGCAAGTTCGCGCGGCGTTATGACCGCGAATTCAAAGAGAACGCTGTTGCCTTGGTTCAAGGCGGGCGTACGAGCAGCGAGGTTGCCCGTGATCTGGGCGTCTCCAAATGGTCGCTGAGCGACTGGATTGCTGATACCCGAAGAGGTCGCGCCTGGATCGATTCCAAGGCCTTGGCCGCCGAATCCCCCGAACAGCGCGAGCTGCGTAGGTTGCGCCAGGAAAACGACTACCTGCGTCGGCAGCGAGACATCTTAAAAAAACATTGGGCATCTTGTCGGCCGAGATGCCCGCAGGCGATATGCGGTGATGCAAAAAATGAGCCAAGAACATTGCCTCACCGAATTGGCCGAAGCCTTGGAAGTTTCCCGCACCGGCTTCCACGCTTACCAGCACAAGGATCAGGGCGAACGCCGCCGACAAGACAACGAACTGCGGGCGAGCATCGAACCGTTGTTCCGGGACAGCCGCCAGACCTACGGCAGCCCGCGCATGACCCGGGCTCTGCGTAACTCCGGAAAAAACCTGCAGGAAAAACCGAGTCGCCCGCCTGATGCGCGAACTCGGCCTGCGCGCAAAACAAAAACGCCGTTTCCGTCCTCGGACAACCGACAGCGTCCATCGCCTGCCGGTCGCCGAAAACCTGCTAGCCCGAATATCCGCTCCCGATCGCCCCAACCAGGTCTGGCTCGGCGACATCACCTATATCCCCACCGCCGAAGGCTGGCTCTATCTCTCCGGCATCGTCGACGCTTGCTCCCGCCGTTGTGTCGGCTGGCAGGCCGACGACTCGCTCTCAACACCTCTGGTGACAAGAGCCTGGAACAAGGCATGGAAGCAAAGACGCCCCGCTCCAGGGCTCTTGTACAATTCCGATCGCGGCATCCAATACGCCAGCAGCGAATTCGACGCGCTCCTCCGTTCCTGCGGGGCGGTCGCCTCTATGAGCCGCAAAGCTAATTGCTACGACAACGCCATGATGGAATCCTTCTGGGCCACCCTCAAAACCGAATGCTTCGGCTCCCTCGTCCCACAAACAAAACAACAGGCTAAACTCATGGTCTTCGATTACATCGAAGCCTTCTACAACCGTCGCACAACCGTCGCCGTCTCCATAGCGGCCTCGATTACTAGTCACCGCTGGACTTCGAAAGCAATGTCGTTAACTTAACCAACTAAAATCCTCCGAAGCCCTGTTCGCGTTTCTGAAGAAAGATCAAGACGTGGTTGGCCGCCACCAAGTCGGTCCCCAAGGGGATCGTCCTCGTCCCCCGAGAAAGACCCTATAGATGCCGTTAGCTTCGTACGGAGCGGTTGCCGCTCATATCGACGTTGCGGACCGCGCCCGCGTATCCCGTAAAGTTGAAGGTCGCCGAGGAGCCGATGGACAAGCAGTTTTCCCGACGGTCGCTTTTCCACGCACGAGGGATCACGCTCCGGCTGTGCATGGCTTGGCTCGACAACCGGTCTTCTTCTTTCCGAGCAGCTCGTCCAGGAGCTCGTGAATCCCCCGGGAAAAGCGCTTCGGATCGCAATCGCGGGAGACGGAGGCCAAGGCTCCCGCCCGCAGCCGCTCCCAGAGCGGACGGTCGGTATAGAGCCTCCGGCAGGCCTCCGCGAAGGCCGCCTCGTCACTCACCGGAGCGCTCAAGAGCTCCTCCCCGCTCGTCCAGCCCAGCTGCCGGGCGATCAGCTCGCTTGTGACCATCGGCAGCCCGCGGGCGGCCGCCTCGTGAGCCTTCATCGGAATTCCCGCGGCAAACCGGGTCGGGGCGAGAAAGACGCGCGCGCGCTCGTAGTAGGGGGTCAGGTCCGCCGCAGGCCCGACCAGGATGACCCCGAGCCCGAGCCGTTGCCGAAGCTCCGGAGAATCGGTGCCGTAGCCCGCGACGATTAGCCTCGGAGGAGCTTCCCCCATCCCTCCACGAAGCTTGGGCAGCACCCTTTCGGCAAACCAGAGCAGGGCATCCCCATTCGGGTTCTTCCAACCATGCACCGCTCCGACCAAGAGAAAATCCTTCCGTTCTTCAAAGGACGGGGCCGTAGGCGCGGGCGCAAGGGCATGGCCGATCACCCGGACCTCTCCGACGCCCTGTCTTCGAAACTCCCGGGCTTCCTCATCCGACACCGCCACGACCCGGTCCGCACCCCGCGCCCAGGCGACCTCCTGGGCGATGAGCGCCCGCGCCCTCTCTTTCGGCAGAGGGCGCCCGTCTCGAATCTTAGCGGTCTGGATCTCCCGGAGCGCAAAAATGGCCTCCGCGTCATAGACCAGGGGCGCCCCCGCCAAG
>JBFXFN010000080.1:0-3286 GCA_050179015.1 Methylacidiphilaceae bacterium | reverse complement strand
GGTGGGCTCGGAGGGATTTGAACCCTCACCCCTTGCGGGACCAGATCCTAAGTCTGGCGCGTCTACCGTTTCGCCACAAGCCCGGCGCTCGGCCCCACCCTACCGTCCGGACGCCCGCCTGTCGAGGCGGGCTCGCTTCGCACGGCTTTCCCGATTTATAGTTTTCTGCTAGCCAACCACGGATGCCATACCGCAAAAAGGAGGAAAAGAGAGGACAGGAGGAGGCCTGGAGGGGCGAAGTCGCGGAGGCCGGAAGCCTCCCGGCGGGCGATGGGCCGCGGCTCTGGGTCGTGGGCACCCCGATCGGGAACCTCGAGGATATCACCCTGCGGGCCTTGCGTGTTCTGCGGGAGGCCGACCTGGTCGCGGCCGAGGATACGCGGAGGACGGGCCAGCTCCTGCGCCACTACAAGATCCGCAAGCCCTTGGTGAGCTACCACCGGTTTAACGAGGCCAAGCGCCTTTCTGGGCTCCTCTCTTCGCTGCGGGAGGGAAAGAGGGTGGCGCTAGTGAGCGATGCGGGGATGCCGGGGATCTCCGACCCCGGGGAGAGGCTTTTGCGAAGATGTGCGCAGGAGGGGATCGGCATCGAGGTGGTTCCGGGGCCCTCCGCGGTGTTGGCCGCCCTGTTGGCGTCGGGCTTTTCGACGACGCCTTTTTACTTCGGGGGCTTTTTGCCGGTCAAGGCGGGGGCGCGGCACCGGGAGTGGGAGACCGCCCGGGAGCGTCCCTGCACCTCGGTCTATTTCGAATCGCCCCACCGGCTTCGGCGCTCCTTGGAAGAAGCGGCTACGGTCCTGGGGAGCCGGAAGCTCTGCCTCGCCCGGGAGCTCACCAAGAAGTTCGAGGAGCTGCTTCGGGGGAGCGCCGAATCGCTCCTTGGGGAGTTCCGCAGGCGGGAGCCGCGGGGAGAGTTCTGCATCGTGGTGGCTGGGGACGAGAAAGCAGGAGGTGCCCCCGAATGAAAGCCGTGTTCCGGCGACTCGGCCGATCCTTTTCTTTTCAGGTCGACCTCGGTGGTGTAGAAGAAAGTTGCGTGCGGAAGTTCTGGGTTCTTCTCTGGCTCGCGGCACTCGGACTGCCGGCCGTCGGCGTTGCGGAAGAGGTGCGGCGAGCTTACGAGATGCAGCCGGGGGGCGAATATCTCGCCCTCGATCCCCGAGTCAAGGTGACCAAGGTCTGGAACCTTCTCAATGTTCCCACCAAGAAGGCCAAGACGGGGGGGCTCCCGAACATGATATACGAGAAGACGTATTGGAATTGGGGGGCGATTACCCCCGAAGAGATGGCCGTGCGGCAGGGCGACATCTACGTGATCAGCTGGAAAAACCGGGGCAAGGCGCGGGATCTCATGGCCCGGTTCGAGTATCGGCAGACCGGAACGCGCGAGGCCGTCTGGTCGCAGGTCGATTTCTCCCGGCAGGCCCATGGAAACGTCCGGTCGATCTTCCTGATCGTCGGAGACGATTATACTCAGCATGGGCGGGTCTACGCATGGCGTTTCTCGGTGATCGACGGGAGCCGGATCGTGGCCCAAGCCAAGTCATTTATCTGGTGATGCTCACTTACACTCTTCCCATTTTCGCAGCCGTAGCCGGGCAGGAGAACCCCCGCGTAATCCCGGAAGCGATCAGCCTCTTCGAGATCGTCCACCGGGGAGGGCTCGTCATGTGGCCGATTCTCCTCTGCAGCGTTCTCGCCGCCGGTGTTTTCCTCGAACGGATGCTTTTCTACCGAAAGGCCGAGTGTAACGTGGACTCCTTTCTGACGGGTCTCGGCAACCTGCTGCGCAAGGAACGATACGACGAAGCCGTCCTGCGCTGCCAGGAAACGCCCGCCCAGGCGGCCGAAATCGCCAGACAGGCGATCCTCCGACGGGACTTTCCACCGTTGGAACTCCGGGAGATGACACGGGATGCGGCTCAGCTCGCGCTGCCCCCCCTCGAAGCGCATCTGCCCATCTTGGCGACGATCAGCTATGTAGCTCCGCTTCTCGGGTTTTTGGGCACGGTCACGGGCATGATCGAGGCTTTCCTCGCCATGAACCGGGCCTCGGGCTCGGTTTCCGTGAGCGACCTAGCCTCGGGCATCTGGGGGGCCCTGGTGAGCGCAGCTGCGGGAATCGCGGTAGCCATTCCCTCCTCGATCGCCTACAATTACCTGCTAACGCGCGTAACGGCGATTGCACAGGACACCGAACGGGTAGCCATCGAGGTACTGCACGCGCTCGCCGACGGCAAGAGATTGAACCGTGCCTCTTCCTTCCCCGACGAGATTACAACCTCGCTTGGCTCTCCTGCGCGGGACGGCTGACCTTGCGCCCTTGGTCACCGTTCTTTTTCTGCTCCTTCTCTTCTTCCTTCTCGGCTCCTCCTTCGTTACCCAGCCCGGTCTCGTAATCGAGCTTCCGAAGAGTTCCCTCGGGGTACGGCTCCCCTTCGGCGGCTGGATCGTCTCGGTGACCCTAACTCCGGAAACCAAAGCCGGGGGCGGTCGAAAGCCGCTGATCTTCTGCAATGACGAGCTCTTCGACCTCCCCGGTTTCCGCAAGCTTCTCGAGGAAGCAAGCCGGGGCCGTCCGCCGCAGACCCTGGTGATCCGGGCCGACCGGGACGCTCCGGCCGGGCTTCTGGTGGAAATCATGAACGCCGCCCTCGCTAAAAAATGGTCCGTTTTGCTGGCCACGCAGCCGGAGGGCGAACACCGGGGGGAACCATGACCGCCATGGAGACGAGCACGCCCTCCGGAGGAGACCTGCGCCTGCGGCTCGTGCTGACTTGCGCGGCGGCAGCCGCCGTCCACCTCTTCGTCCTGATCTTTTGCGACGTCACCTACGTGCCGCCTCTTCTGGAGCCGGTCCCGACGAGCCAGATCTACCTGCTCTCGGCAGCCGACGCGAATCCGGCCTTCGCTTGCAACGTTGACCTCTGGCTCGATCTCGCTGATCCGAGTCGTCTCATCCGACCCCGCAGCGGCCTTCTAGCCACTCCGGAGCCGCTTCCATCGAAGCCGCTCCCCGCCGAGGGGGAAAGAGTTGATGAGCCGGCACCGGTTCCCCGCGATCCTGATCTCTTTCCCACTGGACCAGTGGACACGCGGAGCGCTCTCTGGCTGCCTCTTTCACCCCTCCTCCCCCCAGCGACCGTCAACCTGCAGGGGACCGTGCCCCGCGAGAGCGTCGCCGAGTTCGACGAGGCTCTTTCCCGCCGGCTCATCAACGCGTGGAAACCGCCGGCGGTCGCGGCCCGACTGCTTTCGGAGACGGACCCCACGATCGTCCGCCTGG
>JBFXFN010000079.1:0-3473 GCA_050179015.1 Methylacidiphilaceae bacterium | reverse complement strand
TACGTCAGAACGAAGAGTCCCAACGCCCAATACCGCTTGAGCTCCTCTCCCGGAGCGAGGCGATCGAGCGCCCGGTCCCGCGTCATCCAGAGCCAGCCCCACAGCGCCCCCGCCGTGACCGCTTCCATAATGAGCTCTGCGAAGAGCATGCCCATCCAGTAGCTCTCATAATCGGCCGACGTGTAGTCGAGACCCTTCGAGAAGGCGTAGAGCCTCTCGTACACGTTCATCAGCACGTAAAACACTGTCAACGCGCCAATCGCGATCCCCGCGCTTTTCCAAGAAAAGGCGGTGATCGGCGGTCGCGCGACAGCCGTTGCCGTCGTTTGTGTCTGTGCCATATCTCTTTATTTCTCCATTTCTGCCACTCTGCTTCCCTGCGCCCCGGGTGCACCCCCTGAGACGCGGCCGTCATCCTCCCGGGATGTCGGCGGAAAACCCCGGCTTTCGCCAATCGGCCTTCCTCTAGCAACCGTAACAGAGCTTCGACTGGGAGGAATTGGGGAAACGCACCAGCTTGCTGCTCAGCGATTCCCTTATCGCCTACTGGCGGTCACCGTACGCCGCACGACAGGGCTTTGCCGGTATCCCCTCTTCGGAGTCGATGCTCCCGTCGACCCGAACTCCTTGGATTCAACCATGGCGTCCGGAACCCCGCGCGGGAGAGCTTTTCTAGAGGTAGCAGCCACAGGGATCGATCTTCTCGTATCCTTTGAAAAAGGTTGAGGTCCCGGTTTCTCCTCCATCGCGCATCCGAGGCTCGGCACCGGGGCAGTGAGGGAAGGCGGAAACCATTTTGCCCTAGCGCCGATTCCTGACATTCGACATGGGGGGAGAACGATTCGGGCCGAGCGGAGCCGACCTCTCTGGTAGCCTCCGTAGGGGAAGGACTGTGTGCCATACGGCTTGGTCCTGTTGCCTCGCAAGGAGAAACGCGGACCCCCGCTGCCGGCAAAGAGAGCGCCCTTCCTTCCCAACGGGGGGAGAAGAAGGGCGCTCCGCGCTCGGACTCTCTTTACGAGAGCCCGAGAAAACTGCAGCTGCCTACATCTGGGTGAGGCCGAACTTCGGAATGACGAGCTGGTCGGCGACCGCAATGATGCTCCGCTCCCCGCTCGGGTCGCTGAAGAAGAGCAGTCCGCCAAAGCGGTTCGTCGTCTCGTGGTACATCGTCAGCCGCTGGTTCTCCCACTCGGCACTCGCCATCACCACTTCGAGCACCTTGGTCTCCCCGGGCGCAACCGGATCGGACGGGGTGATCTTCATTGCACCTCCGTAGACCTCGGGGAAGTCCGGATTCCAGACATTCCCCGGAACCTGCTCGTTGAAGAACCGGACGTTGGCCGTCGTGAACTCCTTGAGCACCAAGGGACGATCCCCGGTGTTGTGCACCTCGAGCCGGAACGCGAGCGTGCGGCTCGGCACATCGTAGGTCGCATCGAGCACCTTCGCCTCCACATGCGCCGGCATCGGCGGAAGCGGCTCGTTCTTGATGATCGTCTCCTGGATCGGGATCGTATGCGGGAACTGCGATGCGGTCATCGCATTCGCCACCACGATCAGACCGATCGTCCCAAGGGCGAAGATCACCGCCACGGTCTTGTCCGCACCGCTGATCAGCTCCTTGGCCCGTCCGGCCGCGACCGTTCCCAGCCGGGAGGTGAAGGGCCTGCCCAGCCAGTACCCGAGCCACGCCACCCCGATCAGGGTCGTCACCAGGGTCCAGATGAGCATCCGGCTCTGCCCGTAGTCCTCCAGGTTGATCGTGTTGCCCAAGAGCGTCTTGACCGGGTTGGTGAAGCCCTCGTGGCTCCCCTCCACGTCGACGTAGATGGACGGCCCGATCAGCGGACCCGCATCCTTCATGCTCAACATCACCCCGACCGGCCAGTGGCCCGGATAGCGAGCCTTGGCGATCGTCTTGTACTCATAGGTGCCGCCCAACTCCAGCAGCTCCGAGCAGGACATGAACCGATTGTTGATCCAGGTGCCCACCCGCAGAAACTGGGGGCCGGGAACGAAGAAGTTCAGCCAGGAGATGCCCGTAAAGGCGATCTCCTTCGGCCAGATCGGCAGAAGCTGAAACTTCCCCGTCACCGTCATGTCGTCCCCAACCTTGAACTTCCTCGCGGAAAACTTGGTGTCATAGAAGATCACCGTCCGCATCCGGAGGAAGGCCTCCTGCGATTTCTCGCCAAGAGCCCAGAGACGAGGGGTCGTCGGCCCCGCCAGGACCATCCCCAGCAGCGCCAGCGCCCCCGCTCTCCCCATCATCCGCAATACTCTCTTTCTCATCGTCTTCCTTCCTCCTCTTAGCTCTGCCTCGCTTCCACGGTCGCAGCCTCGTAGGTCTTGAAGAACTTCGTGCTGCCGAAGAAGTGGGCTCCCATGAGCCACCAGGGCACGTACATACAGACCGAGACGAAGGCCGAGAAGAAGGCGGCCACGCCGGTCACCCCCCCCGCGAAGCTTCGCATCGTTCCGGTCTCCACGATCCGGAGGTACTCCGGCGTCGAGGTCCGGACATACATGTAGTTGATCACGTCGGCCACGCTCATCAGCGCCCCCTGGTACTCGACCGGCAGATGGTACGGAGCGATCATGGGCCAGTTGGTCGGGTAGAAGAGCCAGCCCCAGAGTTCGCCGCCCACGAGTGCGGTCACAATCCAGTTGCCGGTGAGCATCAAGACGACGTCGAGCACCACCGCCGCAGGAATGAAGGTCTCCGGAAAGACGAAGTTCAGTGGATAGTGGGTCCATCCATTGAAGTTGATGTACCGGTTCATCCACTCGCCGAAGAGCAGCCCCAGGCAGCAGAACGTGGCCCCGATCGGCATCCGGAACTTCGTCCACAAGACCGCCTGCACCGCCGCCGGGAAGGTGATCTCCATGATCGGAGCGACAATCGGCCACCAGTTCCGGTCCTTCCAGTCCACCCAGAACGACCAGTCTCCCGCTACCAGCATCTGGTGCACATGGAAACCGGCGATGAGCGCCAGGAAGGTCGACGCGATCACGACCCAGTCGAACTTGCGCGCAATCGCCCTCGCCTCCGCATCTACTTGCGAATATTGCATTGTTTACTTTCCCCCTCTGCAAGAGTAGGGGCGGGTCGTTCCCCGCCCCTCTCCTTGCGTTCGTGTTTTTCTTCTTTTCCGATTCTCGGGTTCCCTTGCCGGCTTACATCGCGCAGGCCGCGCAAGCGGCGGGATCGACCGAACTCGCCGGATTCTTCATCACCTCGGCCGGGCTCTGGATCGGCTTGCCGTAGTAGACATGGTTGATCAGCGCCATGACCCGCGGGCAGATCTGCAGCCAGGTCCCAAGGATCGCGAGCGTGCCCCACCCGAACGTCACGAAGCCCCAGTGCAGCGGAGCCACGAAGAGCTCCTCCATGAACCACCGGGTGTGTCCGAACTCGTTGAGTCCGACATTCGGGAAGATCATCAACGGGCTGCCCACCAGGACCGCGT
>JBFXFN010000078.1:0-3835 GCA_050179015.1 Methylacidiphilaceae bacterium | reverse complement strand
ACATTCGCCAGATTCTCGAACCCCGGCAGACCTGCTCCTAGCCTGTGTTGGTGCGCGGTAAAACCCGCCGCACGCCCCGGATCGAGACTCGCCGTATCGATCGCCAGCGCCGCGACGCTCCGTTCGCGAAGAAGGAAAGAGACCGCTTCGGGGGAATACCCCGGGAAATGTAGATTTGCGACATCCCCCCACCGGTCGGTCCCCAGGTAACGCTTCTTCTCCGGCCAGAAGACGCCCCATCCCGAATAGGCGACGATGATCGCCCCGTCGGGCACCGGACCGTATTGCCGCTCATGCCGCTCGACGTCGGACACCGAGAGCGCGGCGTCAGGGTCCTCCTCCGCCTTCCTGCGGAAGTCGATCACGCAGGCCGGCCCGATGCAGTGCCCTAGCGGAACTCGCTCCACGGAGACCCCTGACTCCGAGAAGTGGAGCGGCGCATCCATGTGGGTGCCGCCATGTTCGGGGGCATAAAATTTTCCGGCCGCATAGAAATGGCCAACCGCCGCGACGGGCCCATGATGCTCGTACCAGTGGTGAAATCCCGTCTCGGTCGGCCAGTAGACGGCACGATCGTCGAAGGGATAGGTGAGATCGATCAGTTTCCCTGCGCCCATAGATGTTCTCCCAACCACAAGAAGCTCGAGCCACACCCGGTCAGATCCGCGACCTTATCCGGTCCCGCTTTTCTTCGCTCTTTGGGTTCGAATAACAAGGAGAATGCGTCTGCGAACGAACGCGTCTGTGGAATGGCCGCCGGCGGCCACTTCCCGTCTGCCGTGCCGGGGGGAGTTCGGCCTGTCGGGCCGCTTCCCCCCGGCGAGGAGAACAGGCAATGGCTAATCCTAAGGAAGCATGAGTCGTGCCAATGCGAAGAAGTTCGCCACGGAGCCGTCGCCGAGGGCATTCGACTCCTCCGCGAGGGGACCTCTCCCACACCTTGGCTTGTAAAAGCCGCCTCGCATTTTCTAGAATTCCTAATGCCGGAGAGCATCCCGGACGGAAATTCTTTCCCAACGCGCATCGACCTGACACAACAAGGGAGCATGAAGATTGCCGTAGTCGGAGCGGGATTTGTCGGCGCGACAACGGCCCAGCGTCTCGCAGAGAGGAACTTGGGCGACGTCGTTCTCTACGATATCGTCGAGGGCTTGCCGCAAGGAAAGGCGCTCGACATGATGGAGTCCGCCCCACTCTGTGGCTTTGAGTCACGCGTGCTCGGAACCAACGACCCGAAGGATCTTTCCGGATCGGAGATCGTCGTCGTCACCAGCGGCATCGCCCGCCAGCCGGGAATGAGCCGCGATGACCTCCTAGAGCGGAATGCGGGCATTGTCGCTTCGGTCGCCGGCCATCTGCGCGAGCAGGCGCCCCAGGCTATCGTCATCGTCGTGACCAATCCCGTCGATGTCCTCACGCATCTGGTGGCGGTGAAAGTAGGGATGTCCAAAGAGCGCGTCTTCGGCATGGGGGGCATTCTCGATTCGGCCCGCTTCCGGCACTTCATCGCGATAGAGTTAGGGGTAGCCCAGGCGGACGTGGATGCCATGGTCCTTGGCGGCCACGGCGATGACATGGTCCCCTTGCCCCGCTTCGCCACGGTCAGCGGGGTATCGGTCGAAACCTTGCTCTCCGGCGAGCAGATTCAAAAGCTCGTGGCGCGAACCCGCGAGGGAGGCGCAGAGATCGTGCGCTATCTTAAGAAGGGCAGTGCCTACTACGCGCCCTCCGCAGCGATCGCCCAAATGGTCGAAAGCGTGGTTCGCGATCAGAAGCGGCTCCTTCCTTGTTCAGTCTGGTGCAGCGGGCAATACGGCATTACGGGCCAGTTCGCCGGACTGCCCGTAATCCTGGGCCGGTCGGGAGTGGAGAAGATCGTCGAGCTGCCCCTCAGCGCGAACGAGTTGAAAGAGCTGCAGGCCAGCGGCGCACACGTCGCCGCGAACGTAGCCAAGCTACAGCTCGCCGGCTAGGTCTCTCGCCCGTCGATCATCCTCCAAAAGGCGGGGCTCTTTTGCAGCTCCTCGTCTTCGGCCAGGGGCAAGTTGCTGCGAAAAAGAAAGTCGGCAATGGTGTTCTTGTGAAGGATCCGGTAGACCTGCACCCCGCCGCCCGTTACGGCAAAGTAGATGCGGTAATCCCGGCAGCGGAAGCGGCGAAGCTGCCTCCCTTCCCGCTCCAACGTCCCCAGCTTTTGCGACCCTCCGGACTCCAACTCCCGCGGGAGCACCTCGAATTCGGCAAGCACCTGGAGTTGGATATCCTTGGGGAGGGCGGCGAGCTCGCTCAAGCTCGCCTTGCTGAAGACCACCTGAAATGGATTGCTCATCGAACCTCACCTTCCGTAGATGCCGGTTGCGCCTTCGGAATGGCCGCTTCCACCGGTTGACTCCCGCTCCCCGTCTCCCCGAGGAATGGGCGCGCGACCGTTTCCGGATAGAGAAGATATTTTTGGCGACGGGTTCGGTATTCCTCGAGATAGGGCTCCCAGCTTTCCCAAAGATCCTGGACCGCCCTCCCCTGCTGGAGCGCCAGCCGCACGGCATCCCCGCCACAGAGCTTGTCGAACATCGAGGCATCCTCGGCCCGCATTCCCGCGATGGGAGAGCCGTTGAGGGCCTTGTTCGTCTCTTCCAGAAGTACCAAGGCCGTGAGGACCAGCGGTACTTCCCTCGGAGCGCGGAGATGCAGCTGCACCCCACCGAAGACCTTGGCATGTGCTTCCCTGCCGAACAGCCGGTACCAGGTCGGCCGGAAGACGACGCCCGCGATGCGATGGTGGCTCAAGGCCCGGGCAAAGCCATAGGGATCGAGATCCGGAGAACCGACCCGCGCGAAAGGGAGCGGGGTGCCGACCCCGTTATTGACTCCCGCAGTCTCCCCGAGCAGCCCCGTCAGGACGTAGAAGAAGGCGCTCTCCGCCTGGGGAAGATTGGGTGAGGGAGGGACCCAGAGGAGCCCCGTATCTTCCCAGATCATCTCCCTGCGCCATCCGTTCATCGGGACAACCGTGAGCGAAGGGCGCTTGCTGATCCACTGCTCCCCGGCGATCATCTTCGCCAGCTCCCCGATGGTCAGTCCGTAGACATAGGGTACATCCCACTCGCCGACAAAGGAGCGAAAGCGAGCTTCCAGAGGCATCCCTTCGCAACGCACTCCTCCGAGAGGGTTGGGCCGGTCGAGCACGCAAAACTCCTTCCCGTTTTCTGCAGCGGCTTCCATCGCCAGACCGAGCGTGCTGATATAGGTATAGCTCCGGCAGCCGATGTCTTGGACATCGAAGACCAAGATGTCGACATCCCGGAGCATCTCGGGCGTGGGCTTTCGTGTCTCTCCGAAAAGAGAGTGGATGGGCAGACCGCTGCGCGGGTCTCGGAGGGAGTCGACCTTTTCTCCCGCCCAGGACGTTTCATCGAGGCCGTGCTCCGGGGCAAAGATCGCCGTCAAGCGCACTCCGGGGGCATGGAGCAAAAGTTCCAGGGTGGCTGTTCCGTTCTTGTTGACTCCCGAGGCGTTTGTGATAAGCCCAACTCGTTTGCCCTGGAGATCGCGGAACTGCCGCTTCGCCAAGACATCGATGCCCAGATCGACCGGAGCCCCAGCTTGCAAGGCGCAGGGTAGAGCCGATAGTAAAAACAGGAAGCCGAACCAAAAGCGGAGGAATCGCTCCATATGTCGCTAAGAAGCAGTATCCTTCATACGGGCATGAGTCATCCTGGGTCAATGGCGATCCCGGAGTGGGCGCTCCTCCCGTGCACTGCGTCCTCGAACGAACCTATCCGCCTGCGGTAACAACATACTTATATGCCAGACCCCCTCTCGGTCGAAGCCATAC
>JBFXFN010000077.1:0-3903 GCA_050179015.1 Methylacidiphilaceae bacterium | reverse complement strand
CTGGCCGTGCAGCCGAGCTTGTTGCAGATCTCGGCTAGGCTTAGCCCGCTCGGTCCGGCCTCCCGCAGCAGTCGAGATACCGTCCTGCCGGCTATTCTCTCCGGTTGCGGCGGCGTAGCGGCAACCGACTTAGACGCTTCTTGTTCTTTGGCGGCCGGCGAAGGAGCGGGGGCGGTGAGGTTCTCGATCAATCGCCGGATCTGGACGAGCTGCTCGTCGGGCACTTGGCGCAACGCATCGGTGATGGCCAGTAAGTCTTGCATGCGCATAGGCATGTCAATATGGGCGCATCGTCGCGAGGCGTCAATGCCGCCGACGATGGGGCGTTCATGCCGCCGATTGCGCGGACTAGTTTTTCGGACATTCTAGGGTTGTTCATGACACCTGGAAGACGAGGCTGAGCCAGTTTGATCACACGACGGGGAAGTACGCGAAGAAGCCACGCGGGCAGGATACGCACTTCTTCGGCGATGGCGTCACCGAGCCGGTTCAGCGGGATCTCTATAGCGCGTTTCTGGCGAGATGCTGCGGGAAGGATTTCCTCGACATGGCCGAGGTCCGAAGGACCTGGCCGGGTGCGGAACCGCTCCTGAGACGGGCGATGTCGAGGATGGAGGAACCGGCGAGATGGAAGGGCGATGCCCGACCACACGTTCGCAATGGCGTCAGAGCCGGTCGCCCGTCGAAGAGGGATGGCCGTTCCGACGAGGCCGTGGATGCTGTAGCGCAAGCGAGAGCCACGGGGTGCCGGAACATCGGCTCCCTCGGAACCCCCTGGCTTTTAGCCATGGGGAGGTTCAGAGCTTCGCTCTTATTGGGCCTACATCTTCCACCAGTCCTCCTTGCCGACGAGGCGCTCCTTGGGCTCGGCGACCTTCCACGAAGGCCCCGGAGGCGCGTGAACCGGGCGGGCAGGTGGAGCCCATTTGTATTGCCGGGTCGTGGGAAGCTCGGGACGTTCAAACTGCGGGGTGAGACAGCCGGCGAGCATCCCGAGCAGGAAGAGGAGGGGCAACCGGCGAAGGAGACGGACCGTCCGGATTGTTAAGACGGCGGATCGACAACGAGCACATGGGAGGACGAATGGCGCATCACCCGCTCCGAGACCGACCCGAGCCTCCAGTAGACCGGACGTGCGAGCTTGCGCCGGCCGACCACGATCAGGTCGTAGGAACCAGTGCGGGCAGCTTCGAGAATCACCTCCGCCGGGTCCCCCTCCTCGATCCGTTCGGAGAAGGGGACTTTCTTCTCCCGGGCGATCGCCGCACACCGCTCTAACGGCTCCTGTAGGAGTCGTCGTTCCTCCGCCGCCGACGCATCCCAGTCGCTTCCTGGAGGGACCAGAACGGCGAGCGCCCGCACCTCGGCACCGAAGCGGGACGCGATCTCCATCGCCAGCTGAAAGGCCCCCCGAGCCCCCTTCGAATCGTCGAAACCGACCAGAATCTTCCGAAATGCCACCGTCGCCCCCCTTTCCCGTCCACCGGAGCCGAAGGAATGATAGGCTAATCCCTCCCTTGGACAAGAGCGATCCGTCTCGGGCCCGCTGCCGGAAGCTCACGGCGTCCTCCTCTGCCCCGGAAGAGCCTCGGCACCGGGGGGGAGCATCCCCGTTGCGATTCGAGTTTGCCTGGATGATCTTCCGGATCCGTCCCTCGATTACGGTCGCCACTTGTACTACATGGGCGAACACTGGCAGGAGTTCCGTTACGTCCGCCACAATCCCGATCTCATTCCCCGTTTTCAAACGTTGGAGAAAAAGATTTCCGCCCAACCCGTCTACTACATTCCGAAGAGCCACGTGCCTTCGATCGAGCCCCGCCTCCAGAATGGGGACGTGATCTGCATCGCCAGCACTTGGCCGGGCACCTTTACTTCGCATGTGGGCTTGGCCTACCGAGACCCCGAGGGGGTGCTCCACTTGCTGCATGCCACTTCCATCCAGACGGAGCGCCGCGTCGTGATCGGCCCCAGGCTCAGCGACTATCTCTTCGCCCACCCCAAGACGGCCGGCATCCTCGTAGCCCGCCCGCTCGATCTTCCGCCGCCTGCACAAGTCCAGAAAAAGACGGAGCAGGAAAAGAGCGCCCGAGGCCCCGCGGATTCATCGCGCAGAGATGGCTCTTGACACTTCGCCGCATCCCTTTTTCAAATAGGCCCCGGTAGGGCAATGGAGTTTGCCCGCCCTGTTTTCAGGCGAACCCTCCGGGGCCGTGCTCGGAGCGATAACTCCTACCGGCGTGGAGGACATTCGTTCGCATGGATCACGTCTGGTTTCTGGCCGCCTTCTGGCTTGCCCTGGCAGTAACCGCAGGACTGGTCGCCGCCCGGATCGGCATCGCGGTCGCCCTGGTGGAGATCGTTCTCGGCGTCGTTGGACAAGCCATCGCTCTCCACGTTCTTGGGCCGGACGGGTTGAGCGCCAAGGAGGGATGGATCAGCTTCCTTGCCGGCCTTGGGGCAATTCTGCTCACCTTTCTCGCGGGCGCCGAGTTGGAGCCGAGCGCATTGCGGGAGCAGGGAAAGAGGGCGACGGCCATCGGTCTGGCGGCTTTCTTTGTCCCTTTCCTGGCATGCGCAGGGGCGGCACGCCGCTTCCTCGGCTGGAGTTCCGAGGCTAGCTGGCTGGCGGGGATCGCCCTTTCGGCCACCTCGGTGGCGGTGCTCTACACGGTCCTGTTGGAGTTGGGTCTCAACCGTACCGCGTATGGCAAAGGGTTGCTCGTGGCCTGTTTCATTAACGATCTGACGGCCGTCCTCATGCTGGGTTTCGTCTTTGCTCCATTTGGATGGCGCATGGCGATCTTCACGCTGGGGCTCGTTGCGGGCGTCTGGGGGATTACCCGGACCGCTCCGATGATCTTCCGCCGATTCGGGGAGCGGCCATCGAAGGTGGATCTGAAGTATCTCTTCTTCGGCCTCTTCGCTCTAGGCGGCTTAGCGGTCTGGGCGGGCTCGGAAGCGGTGCTTCCTGCCTATATCCTCGGAATGGCCCTTGCCGGAAGCCTTGGGAAAGAGGAAAGATTTCTTCGGGACGTGCGCGCGGTCACGTTGGGCTTGCTCACGCCGTTCTATTTTCTTCGGGCCGGCTCCTTCGTCCAGCTGCCGGCGCTGGCGGCGAGCGCGGGAGCGGTTCTCTTCCTCTTTCTGGTGCAGCAGGCCGCCAAGTTCGCCGGGGTCTTTCCCATCGTCTGCCGGCGGGAGAAAAGAGAGGGGGCCTATACCACGCTGCTCATGTCCACAGGGCTCACCTTCAACGTGATCTGCTGCCTCTACGGCCTCTCTCATTCGCTGATCACCCAGTCGCAATACTCGATCCTGGTCTCCACCATTATCGCAACGGCCGTGATTCCGACCTGGGTTGCCAACCGCTTCTTCCTGCCAATTTCTTCTGTCGCTGCTGGATTCCAGCCGGAGCGCGGCACCGCTCTACCCGAGCTTCCGGACCGTTCGCCGAATGGAACAGTAGCAAAGGAACCATGATCGAGGGCATCCAGGCCGGCCCATCTTCCGCAACTTTTTGGCCATTGTTTCGTCGCATCATTGTACAATAGGGGTGTTTACGTGTCTCCACCGGTCCCAACCTGTAGTGTTGCGAGCGATGACGGAGGACTATCCGCGAACATTGATGGAATTCCACGCTCTATTGAGTGGCGCATTGAGGAAGCGCTTGCATCGTTGCCGGACAGGCTGGGCGCGACGGTGCGGGTATCGGAAGCTACAGAGATGCGATCAGTTGCTACCATTAACCCCAAACTATCCGTAAGACGGAGGCCGCAACGCACCAGGCGACAACGGCCAGTGCGGACCAACGCGCGGCCACGAGCAGCGTGAACGCGATCAGCGCGATGGCAAAATCCTTGGCGTCATGCACGGCGCTGATCCACACCGGATCGTAAAGCG
>JBFXFN010000076.1:0-3967 GCA_050179015.1 Methylacidiphilaceae bacterium | reverse complement strand
CCAACCGGCAGGTCTTTTCGAACGCGGGAAGGGCTTGGGCATGATGGTTGAGATGCTCTTCTTCCGCCCCGAGGGCGAACCAGGCAGCCGGATCGGCCGGACTCAGCTTCACCGCCCGATGATAGGCGTCGAGGGCCTGCTTGCGGAATCCAGCGGCGGCATAGGCTCGGCCCAAGCGGAGCCAGGCATCGCCGCTGCGGCGCTCGAGGGAAACGGCTTTGCGAAAGGGCGGAATGGCTTCCGCCGGCTTGCCGGCGAGAAAAAGGGCTTCGCCTAGACGGCGCCAGGCCTCGGCCGAGTTTGGGGTGGCTTGCGCCTCCCCACGAAGCAGCTCGAGCTTTTGTGCGATCGAGCGTTCCGGTGACGAGGAGGAATCTCCGGAGGATGGGGCGCCGAAACTCCGCGGCAGGGGGAGCTGGGAAGCAAGAAGGGCAAGAAGCCAGAGCAAACCCCGTCGGCGCCAGGAGTTCGAGGAGCGACGTTGCATGGCGCAAGCGTACGCGAGCGGCGGGCTCGGATTCCAGAAAGAAAGGAGAGCTTCCCAGTTCAAGGGCGGCAGAGAGCTCTACTCCCGCATCTCCCGGGAAACGATGTGGGGCCAGCCGCTTTTCGCTTGCCAGGAAGGGAGGGAAGCTGTGATCTATGAAGGCTCTTCTCGAATGATCTTCTTATTTCCGATCCTGGTTGCTCTGCTGGAAGAGCCGCGAGCTTTCTATTCGGCGCCAGAGTCACAAGAAGTCGTCCCCTACGATCAGGCTTCTCTTACGGCCCAGCCGGTTGTGGTGGAAAGCGGCGGCTATCGCTACGTCGTGACCGGGAATACCCTCCTTTCGGCGGGAAAGGTCTCGGATACGCTCCGCGATGCCAAGGGTCCGGAGGATGCGGTGAACCGACTCAAAGCCGCTTACCAACGGGCGGGATTCTTTCTCGTTACCATCCGGGCCGCTGTGGAGGCGAAGCGCGTGGAGCTCGAGGTAATTGAAGGAAAGATTACCGAAGCGCATGTGGTGCCCTCTTTGCGCTGGTTCTACGGGGGGCTCACGAACCGGCCTTCGGTGAAAACGAGCGACGTGATCCGGCGGACGGTCGATGCAGAAACCTACGCCTCTCGCCAGCAGGAGCAGCCCAAGGTGAATTTCAGCCCTGGACCCGATTTCGGGAGTTCGGTAATGGATGTAGAGACCAGGCCTATCGAAACCTTTGCTCCGAACCCTCTGAACCAGGCGAACCCGTGGAATGCCTCGGCGGGCTTTGGAAACTACGGGAACCGTTTTGTCGGGCGCTACATGAGCGACGCGGCAGTGGCCTACCGACCGGGCTATGGGCTCGAACTGACCGGCGGCTTCAGCAACGGTTGGAATGGGTTAAATCCCTATACGAAGGGCGGCCAGTTTCAAATGGAGAATGGTGGGCTTTCCTGGGCGACTCCCTGGGGGGTCTACGGGGTGACCTTTTCGAACATGCAGTCCGCTTTCGGCGAGGTGATGGCCCCGCTCTACCCCGAGTTCGTCATGCAGAACTGGCAGGTCTACGGGCAACAAACGGTCTATGCGAGCGAAAGCTTCCGCTGGATACTAAATGAGCGGCTGACTTCGGTGAACTTCACCGAGGATGCCTTCCAAGGTCTTGTCCGCCTGCTCTCCCAGGATTACGGCACGGCCCAGCTTGGCACCACCGTGAGCCAAAGCTTCCGGACCTTTGGGCTTCCCGCGCAGGTGAGCGGGAATGTCTACGGCGTTCGGGGGACAAGACTGGGAGGATTTTCCGGAGTGCAGGGAGCCCCGCTCGAAGGGCCGGGGGTGCCGACTCCGTATTTCACCTACTACCGGGGCAGCGTGAGCTACACGCAGACCCTTCCCGAGGGGATGCAACTGGTATTGACCGGCTATGGCCAGATTTCGCAAAACACGCTGCCGATCATGGAGTATTTCGTTCTCGGCGGCATGGGGAACCTGGCTGCCTGGTATCCGGGCGTCCTCTTTGGGGACACCGGCTACATCACCCGCGCAGCCCTCTTTGCGCCCGCCGTGGAGCAGTGGGGCTTTACGATCCGGGGGAATTTCTTCGCGGAAACCGGCGGCGCTCGTTCCAACTACTCGCCCGGCCCCGGGCCGGCTTGGCACTACTTGAGCGACGTGGGTCTCGGGCTTGATATGGTCCACCGTTACGGGACGACCGTCAGCGCCATGGCGGCCCTGCCGATCGATGCCTCGATGATCGGGCCTACGGATAACCCGCACGGCTACTTTGCGGGCGGACGGGTCGCGGTGCTTTTTGTCTTGCGGCAGAACTTCTAGCTGATTCAATGGGGTCGTTTGGGCGCTGGGAAGACTGAGCGGCTTTCTTCGGAGGGAAGATGCGAGCCTTGAGAAAAACAGAGAAGGGAGTTTTCTACAGGACAATACTGTTGTTTGGCATGTTCGGGCTGGCCTTCGTCGCCCGAGGCGAATCGAATGATCCGATCGTCGCCTCCGTCAATGGAGTGGAGATTCGGCAGTCGGAGGTGCGGAGGACGTTAGCCAGCGCGGGTATTGGGAGCCCGACCCCCGAGGCGGAGCGCAACGCCATTAACGCTCTCATCCAGCAAGAGCTCCTCGTCCAGGAGGCCTACAAAGGGGAACTCGAGAAATCCCCGGAGGTGAAGGCGGAGGTGGTAGAACTGACTCGGAAAATTCTGGCGAATGCAGCGATCAAACAGTATATCCAGAGGAAGAAACTGACGGATGCGGAGCTTCGCACCCGCTACGACCAGGCAATGGCGAGCCTTCCGAAGAGGGAATATCGGCTGCGCCACATCGTAACGGAAACCCGGAGCAGGGCCGCCGTCGTTTTGGATCGGCTTCGGAGCGGCGTGAACTTTTCGCTCCTTGCCCGTGATTCTCTCGACAAAGCGACCGCCGATCGAGGCGGGGAGGTCGGTTGGCAGAACGCCCAAACCCTTCCCACCTCCGCGCTGGCTCTGGTAGAAAAACTGACCCCCGGACAGATTGGCGGACCGATTCTCTCGGGCAACGGTTGGGAGGTCATCCAGCTTTTGGAGGTGCGGCGGGTGAAGGTGCCGAGATTTGCCGACGCGAAACTGCAGTTGCAGCAGCAAGCCCAGCAGGAGGCGGCCCAGCAGTTGGTACAGCAATTGGCGGCAAGCGCCCGGATCGAGGCGTTTCTGCCGCCACCTCCAGGGGAGCCCGTGGCAGCGGTGCCCCGGTGAGGAGACGTGTTGCGTCAAGCGTGTTCCCTTGCAGCCGGAGCGTGCCGTTGCAGGAGGGTTGCGGGAGCGCTAGCCATCCTGCTCTACCTGGGAGGCTGCGTTCATCAAGAGACGGTGCAGGTCCGGCACCTGACGGAGGCACGTTACCGTCCTTCGCGCTACGTTGAAATTTATCGAAAGGCCCCCGAGGGCCCTTATGAGAAGATCGCAGTGCTCGAAGCGAGCGGGCAGCCGGAGACCCCGAAGAGCCAGCTGCTGGGATCGATCGTGGAGAAGGCTCGGGAGCTTGGCGCGGAGGCGGTCATCGTGGAGAACAAGAGTCAGCCGATCGGCAATCCGCTGGTGATGAATCCCAGCGGTGGCATGTACACGGTCAATCCCGGGATGCAGATGATCCCGCGCTATCGCGCCACGGCCATTCGCTTCATGATGGAGTCTCCTTCCGGGCGATGATCCGTCGATATCGTTGTCTGTAACACGGTTAGGGCTCGAAAGGAACTCAAGTCCCGGGGCGGAACATCTTCTTGCGTTGGGAGCGCAGCCGCTGCTCCCAGCCTCGAAGAAGCCGGCGGACCCGGATTGCGCGGCGCCAGCCCAGAATCCAGACGAGCCATCGGAAGTTCGGCTCCGCCTCCGCGGCGAGGGCCTTTTCGCTCCAGAGGTCCACCGGAAGGGCGCCCTGGCAAAGGGGTTCGAGGGTTTGGGGAGCGAGCCGGTCGAGGACCCGCAGGATGCGGGCATACTCGGCTTGGGCGGCCT
>JBFXFN010000075.1:0-4581 GCA_050179015.1 Methylacidiphilaceae bacterium | reverse complement strand
GACGCTCTTACGATCTGATCTGCTATCGTGACGGCGAGCGCCACTATCTCTGGGGAACGTCCTATCCGCTCCGGGTCGTGGAGGGACCGGGTCCCAGAGGGGTGGAGCTCCAATCGGACGAAATCCTCCTGCGGGTTCCTCCGGGAGCCGCGAGCGAAAAGAGGGCCGAGCTACTCGCGCTCTGGTATCGGGGCTTGGTCCGGCAGGCCGCCGCGGCGCGGATCGCCCAGTGGGAGCCGCGGCTGGGAGTAAAAGTCAAAGGAGTCTTCGTCCAGAGGATGAAGACTCGGTGGGGAAGCTGCATGATCCGCCGTCGCCACATCCGCCTCAATAGCGAGCTGGCCAAGAAGCCGCCCGACTGCTTCGAGTATGTGGTGGTGCACGAGATGGCGCATCTTCTCGTCCGCCTTCACGACGCCCGATTCAAGGCCCTGCTCGATCGCTTCCTGCCCGACTGGAGGGAGAGGCAGCGGCGGCTCAACGACTTTCCGCGCGACCCGGCCGGATAGGGGGCTTCGCTTTCCCCACCGCATCCCGGCCGTGGGGCAGGCTCCAATCCTGGATGGGCCCGAGCGGAACGATGCCGTTCGGGTTGATGTCGTGGTGGGTGATATAGTAGTGGCGCTTGATGTGGTCGAGGTTCACGGTCTGGGCGATGCCCTCGATTTGATAGAGGTCCCGCAGATAGCCCGAGAGGTTCGGGTAGTCGGCGATGCGGCGGAGGTTGCACTTGAAATGGCCGTAATAGACGGCGTCGAAGCGCACGAGGGTGACGAAGAGCCGCCAGTCGCTTTCGACGGGCTTCGCTCCCAGGAGGTAACGGGTCGTCGCGAGCCGCGTTTCGAGCTGGTCCAAGGAGTCGAAGAGAAGACGAACCTTCTCTTCGTAGACCGGTTGGCTCGTGGCAAAGCCGGCGCGATAGACCCCGTCGTTGATCCGCTCGTAGAGCCAGCCGTTGAGCTCGTCGATCGCCTTTCGCAAGGGGTGGGGGTAGAGGTCGACCGAGGGGTCCGCCCAGGCGCCGAAGCTCAGCGAGAACATCCGGAGAATGTCGTCGTCCGAATTGCTCACGATCCGTCGGGTCCACTTGTCCCATAGAACCGGAACGGTGACGCGGCCCCGGTAGGTCGGGTCGGTCGCGAGGTAGGCCTCGCTCAGGAACCGGAATCCGTTGACCGGGTCCGGGGAAGCTCCCGGGACATCCCGGAATGCCCATCCCCTTTCGTCCCGGATCGGATCGACCGCAGAGATCCCGACGACCCCTTCGAGCCGCTTGAGCCTCCGCGCGATCGCCGTCCGGTGGGCCCACGGACAGGCCCAGGAGATGTAGAGATGGTAACGCCCCGCCTCGGCGGGAAAACCCGAGTTGCCGTCGGCACTCACCCAGCCGCGGATCGCATCGTCCTGCCGAACGAAGGCGCCTTCGGTCGACTGCTCGTCGGGGAATTGTGCCTGAGCTCCCATCACCGGAAATAAACTTACGGTGCGATTGGGGAAAAGCGAAAGATTGTCGGAAATCGAGCGGACGCTTCCGCTCCTTGAAAGCGGCAACCGCCTCCCGAGGCTTAGGGTAGATCGAAGAGGAGGAGCTCCGAGTCGTCGATGCCCTCGAGTCGGCCGCTCTCTTCCCGCTATTTTCCCGTACGGCATTGGGGGCGATCTTCTTTACCTGCTGGGGAGAGACTCCCACCCCCCGAGACCTCACCGACGCTGATGGCAACAGCTTCGGCAAGCTGATGGACATGCCCGTACATGCTGTAAAAGACTACCTGAACTCTGGTTGCCAGCCGGTCTTCTCCTTTCCCTTTTCCCTCTTTCGAAATTGCCGGGCCCTTTAAGGGGATGAGGAGTAGCCGTGCCAGACCGATATGTCCTCCATGGCGCGCCCGAGCTTGCAACTCCACCGAAAGGGTTGCCTGCTGGGCTGATTAAAACCGATAGCCGATCGCAACGACGCCGAGCGGCACGTAGATCCAACCACCGTCCAATCCAGCATGGGGAGTTTCATTGATCGTGAATCCAGGAGCGGGACCGTCGAATCCATTTAGACCGCCGACGAATCGGAAGAGCCCCTCGACCGTGAGCGACCAGCGTGTATGCGGGATGTAATAGCGAACACCCGCGCTCGGAGCGAACCAGTAACCCCACACGTCCCCGTGGTCGGTGCCCGCGGTTTCAATGTTCACGATTACACCGCCTCCAGCGAAGCCAAGAAATGGCTCGATAAGATCTTGCAGGATCCGATAACCGACTCGCCCTCTAAGACCTAAGAACCCTAAATTAATCTGGCCCCTGCCCGGCGGGCTGGAGAGGCCAGTGCCTAGATAGGCGCCGACAAAATCGACGTCGAAGCTCCAGTGGCCCCAGCGCGACGGGTCGAACCAGCGGTACCCGGTGGAGAGAAGCGAAGTGAACGCCATGGAGGCTGCGGCCTTCAAAGGCTTGCTAGCCCCGGTATTGTTGTTTACGACATCTCCGTTGTCGTACTGCGGAAACCCAGCGCCGGCTCCTATGCTGAGATACCAGCTGCCGGACGCGTGTTTTGGCGGGCTAGGCTCATTTGCAAAGAGCACCGCGGGCAGAGACTTGGCGGGACGCGCCTGTTCGACGATAACCCCGGATACTTCTTCTTGGCGCAGGGGATTCAATGGATCCGCAAGAAGCGGATTCATTTCGGCGATAAGCAGGAATGTGAGCCCGGCGGCGAACAGGAGCAGAGGAGGCCTGTTCATGGCAAGCTTCCCGAGTTTCCGTGAGACGGCTTCCGAGAGTCAGGGGCGCTTGCGCCGGACGCGGGACGACAAGAAAGCGATAGAGGAGGGTCGATCCGGCATGGAAGAACGAACCGTCGAAGCATTCTCTTCCAGGGAATGCGATCTGCGGAGCTGATAGCTGCGCTCAGCGCGAGCGCGGCTGCGTAGAGAAGAAGGCCGGGAGCGTAGGATTGAGTCGTCGATTTGAGTGAGCCAAGACAGATAGGAAGTAGAAAGCCCCCAAATCCGCCCGCCGCGCCGATCAGACCGGCAACGAGCCCGATGGACGGCCCCAGCCGCGCGCCAACGAGCTGGAAGACGGCTCCATTGCCCATACCGAGGGAGCCCAGAAAAACGAAGAACACCGCGACCGCGATGGGAAGCGGAGGGAAAAAGCTCGCCGCCAGACAGCAAAGAGTGGCGACAATCAAGAAAGAGCTGAGGATCTCTCTCCCACCGATCCGATCGGCTAGGTAGCCTCCAACGGGTCGCAAGAGGCTCCCTGCGGCGACGGCCAGCGTCTGCAGCAGCCCGGCGGACACCTTGCCTACTCCGTACTGGTCGAAGAAGAAGATCCCAAGAAAACTCGTGAAGCCGATAAAGCCACCGAAGGTCACGCTGTAGAGCAGACAGAAGACCCAGAGATCGCTTCGGCGGAGAAGTTGAGGGAGTCGATCGGCTCTTTCCGGCGCCTCGCTTGTGCGTGGGGCGTCCTGAGCCAGTGCGAGCACGGTCAGAAAGGCCAGTAGGATGGGAAAAAGAGCCAATCCGAAGACCAGGTGCCATCCAAATCGAGAGGCTAGGATGGGTCCGAGGAGCGTCGCCAGGAGCGTTCCGCTGTTGCCGGCGCCAGCAAGACCGAGAACCAGGCCCTGCCTCTCTGGAGGAAACCAGCGCGAGGCCATCGGCAGGGCCACGGCGAAGCTCGCTCCGGCAACACCCAGGAGGAGTCCGATTAGGGGTAACTCCCAGAACTGCCTGGCCGCTCTCCACCCCCAAAGAAGAGGTAGTGCGGTAAGGGCGATTGCCGTCAGGGCCGTTCTCTTTCCTCCAAAACGAGTTTCGGCCCATCCCAAGAGAACTCGAAAACTGCTTCCGGCCAAAATCGGCACGGCGACGAGAAGTCCTTTCAGCCAAGAGTCTAACTGGAACTCCGCAGCTACAAAGTTGCCGAGCGCTCCAAAGAGCATCCAGATCGCGAAGCTGAGGTCGAAATAGAGGAAAGCTGCAAAAAGAGTCGAACCCCGTGGTTGCGTGGGAACGAGTGCGATGAGGGGCACGGGTCCTCCCTTTTTGGATCAGTGATTAGCGCCGGCGGGCGGTACTTGGTCTAGGGTGACTGGCACATAGCGGCTGGGCGCCATGGCCTCGCTGGCCGCCTCGATGCAGACCGTCGAAGCGAGGTTGTAGGCTGCGACCCAGGACTCCGCCATTTCCCGCGTCCAGGCCGGTCCCAGGAAGTGCTTCAGGGTCAGCAGCAGACTCCTGCCGACCATGCGATAGTGTTCCGGCCGGGTGCCGTACCGGATGTGCCCGGCGCCCAGCCCCTTCAGGTAAGGCACCAGCATGTTCGTATTGTCGATGTTGCTGGCAATGAGAATCACGGAGTTGAAAAGGCGTAGCCGCTGTTCACTCAGATCGCCGGGGAACATGGACCGAAGCTCGGGATAGTGGGCGAAGAGGGTGTCGTAGAAGTGCCGCGCCACCTCGATTCCGAGGCCCTGGACGGCTTTGCCGCTTTGTTTGATTAGATCGATGTTAATGGTCATGAGGAGCTCCCGTTATTGGTTGGGCAGGGCCGTTTTCTTCTCGCTCGCGAAGCGACGAG
>JBFXFN010000074.1:0-4764 GCA_050179015.1 Methylacidiphilaceae bacterium | reverse complement strand
CATCGGCTCACTCCTTGGGCAAGGATCGACGGCCGGAAAGTGACCTATCCTTCGGCCGCGGAGGCGATCGAGCCGGGTTCGGCTCCTGCATAAGTTCTCTTCTCTGCCTCGCTGTGCTCCCTTGGGGCACACCTCCCAAAGCCGATCATTTTTTCCGCAGAGAAGGAAATTTCCTTCACGGGGGTGCGCGCCGAGCCTCGATCGCCTAACAGAACAAGTAGAGAAGTCCTTCTTTCCCGAAGTCCGGAAGAGACGGCGGCTTGTCGAAAAGAGACTGAATAAAAAAGCGGAGGCGGAGATGCCCGAAGAAGAGAAGAAGCAGGCAGAGAAAGAGAAAGCGGTCCCACCATCCCAAGGCCAGGCTGGTCAACCAGGACCTCAAGCAGCCACGTCGGTCCACTATGAGAGCTATCTGGCTAACCTCAATGAGAAGCTCGACCAGGCCCAAAAGGATCTGGGCAATGTCCGAAACGAGATCCGCGAGCTTCGCCTAGAAAGCCGCCACCTTGCCGACCACCTCCACCGGAAAACCGACGAGGAGCGTCGGCAAGGGCCCTCCTATGCTCAGCCTCTCAAGGAGTGGGACGAGTACGCCCATCCCACGTCCGCCTCCCACGGCAAGGGAAAGACCCATGCCCCCTCTCCCCACCATCCTCCAGGAGACCATGAATCGCAGGAGCTTGGCGGGGAGACGACCCCCCTCATGGCCCGGAATGCTCTTCACCGTCTTCACGGCGCCTCGCGGGAAGCCGGCGGTCGGGTGCCCAAGGAAGAAAAGCAGATCGAAAGAGAGTTCGGACGCCTCCAGCATGAGAGGAAGGAGTTCTTCGACCAGACCTCAAGGGTGGTCAAGGATACCGCCCGCCTTCAGCACGACCAGCGATTCCACCCCGAGCGAACCGCTAAGGATGAGGAGAGGCTACGTCACGACTGGCTGCTTTTGCGGAAGGACAAGGAGGCAGTGCAACACGATTCTCAACGTCTTGGGCAGGATGCCGCCCGCCTCGGCAAGGAGCATCCCGGGCTGCGAAGAGAAGCCTGGGTGGTAGCCCGGGAGGCCCACCGCGAAGGCCGCGACCTCCCTCCTGTCCACACCGAACCGCTATCGCACCGCATCTCCTCTCCGCCGAGCCATGCCCAAACGGCGATGGAAGCCCTTCGTGAGAAAGCCAAGGGAGCGCACTCTCCCACCTGCCTCATCGTCACCCAGGCCGGCCGGCACGTTCACATCTTCGAAAGCACCCGCAAGGACCTGCTGGCCCTTCACAAGAAGTATGGCGAAGATCTCTTGCGTCTCCAAAAGGATGGAGCTCTCCACCCCGAAGAGTGGAAGCGGCTTCGGGACGACCGGAAGAGGATCGCCCATGACCAGGGTTTGATCCATAAAGACGAGCAGATCCTTGGGAAAGAGACCCGTATCATCGGTCCCCTCACCCAGGAAATCGGCAAGGAAGACGCCTCCCTGCGTAAGAGTGCGCAGACATTGAACGCCCAGGTCCAGGCCGAGGTCCGGGATTCCCGCCGTTTCCTCCCCACCGTGCCGCCCGGGCATTCTCGGAGCGGAGGGAGGGACCGTTGATCCGTTCACCGGTCGCTAAGGCATGGAGGGCGATTGTCGCAGTGTGCCGAAGTCATACTGGAGAGCGAACCAGCCTTCGAAGTCCTGGTACCAGCCGGTCTGGGAATGGATCGAGTCGACCAGGTCTGAAGAACTGCCCGACACGGTCGAGCTGGTCGGCGCGATGAAGCGGGTTGCATATCCGAGGATCCAATTCCAGTGCGGGACGATCCGGATCGCAACCCCCGCCAACACCTTTGTCGATGGGGCATAGGTAAAGACGGTCTGGCCCGGGGCAAGCAGCTCTTCTCCCCCCGGGCTTACGACCGAATTTCCACTCGTCCAGGAGAGCGCGACCCCGGCGGTGGCGCCAAGGAACGGGACGAAGCGGGACGGGTTCGAAAAGGTGACCACCCCGCCGATCTCCGGCAGAAACGTGCGACTGGATCCGGTGGAAGCAGTGGGCTCGGCCGAAGCGGGACCGTAGGAGAGCGCAGAGGAACTCATTTCTGCGTAGTTGAGGATCAGGAGCACTCCCGGGATTGCCTTCCACCTCCCGTCCTGCGTCAGCGGCAGCCCGTCGTCCATGAAATTGTATCCGAGGTAGGGACCGGCGAAGATGCCGGTATGCGACTGGGTGGCGCCATGCGAGCTTTGCGGGCCTTCCGGAGTCTGGGCGATTCCTGAAACCCGCTGTTGGGTCGGCCATGCGCCGCCGAAGAAGCTGCCGACCACCAGCCCCTTGGTCCACTCCCCTTCTGGATTCGAGGCGCGGTGGAGCAAGAGCTTCCTCGCCTCCTTTTCCAACGAGGGCTCTTCGACGGAAATCTCCTCGGCGGAAAGCAGTTCTCCCGCGGAAAGAAGCGGCGCGGAAGCGGTCAAAAACACCACACCGATCGCCGCCATCCGAAGCCTTCCCCAGCCAAGGAAAATCCGCATCGCGAAGCCTTCTTGTACAGACGGCCCGACGGGCTCACCAGCGTTTTCCCGTCCGGATGCCCATCCTTGCCGGGTGCCGCCAAACTCACATCAAGCCGCATCAGGAACGGCTTCCTTGGCGACATGCGCAAGTGGCCACCTATGCAAGTTTATTAGTCACGGTTGCGCCGTTCGCGGATTTCGGGGCTTGGCGGCGTGCGGCTTATCGCAAGATGGCTGCATGCTGGCACGCAGCAAGCGAGCACCACTTCTCTGCCTCTGGTCTCGACCTCGACCAGCCGTTGCGACTCACGCCATTCGCGACGGCGGTACTCGACATAGTTCTCACCAAGGTCAGCACCCGGGGGAGACGCCAGCGGGTCGCGGATTGCCGGGGTCTGGGGCTCCTCGCCTCTAGACAGCGAAGCCTCGACGTGGATCTGGCGCCGCTCGACGAGCCTGCACGCCTCGGCCTGGGTCTCGCGGAGCGCCATGATAGCTTTGGCGCTGGCCGGCCGAGTTCGCATCCACCCGATTGCTCTTTCCCTGACTTCTGGGGATGGGTGATTCTCTTTTCCTTTTTTCTGGAAAGTGAGAAGCTTGTACCTACGGCAACTCGGACAGTGCAACGAGCGAGAGAAGCCCGCTTTACCCGAATGGAAATTCATCTCTTTCAGGAACGCCTGCCATCGCGTTCCGGGAGACCTTCAAGATCGTGGCTATCTATCTCCGTCTGGTTGAGCGCGGATGGATGAGACCATTACGCGCAATGAGCCTTTTGCGGCAGAGTCCGATAATCCGCCGTTTTACGGACAGCCGCTCGCGCCGGAAATACACGCATGGAACGGTGTCGTTGCGCCTTCTTGGCCGCCGGATTGCTCGGTAGCGTTCCAGTTGCGTGGTAGACAGGAAGCTGACCGGCATGGGCTCAACGCGGCTCCGCGTGGAAGGCGGCCGGAGTGACGATGCGCGTGCGGCCGAAACTTCCCTGTTGTTGCAACCCGGCGCGTCGGTCGCCGGTCACGAGGTAGTCGGCCTCGCCCGCTAGAGCCATCGCCAGTAGGAGGGCGTCATTGGGATCGCTTGCCTCGACGCTCTCAAGCAAGGCCGGTAGTTTATCCAGGACAATAGCATGCTGCATGTTGTTGCCCATCGCGCCAACGCGACGCGCGGGCAGGATGGCCTTGAGCATCGGATAGCGGCTCACGCGCCGCAGCTCGTCGAACTGGGCCCTCGATGTCACCAGATCGAAGCGGCCTGTACGCTAGGCGCGATAAATGGTGTCGGGCGAGCCATGGGGTGAGATCAACGCGCCTAGTAGCACGTTTGGTATCCAGGATAACCCGCATCAGCGCCCACGCGCCCACTGCACGGCCTCGTCAATGAGATCGGTCAGCTCCCTCTCACTCATGCCAGCGGCGGCGGCCTTGGCTTGATCCACGGCCCGCTCCAGCAGGTAGGCGCGCACAGCCTCCTCAATGAAGCGGGATAAATCGCCCTTGCGGCCGCCTTGCGCGGCGAGGAACATGCGCACGGCCTGATCCGCGTCGGACGACACGGCGATATTCCAACGAACGGTTTTCATGACGCCCTACAATTCAATGTTTACGCCATAGGTGTTTACACACCTTTCTGACAAATCCTGCAAATGTTCAATGACTCGGCCAGCTACCGCGGCGCAAATTCCGAGGAAATCTGTCTTGCCTTTGGGTTCCACTGCACTCGGCGGCGATCTCCGCCGCGCCACGAGCCGCGCGCGCAGCCTTTCCAGCATGCGGGCTTTGAGCGCCGCACGGGTGATGCTTCAACCGTAGGAACAAGAATAATTTATTGACGTTATGGCTCAATGTGCGCTACAAGTTCCGTCAAGAGACGCCACTGGGCTTTTAGTGGCAATCGCCGTGAAGAAGCGCCCATTTTTGCTCCCGCTTGCTGCCTCGGTTGCCGTATTGCTCGGCGGACCTATGGTACCGGCACAGGTCTCCTCTGCGTCGGTGGTGATGGTTCCTGAGGCGTCTGCACAAGCAGTGACGGTGGATCACCTTGTTCTCACGCGTAGTGCCGCGGGCGGGGTCCAGTTGGCCGATCACTGGTCTCATTCCTCGCACGCATCGCATTCCAGTCACTCGTCCCACATGTCGGGAAACTGATTCCTTGAGTTAAACATCAGGATTCGTATGGTTGTTATTCTCGCATCGCGGGCTGGTATTGATCGCATGCGCAGTGTTCCGATAGGTTGTGGCAAGCCAAAAAACGAAGCCGACGGGATGCAGGTCCTCCGTACTCAT
>JBFXFN010000073.1:0-4827 GCA_050179015.1 Methylacidiphilaceae bacterium | reverse complement strand
CATGACCCGTAATCCTTCCTCTTCGCTGAATCGGTTCACGCCCCAGCCTCATGAACCATCCAGCTCCACTAACCCAAGCGGTCATTTCATTTGTCCTCGCGGCGGTCACTTCACTTGTCTACGACACACGCTCCGCTTTTCTCTTGGTCTTATCTGGCCGATCGGATATGGAGAGACAACTTTTCTCCATGGAGCCGGTGCGAGGTGCGGGATCTTTCCCGATGGACGGGACCTTGAAAAGGCTAGCTGTCTTTACGCTGGCGACGCCCGATCGAATCGCCCACGCCCGAGTGCTTCTGGCAAGCTTCGCTCGCCACAATCCGAAATGGGAACGGCACGTCTTCGTCGTCGATCGCCCGGGAGGGCCTGCTGCATTCACGGGCGGCCTCGCCCGCGAGAGATCCATCGAGGAGTTGGGACTACCCGATTCACCCGCCCGATTTGTTTGGTACAATCTCTTGGAGGCGACTACCTCACTCAAGGCCACCGGCTTTCGCTGCCTGTTCGCGGATGGCTTCGATGTGGTTCTTTATCTCGATGCGGATATCAAGGTCTATTCGGAGCTTCGGGAAGTCGAAGAGGAGCTTTCTCAGCATGCACTGCTGCTGACGCCGCATCTTACACAGCCGTTGCCGCAAGACGGTCTTCTGCCGAACGAGGGGATCATTCGCCAGTCCGGCACGTTCAACACTGGCTTTCTCGCGATGCGGAATACGCCCGAGATCCGCTCATTTCTCGACTGGTGGGAACGGACCCTCGCCCGCGACTGCCTCCCCTCGAGCTGCTACGAGCAGGCATGGCTCAACTACGCACCCTGCTTTGTTTCCCAGAGTTCG
Source organism: Methylacidiphilaceae bacterium (assembly GCA_050179015.1). Taxonomy (GTDB): domain Bacteria; phylum Verrucomicrobiota; class Verrucomicrobiia; order Methylacidiphilales; family Methylacidiphilaceae; genus Methylacidimicrobium. The sequence continues at coordinate 3,991 of JBFXFN010000073.1, read as the reverse complement.
ATCCTGCGCCATCCGGGTTACAATCTCGGCTATTGGAATCTCCCCCACCTCCCGCTCTCCTGGGAGGGAGCGGAAACTCCTCAATGCGCGGGAGGGTTCCCCGTGCGCTTCTTTCACTTCAGCGGCTTCGACTGGCGCGAACCGAAGATCCTCTCCAAGTGGGACACCCGCTTCCGAGGCTGTGGCATGCCAGCCGCCGTTTCGGCCCTGATCAAAGACTATCTCGCCTCTTTGCAGTCACAAGATCTGGAGCGATGGAACCGAGCCGGTTCGCGGCTTGGGCTAAACGGCGACTACGCCATCCCGGGCTTCTTGCGCGATTGGCTGCGTCAAGAACCAGTATTCCAGGCCGTCGCCCAAGCGGGTTGGCAAGCAGGCCCGATCGAAGAGGGTATCCGAGAGTTCCTCTTGCTCCCCGACCGAACCTATCCCTGGCTGCCGATCTTTCTTGGCCGCACCCTGGATTCCATTCCGGGCCTCCGGGAGACCTTCCCATGCGAATCGGGCTTCTTCCTCCAGGATCTGGCGACTTGGTTCGAGGGCATCGGACGAAGTGGAGCCGGCTTCGGAGCACTTTTCCCGTCGCGCGGCTGGTGGACCGAAGAGCGCGGATGGGAAAAGCATCTGCGGCGAGCGATCGAACGGTGGCTGCGGCGCAGGAAGGGACTCGTTCGACGCGAGACCCGCTTTCGTCTCGCCCGCAGCCTGCGCACCCGCCTTCTGGAGCGGAGCCGGGAGGAGCATCGGCCACGGATCGTCATTGACGAAAAGCCGCTGATCCACGTCTACGGCTATTTTCTCCAGCAAGTCAGTCTCGCCGAATCGGCGCGGGGCACGATTCGAGCGCTCGATCATCTTGGTTATCCGTACCGTGCGATCTATGTGCGCGATGGGTGCTGGTCTCCTGAGCTTCCCGGCCAAACCCCTCTCTCTCTTCCCGGAAAAGAAGCCCCGATCGCCATTCTTCACGGCCAGTGGAACCAGCTCCGACCGATCCTGGAGCGCCATCCGGAGATCAAACGCTTCCCTAGGCTCCGCATCGCCTACTGGGCTTGGGAGCTGGAAGAAGAGCCTCCGGGAGCCAGGGAAGCTACCTCCATGGTCGAAGAGATCTGGTGCCCATCCGAATTCAATGCGACGGTCTTTCGCCGATGCACCGGCAAGAGGGTGCGCGTCGCCTGGCACAATGTCGACGCCGAGAACCTCGAGAAGCAAGCCGATCGGTCGATAGGCTCCGAGTTCGGTTTGACGAAAACGTGCGTCTTTCTTGTCGTCGCCGACTTTTTCGCCAACCCGAAGAGGAAGAATCCCCTCTTGGCCCTTCGAGCATACCTGCGTGCGTTCCCCGCTCCTTCCCCTGACCGGCTGCTGCTGCTCAAAGTCAACAACGTCGAACGCGATCCCGCCTACTTCGAAAGGCTCATTGGTGAGTGCCCGGCAAGACCGGATATCCGAATTGTTCAAGCTTCTCTCCCGCGGACGAAAATGCTCGGGCTCCTCTTCTCCTCAACGGCGCTCGTCTCCCTTCATGCTAGCGAAGGCTTCGGCCTGCCACTCGCCGAAATGCTCTCGCTGGGAAAGCCCGTCGTGGCCACTGCCTACGGAGGAAATATGGAGTTCTGCAACCCGGAGAATGCGCGGCTTGTCGGCTATCGACTGGCGGCGGTCACCGAGAGCTTTGACCAGATCCGCAAAGGAGCCCTTTGGGCAGAGCCTCTCTGGGAGGAGGCTGTCCCCCATCTCCAGGCAATCTACCGGGAGTGGCGCCAGGGAGATCACCGAAAGATCCGCCCCAATCCATGGATCAACGAGCGGAGCTTTGCGATGTACGCAGAGAACCTACGCGCAGTCGAGCGCCTCCTCCAGCCGGCGTCCATCGAGATCCAGAGCCAAACCGCACCAAGCCAAGGGTCCGCATCGAGCAAGGCGGTCCCGGTTTCTGCCCATTGAGGCGTTCGACCAGTAAGCGCGGTCAACAACCGCCCTTTCGGCCCGAGACAGGCGTTCGGGTTACTTCTCTGTGGGTTGAGCCGAAACCAGCAAGGTGGTTGCGTCGCCGTCCCAGAACCCGCCCTGTTCGTCGTGAATCCGGCTGCCTGACAAAGTGCACGGACCGCCTCCGGTCTCGGAAGCCACCGCCAGGGGCCAAAATCTTCGATTCGCCAAGTGGGATTCTCTCGCGTCAACCCCACCGCGCCGTCCCCGACAAGACTCTTGTTCCGCCTCCAGCAACCGGGTCAAGGGTACGGCGAAGCAGGCTTTGCGCCCGCCGTGCGGCGAAAGAGCGCCTTGCGCGCTTTCCGCACCGTGCGCTCGATCTCCCGTAATGGCCCGGACCGCTTCGTCGAAACCGGAAGAGGGGCAGGGCTAGCGAGCGCCGCGGAAAGGCTGCGCACTTCGGTTTCCAGTGCCTCGATCCGAAGCGCCTGTCCTTGGACTAGCGAGAGCAGGCCGTGCAAGTCCGGCGGGAGATACTCCCGGTAGGGGCGCCTGATTGCTCGGCGGTTGGCCTCGGGACAAGTGGTGCGGAATCGGCTCTCGGGTTGGACCCGGTAGAAGAAGAGCGGGAGAGGAATCGCTTCGAGTTGGAAACCTGCCAACCTCGCCCGGATGAAGAGTTCCCAGTCCTCGGTCGCAAAATTGTCATCTTCGCTGAATCCTCCCAGGCTTGTAAAGACCTCCCGGCGAATCAGGGCATTGGTGTCGCCGAAACAATCGCGGAAGAGTGCCACCGGCAGAAAGGCGCCCGGAAAGACGCAGACGCGATCCGGCGGCCTGTCCAGCGGAGGAGGTTCTTCCCCATGAAAGACGGCCTGCGCGCAGGTAACGATATCCGCACTCGTCCTTCGAGACACTTGGACAAAGCAGGAGAACTCCTCCGGCAACGCCACGTTGTCGTCGTCCATGAAGAAGAGGAATTCCCCCCGCGCCTCCCGCGCGGCGCGATTTCGAGCGGCCCCGGGTCCGCGATTCTCCAGCCGCAGAATCCGCCAGCCTCTCTGGGAAAACTCCCCTTCCAGCCCATCCACGAAAGCGAGCGCTTCGGGCCGCTCGCTTCCGCTGTCGGCCAAAATGACCTCGAAATGGGGGTACTTCTGACCGCGCAGGGAGTCGAGCGCCTGCGCCAGGAGCCGAGGGCGATCGTGGTGGACGAGACAGACGGTGACCAGGGGAGCCGGCTCCTCGGAAAGAGCTTCTGCCGCGGCCTCCGGCGGCTGCTGCTCCAACAAGCGAAGAAGTCCGTCATCGCCGGCGGGTAGAACCGCGTCGGCCCGAAGGGCGCTCTCCCGTTCCAGAAAGATCCTCTCCAGCCCATCGAGATCTCCGGGCTCCTCTTCGCTTGAACACTCTCCGGCAACAAGCACCGTACCGGCGAACGCAAGTCCCTGTCGCTTAGCGACCGCTGCGAAATATCCGATCCCGGAACGGGCCGGAAAATACACGAGACCGAACTCCGCTTCCCGCTCCCGCAGCCAGAGGAAGGCAAGGTAGGATTCCCGAGCATGGCCGCTCCAATGGCCCTCGATGGACGGCGTCTTGGGCTCACGCAGGGCCAAACGACGAAGACGAGAAGATTCGGCACCGTCGGAGTCCGGAAGGATGGATTGCCCAAGGTCCCCCGCCTGGAGGAGCGTAACGCTCCGACCGGAGGACGCGAGTCGTCTCGCCAGATCGAGGTATATAGTCCCCTCCGGAGAGGAGAGGGCCAGCGAGCCCGGGAGCAAGACACAAATCCCAAATCGGGCTTTCGGCAACGCTGTTGACATAGGATTAATCCGTTCGCTGCGAGAAGCTCGGTAGGATCGCTTGTCCGTAGCGCGCGCTGGGATTCCTGTCAACCCAAAATCCGCCATCTGTCGTAGACAAGTGAAGTGACCGCCGCGAGAACAAATGAAATGACCGCTTGGGTTAGTGGAGCTGGATGGTTCATGAGGCTGGGGCGTGAACCGATTCAGCGAAGAGGAAGGACTACGGGTCATGAAGGTGCAGG
>JBFXFN010000072.1:0-4939 GCA_050179015.1 Methylacidiphilaceae bacterium | reverse complement strand
CATGACCCGTAATCCTTCCTCTTCGCTGAATCGGTTCACGCCCCAGCCTCATGAACCATCCAGCTCCACTAACCCAAGCGGTCATTTCATTTGTCCTCGCGGCGGTCACTTCACTTGTCTACGACATTTCCTCAACTTCCTACTGGCCGAATAGCTTGCATTCCGTTAAGGTTGAGCGCCAGGAAAAGGATAGGATTTTTCGGCGGAGCTGGGGCTCGTTTGGTTCCGCCATCCGGAGACCCGCGCGACCTTTCCCGCGGGAGATGGCAGGAACAGCGGCCTCCGATGGAGCTGCGGAGCAGGGAGGAGAAGACCATGACCGCGCGCAAGACAATCCCCCGGCGACGGACAGGTCGCACGCGATCCCGGTCCGACGGAAGGCCAACCCTCGGGCGGGGGAAGGCCTCGGCTCCGAAACCGCCGGTCGATCCCGTCCTCACCCTTGAGCCCGCCATCGGCTCGGAGGCCGAACGCTCGACCACCCTGTCGATCGACCCCCCGTCCACGGGCCTCCCGGCACCTGCAATCGATTCGGACACCCTGCGCCTGTACGCGGCTCCCCGAGGACCGGACTCCCTCTTCGCCTACTGGAATGGGTCCCAAGCACGCTTGGCGCAAGCCGCGAATGCGGCCGACGACGGCTGCGTCCTCCTCCGCCTTCGCCGGGCCGACGGAACCCTCCGCGAAGAGCACGCCCTCCCTCCCGGCTGCCGCAACTGGTACTTCTCGGTACCCGAGGGCGGAGAGACCCTTTCGGTCGAGATCGGCACCTACCGGCTCCAAGGGTCTCAGCGGGTCTTTCTCTCCCTGGGCTCTTCCCAATCCGTCACCCTCCCTCGCTTTGCGCCCTCCGAACGAACCGATCACATCTTGGTCACCGTTCCTCCGAAAGTTCCCTTCGCCCGGCTGAGCGAGGAACTCCGTCCCGCATCCCGTCCGGGCGAGCGGATCGCCGAAACCTTGGCCCGCCTGCAGGGCGAGCACCGAGACATCCCCGCTCCCGATCTCCTTTCCCGTTGGACGGCCAGATGGGCTGCCGCCCAGACCCCAGGCAGCTTCGCAGGCAGCCCTTCGAGCCTCAGCCTCTTCTCCTGGGCCGGCTCCTTCCCTTGGCCGGGTTCCGTCGCAGCCTGGCCCGGATCCGCGCTCGGCTGGCCGGGAAGCTTCGCTTGGCCAGGCTCCTTTGCCTGGCCCGCATCCTGGACCTTCAGCCCCATTGGTGCCTCCTGGGGCCTCCCTCCCGGCGCCGGGCGGGAACGCGGCTTCTTCCTCCACGTCAACGCGGAGCTTATCCTCTACGGAGGAACCGATCCCCAAGCGCAGGTCACCGTTCTGGGTCAACCCATCTCGCTCCAGCCCGACGGCAGCTTCCGCTACCACTTCCTCCTCCCCGACGGAAGCTACCGCATTCCGATCGAAGCGGTCTCTCCCGACAAGATGGAGACCCGCGGAGCGACCCTCTCCTTCCTGAGACAAAGTCAGTACCAGGGGAAGGTCGACGCAACCCCGCAACCTCCGCTTCCCTCCGAGCCTTTGGGACGGCTCCCCAGCTAGAGCGGACTCGGGAGAGAGGACGGGCGCTGGGACACCGAAGAGAAAGTCGCGCCGTGCAAGCCCAGGGCTATCTCGCCATCCTCCTGCATGGGCATCTTCCCTTCGTCCGCCACCCCGAGCATGAGGAGTTCTTCGAGGAAGACTGGCTCTTTGAAGCAATCACCGAGTGCTATCTTCCCCTGCTCTCGGTTCTCGAAGGGCTCTTGCGGGACGGGATCGACTTCCGGTTGACCCTCTCGCTCTCCCCCACCCTCTGCGCCATGCTGGGCGATCCGCTTCTCCAGCGTCGCTACCGAACCCATCTCGAGCGGCTGCTCGAGATCGCCTGCCGCGAATCCGACCGGACCCTCTCCTCTCCCCCATTCCACGACCTCGCCCGCTTCTACCGGACCAAGCTCGAGGAAACCCACGAAACCTACACCCGCCGGTACCATGCGGACCTCCTGGGTGCATTCCGGCGGATCGCCGAGACCGGGAAGCTCGAAATCATCAGCTGCGGGGCCACCCACGGCTATCTGCCGCTCCTGGCAGAAACGCCCGAGACCGTCCGCGCCCAGATTCTTATCGCCCGCGACTCCCACCAAGCCCTCTTCGGCACCGGGCCCAGAGGCTTCTGGCTTCCCGAATGCGCCTACTATCCCGGGGTCGAAGCCTACCTCCAGGAAGCCGAGATCCGCTGGTTTGCGGTCGACACCCACGGCCTCCTCTTCGCCGACCCCCGCCCACGCCTAGGATTCTTTGCACCGGTCTACACCCCCTGGGGGCCGGCCGCCTTTGCCCGCGACGTCGATTCGAGCCGGGAGGTCTGGAGTGCCTCGGAGGGCTATCCCGGCGACTTCGACTACCGGGAGTTCTACCGGGACATCGGCTTCGAGCTTGGGCATGACTACCTCCGTCCCTACATCCTCCCGACCGGAGAAAGAAAGTTTCTCGGGATCAAGTACTATCGGATCACCGGAAGCTCTCCAGAAAAGGAGCCCTACGATCCGGAAGCAGCTCGGGCCAAGGCGGCCATCCATGCCGAAGACTTCCTTTCCAAGCGGCGCAACCAGGTCGCCGGCCTCCGAAAGCAGGGCTTCGGCCTCCCGCCGATCCTCCTCGCACCCTACGATGCCGAGCTCTTCGGCCACTGGTGGTACGAAGGCCCCCAGTTCCTGGATTTTCTCTTTCGCGGGATGGCCGCGGATCCCGGCTCCCTCTCCCCCATCTCCCCCACCGAGTATCTCGAGCGCCACCCGACCCAGCAGCTCGCCCGTCCCGCCTCCTCCTCCTGGGGATGGCGCGGCCACTCCGAGGTCTGGCTCGACGGGGAAAACGATTGGATCTACCCCCATCTCCATAGCAGCGCCCGCCGGCTGGTTGCCCAAGCCAAGCGCTACGCTTCCCACCGGAGACCGCCCCAGCGGCTCCTCCGCCAAGCCGCGCGGGAACTCCTGCTCGCTCAGGCGAGTGACTGGGCCTTCCTCATGAAGACCGGCACCGCCTCCGCCTACGCCAAGCGCCGAACCGAAACCCACCTCTACCGGTTCGACCGGCTCTGCGGTCAGTTGGAAGAGCACAGCCTCGATTCCGCGTTCCTTGACGAATGCGAATGCCGGGACAACCTCTTCCCCGACCTCAACTGGCGCTACTTTGCCTGAAAACGACGCTCCTGTCCTTGCCACGGGGAGCGTTTTCACCTACAAAGTTCTATACCACCGTCACTGCCGCGTGGTGCAATTGGTAGCACACCAGACTCTGGATCTGGGTGTTCTAGGTTCGAGTCCTAGCGCGGCAGCCAGGTAAAACCTCCCTTAGTCCCTGGGCGATAGGCCAATCCACCGAGATCCCTCTTTGAGCAGCTTTGGGCATCCTCTACCCTCGACGAGCAGGATTAAATGGGTTTAAGTGGGTTTTTCTGGGTGTATGTAGGTTTTATGCTTCGGAAAACCATTTCGTAAATCTGGACGAGAAATTAGACTTTGGGGAATCTGGGTCTTTGACCCGGTCCACCTCACGCATCGGCGCATTACCCCTCTATGCAGACGAACATTCGCAAAGAGACCTCTTCGGATTCCTATGACTTCCCGGCCGTCATGACCAAGCAGACGCTCGCAGAGCTTCTCGGCGTCTCCCCGCGCACCATCACGGCCTGGGTTTCCCTTGGACGACTCAAGGCCTTCCGCCCGACCCAGCGCGTCACGCGCTTCCGTCGCTCGGATGTCCTTGAGTTCCTCAACCGATGGACCGCGTAGGGAAGAGTCGACAGGCGCCTTCGACAAGCTCCCTTCCGGTTTCGATCGCGCCCGCTGGACAATGGAGGACACGGCGCGTCCAGCGCAAGACTCAGCGGTTGTGGAAGGAAGACTTCCGCGTGAGCCTAGAGTCCGAAAACTCCTTCAGCCTCCAAAAGGTTTCCGGGTCGCGCCGGGAAGAAAGCTCGACGTGATCGCCTGGCGCGGAGAAGGCGTCTTCGTGCGGCAAGCTCAAGCATACAGACGGGACGTAGGTCTGGATCTATCTGAACTTCCGGACCTCTGAAAGGCAAAAGGTTGCGGCAGCACGATAATGGATTTTTGTTCCGCCTTCGTGGCCCACTTGCGTAGATGGATGAAGAGTGGAAAAAAGATCGAGTTTTTGGAGTAGCACGTTGAGATCGGCGGGGATGCGAGCAAGGGGCCCGATCAAGAAACAACCTTTTGCGGCGGGTTCGACCAAACGGACCGCTCGAAAGCGACGACGGAGCACCTTGGGAACTTCTTCAATGAGGCCCTTCGCCAGCCCTTCGGCTCCAGGGCGAGCGCTTATCTGGAAAGCCAAGAAGCAGATCCGGAGATGCAACGCCTTCGCCAGCCTCCGGCTGCTCCACTGGGTCGTTCCGTCGGTCGGTCACCGCCGTGTCCATGCGAGGATTTTCGCGTCCAGGGCTGCTGTTCTCTTAGCCACCGGCCGCCCCTTGTGCCGGGAGGAGCGAGCCAAACGCTGGAATCAGCCACAATTATAATACGTGGTGTAACACTTTGTTTTAAGAGTCTGCCGGAACTCGTGTGGGTGGAATTGAGGGTGTGATCGGCCTGCAACCCGCGCGGCAGCGAGGATCGGCGGCAGCCAAGGCATGAGGGGCTTTTGCGATCATGCGCGGATGGCTACCTCGACGAAGAAGCGTCTTCTGGACGCATACCGGTTTGCGGGCTTCCGTCCGCTGGAAGCGATCAAGGGCGTCTTCGGCGACCCACACGCGCGGGTCGTCACGCTCGCCCGGCGCTCAAAAAAGCGGTCTGCGGTCTGTGCGGGCGCACGCACTCAGGCTGGTACGACGGCGCACGCGGCGCGTGCGCGACCTGCCTTGCTATCAGTCAACTCGCCCTTCCCGCCGCCGCCCTTCGGTGTCAAAATTTATGAGTCA
>JBFXFN010000071.1:0-5398 GCA_050179015.1 Methylacidiphilaceae bacterium | reverse complement strand
GGCCTTCGACGAACGGCTTCAGCCGTTCCGCCAGAAAGCGGGCGTCGGAACGGTAGGCGAGCTGCCGCGAAAAATCGCTCAGCGTCACGAGACGTTCCCGCTTCTTGACTGCGTTTGAAAAGGTCTGACGGGTGATGGCTTCCAGGATGTTCCGCTCTTCGGTCGAGAGGCCCTCCTGCTGGCCGGCGTTCGCAAGGATCTCCAGGCAGTTGATCACCTTGGCGAGTTCCGCGGGCTCTGGCTCCCGCAGCTCGCCGGATTCCGTAGCCCCTACGTAAACCTGGAAAGGGTTGAAGCAGATCGGGTGCTCCGCCTCGAGCCGGATCGTCGTTCCTCCGAGGAGTTCGACAAGCCGATCGTAGCTCGATCCCTTATCGATGATGAGAAGGATGGAGCCGGGGGCGAGATGGCGGAGCACGATGAGTTGGGCAAGGACGCTCTTTCCCGACCCTTTGACCCCGCTCACGTAGAGCATCGTCGCTCCCTCGTTCCTTTTATCTTCGAGATCCAGCGCGACCAGCCCTCCGGTAGTGTTCCCGAAGAGGTGAACCGGCTTCTCCTCGCTTTCCAGGCCGCGAAAGATGGGGAGGAGATCGGCGGCCATCCGCGCTCGAACGAGCAGGGGACGGAGCAGAGGAGCGTAGACGCCCGGCATGTCGGTCATCAAGACAGGCAAGAGGCTCGAGCGCTCGATCCAGCCGCGCGCCCGGGAGAGATCTCCGAAGCGGTTGAGAAGTTGCTTGGCTCGACGCCGCAGCTCATTCGGCTCCTTGTGCCAGGCGTGAACGGTAAGCTGAATCTGGACCAAGTCGTCCGCACCGGAACGGACATCGCTCAAGAGCGACTGCGCCTCCTCGATCTGCATCCAGGCTTCGATGTTTTGAACCCCCGAATCCCGCCGGTCGTCGTGCGGCTTGTGAAGCATGTCGATCAGATTCAAACCCATCCGCATCCGCTGATCGGCCCAGTCGATCCGGCTCCGGAGCTTTTCCATCTCCGTCAACTTGCTCGTGCGCCGAACGATCAAGGTCACCCGGATGTCCCGAAAGGGGAGACCGACGGTCATCCGCTCCATGTCCCTGGGCCGTGTCTCCAACGGAAGGCCGACCAAGGAAACAAGGCCATGGGCATAATCGCCGATCTGGAGATGATCGGATTCGACACGGACTTCCTGGAGCATCCAGGAGTCGACGAAGGGCATCCGGTCGTAGTCGTAATTGACCCGGGTGCCGTTCTCGACGGCGAGGCCGGGGTTCCAGAGCCGAAAAAAATACTCGGCGATTCCCTGGGCGTCGAGCGGGCTGACTCGCGCCCCAGCCCGGCGCGCGGTGTCGGTGAAGACCGATTCCGCCATTTCCAGACTGTGGACCGCCGTGTCGAACTCCGCCCGGGTCAGCCTGCGCCGTTCAATCGGTGGCGCGCCATGACCGCTCATCCTTTGGGTCCACTCGCTTCCTCCATCCACGGCGTGGCGATTCGGGACGGCCGTGAGAATGGTGTGGGTCTCGATCCAGACAAGCCTTCGGCGAAACATTCGGCTGGAAAGCCGTTGCGCCTTTGCGGCCCGCATCGGGGCAACCGCGGGATGGGAAGGGACGCGGGCGAACGCCTCCAGGATCGGGCCGTAGTCTCCATTGCAGGTAAAGATATGCTGAGTCTGAGCGACCTCCGGAGGGAGCTGGGTCAAAATCAAACGGAGCTGCTCTTGAAGTTCCGAGAGACGCTCGGGGCTCGCGATATCCGCCTGAGGGAAGTAGGTGCGATAAAAGGCGTGAACGGCTCCAAACTTGTCCACCAGATAACGGTCGTAGAGGCCAGCGTAAGGACAGGCATCACTCCAATCGTGGAAGACGGGTGACTTTTTGGCGTGAAAGAGTTGGGCCTTTTCCCAGAGTCGCCTGGGGGGCGCGAAAAATGAGGCGTTCATAGGCGCTGCTCGGAAAAGATGCTGGCGGGATCGAAGCGGGTGGCGACATCTCGGAATCGATGCTCATATCGTTTCGGAATTTGGTAATAGTCCGCCATCAGCTTCAGAAAATCCTTCGGCTTGTCGTTCAGGTAGATTCGGAGGAAGAGGTAGACCACGGCGAAGGCAAGGAGACAGAGGAAGAAGTTCTTGGTGATCTTGTGCAGCGTGATAAAGACGAGTGCTGGAACGAAGATCAGCGGTCCTTCGAGCCCCAGGAAGGTGTCCTTTTCGTTTGCGAGCACCACGGAGCGGGTTATAGGAAGTCCACCCCGTCTTTCCGGGCCGCTCTGCAGTTTGGAGAAGGAGTAAGCGGGTTGAAAGCCAACCATCCCTTGTCCTTGATCGGTCATGGTCTAAATAAAATGTCACCTGTAGGCGTCTCGTCTTTCCAAGCCAATGCGCCGATGGCGCTCTCCATGCGACCTGTCGGGCGCCTGGTTCCTCACGGTTCCTTTGTGGCGCGGCCGGCTTACGGAGATCCCGATCCCGAGAAGCTTTGCAGAAAGATCTGCCCGAGCCCCGATGCGCTCACGATCACGAGGGCTCCTGCAAAGAACGCAAACCAGCGTTCCATCTCGACCGTGTGAATGGAATGGGAGAGGCCCAGGTAGATCGTATACAGGGAGAGCAGCTCCAAGCTTACCGGAGTCAAGATCTGCTCGTAAGCCGTCTGAACGACCGAGATGACCGGTTGGGAGAGACTGGACGTCTGGGCGAGGACAAGCGGAATCGCCGCTATTGCCTTCATCGTTTCTCTCCCGCAGGTCAACCGCTTTTTGACAGGAGGGACTTGCCGAACCCTAGTGCGCTCCCATCGCGCCGCTATTTGCCATCTGGGCGATCCCGTTGGCTAGCTGGGGCCCGCCATAGATGACCCCGGCGGCCACAAGTGCTCCGATGGTGAATGCGGGCCGGTTGAAGAACCACATCACACCACCGAACACCAGCATCGCCAGTGAAATCTGAAAGGCGTAATCGGTAAGGACCTGCCGGGCGTAGACGATGGGCTGGGAATACCCGCTCGCTCCGGCCGTGCTCGGCACCGCAGTGATTTGGGCAAAAAGGGTGTCGGCGCAAACAAGAACGGCGAAGACTAAGAGAGACCCCAGCAGAGCTCGATGCCAATGCGACGGATAGATTGTTTTCATATCGATTCTCATAGGACAGGCGCCGAAATTTCCGACCGGCCTCCAATTTTCGCCGAAAGAACTCAAGGCACGGGCGGACGCCGCCGGCGCCGTGGAGGCATTCCCTATTCCGCAGCCGCCCTCTCGGGTCTGCTCTCTTCCGGTTCTTCGGGCGGAGGGAGAGTTCCCGGCATGCGAACGAGGGCGACATCGGGCCATCGGTAGGCGGCGAGGGCGCGTATTGCGGGATCCGCCGATTCCCGAAGCGCAGGCAAGAAAGGGGAGAAGACAATTCGTGCCGCAGTGAGCGGCGTCGGGGATTGCCAGCGCCCCCTTCCCGTCGAATGGCGCTCCGCGCCGCCCTTCTTTTCTGGCAATTCGATCCACACGTCGGATGCAATCGGACGGAGGGCTCCTCCGGACTCCCGGAAGAGGCTGAGGACCTGGCAGGCCCAGATTCTTGGTGCGCGGAAGAGCAGCGGCCGATCCTCCCCTTGGATCACCGCGGCTCGCAGGAGAAAATGGCCGTCCCCTTCCCGGTCCACCCAGAGGGGAATCGGTGGGCTTTCCTCCCCGTCCGGGTCGATCCACCGGGCGATCCAGTAGCCCGTCCTCTCCGGCAAGAAGAAGCTCTTGCGCATCGCTCCGGGCAGAAGCCCTCTTAACGTTTCCACTTCGGGCGGGAGGGATTTCGGTTTGGCTTGCGGCGCTCGGTCCAGGGCATTCTTGGGCTCGGAATGGTTTCGCGGCCCTTTGCCCGGCGCCAGTTCCTCCAGTGGGCTGCGCTGGCCGAGAACGTCGGGAATCTCCCGGGCAAGGAGAGCGCCGATCGGCCAAGCGAGCAAGAGGACAATCAGGATCGCATCGCTCGGGAGGAGCGGCGGCAGGCGTGGGTGGCGCATGCTCACCTCCCCGGAAGAGGATATTCCGTGCTTCCGGCGCCGGGAGGCGACATGGGAGGAGCCTCCTGCTCAGCGACGTTCGGCTTGCCTCCTTTTCCTTCCCCGTCCTTGGTTTCGGGAATCCTCCCTTCCGCCCGCATCGCTTCCAGGACCTCGATGTTGCGCAGGAGAGCCGCCTGTCTGCGCGCCAGCGCCGCAATCTCACGCTCGAGTTCCCGCTTCTGGCCCTCGCCGCTGGAAGTGACCAGAAATGTCTTTTCGTCCTTGGCAGACACTTCGAAAAATCCCGAGCTCTTGAGCGGGACGATGAGGTCTGCCGGAGAGATGCCGCGTGGCTCGATTGAGATGACTAGGTTTCCGCCCAGCTCATGGGCGATCCGCTTGAGTTCCATCAATTCGCGCGTTCGAAAATCGAGGGTGACGCCCGGAACCCCGGTCTCTGGTGACTGGACCTCCTCGGCGGTGGATCCAATCGCCTCTTCGCTCCCGGGGTTGGATGGGTTGCTCGGCTGAGGTTCCGGGGGGATTACGGGAGCAGTAAGAGGCGATCGTGGCGCACTCTCCCCATTGGCAGTGCTACCCGTCCCGGGAAGCTTTTCCCTTGGGGCCGCCGGGCGGGTGGCCGGCGGCATCTCCGGATGAATCGGGGGAGGATAGGCCTCCGCTCCCGTTCCAGAAAGCATCGCAAGACAGATGATCCACATTTTCCTCATCGCAGACTCTCCTCATAGAGCCCTGCACTCTCGGTTCTTGCGGCGATTCCATCAGCCCGCTCAAAGCGGTGCGCCAGCTCCCTTCGGCACTCTACCGGATACTATTAGGATAGAGATCGTGGCTCTCCATCGGTGGAGCCGCCTTTCCCGTGTCGCTTCGGGAGAGGATGGGAGCTGGACGAGAGGGCGGGCGATTTCGTCGTAAGGGAGTTCGTGGCGGCCGCTGGGGTCAGCAGCTCTCCCTCCAGGCGCGAGGCGTAGGTGGCGATGGAAGCTCCAATGGCGGCGGCAGCCAGAGCGATCTCTCGATGGAGGTCGGTCCACCCCGCGATCAGGGATTCCGCCAACCGCCGTTGCCGCCGCATCGCCCACCATGAGCCAAGCGCAGGCAGAACAGCCCCAAGAAAGAGCGTAGAGCAGACGGCGAAGGCGACCGAGCAGAATGCAACGAGACTCGCCATCATCTCATAGAGCCCACAGAAGATCATGCGGGGCATCTCCGGCATCAGAGACCAAAACGCGAATAAGAGGGACTTCTTGCTGATCAGCCCTCGGAGCATCTCCGTCCCCGTCTCGCGCAGCTCCCCAAAGAGGCCCCTTTCTGCGAAGACCGAGGCGAAGATCGCCGTGAGCCCGAGATAGGAGGTCGCCGTGAGTAGATGCCAGACGATCGGGGAGACGGAGGCC
>JBFXFN010000070.1:0-6093 GCA_050179015.1 Methylacidiphilaceae bacterium | reverse complement strand
TCTGCCGCAGGATCCAGATGGATCGCCAAGGAGCGCAGGCAGGCATAGGTGAGTTCGGCTTGATTGTAGAGAACGACCACAACCGAAAGCTCGGGTTCCGAGGCCGATGGAAGAGGCAGCCGATCGCTCCCCAGGAGGAACTCCTCCAGGGCCTTCCGGTAACGCTCCCGCAGAGCCATCTTGTCGGCATCCCTTTCCAGCGGAAAGCCGAGGCTGTCCCGCCAGGGAAGCGCCTCCTCGGCACCGATTGCACGCACCAGGAGCCGGAAGCTCCTCCACAGCGCATCCCGGAGGCGCTCCCCCTCTTCTTCCGCCTTCTCCCGGCGAAGAGGCCGAAAGATTGCGCCAAAGCGCGCAAGCGTACGAAAGCTCCGGGAGCGCAAGTGGCGCTCCGCGGCCTCCGTCAAATCTTCCAGGATACTCCGCCGGCTCGCATTCGAGAGGCCTTCCTCGGAGAGTTCCCGGGCGAGCGCGCACGCCTGAGTCAGGAGTTGCCCGGAGCGCTGCGAACGCAAACGGGTCCACCCGAGAAACCTCCATACTGGATCTCTCCGCATCTTCTCCAGGATGGCCGCAGGCTCCTCCAGCACGGCATCCTGGACCTGCCTCTCTCCCGGAAGCCCTCCGCCCCCCTTCGGTTCCTCTCCCGCCCGCGGATCCGCCGCGACCCGTTCTCCCAAGCGACGAAACCACCGGCGCACCCGGGCAGCCCGCTCGCCCGAGAGGCTCGCAAGCGCCTGAAAAGCTTCCGGCGCCTCCGGACCGGCCAGAATGACGCCCAATCCGTGGGCATGGGGAAAGAGAAACGAAGGGTAGCCCGCCCGCAGCTCGTTCCAAAGCCGCCAGACGCCGAAATCGCTCCGCCATTCGGCCACGTCATGGAGCAGGACCACCGCCCTCCGGCTCAACTTGGGCAGCCAGCGGAAAAAATCCTTTCGGACCACTTCATACCGGTGGCAGCCGTCAATATGGAGCAGGTCGATGCTCTCCTCGGGGAAAAGCGAGGCCGCCTCGTCGAAGTCCATCCGAAGGAGGCTCGAAAACCGGGAATAGTGCCCGTCGTGGCGCCGCTTGAACTCCTCGTAGAGTTGATCTCCGTAGAAACCGGCCTGCTCGTCGCCCTTCCAGTGATCGACGGCATGGGCGCACGTCGGGAGGGAAAGAGCCTCGATCGCCTGGCAGAAGGCCAGGTACGAATCCCCGGCCATCGTTCCCAACTCGACGAAGACATCGGGACGAAGTGCCGCGACCGACCAGAAAGCGAAGGGAATGTGTCCCACCCAGGCCGACTGCCGAGAAAGGAAAAGTGGAGGCTCCGCCGCAATCGGGTACCATGGGATGAGCCCTAAGAGGCCGCCCCCCGCCGCCATCTCATCGATCCCATACCCCGCCTCGACGGATCCCTCTTGCCGAATCGGCATCACCCGCGCAGCTCTACTCGCCAGCATGGGCCGGAGGATAACGGAGAACGCGCTCCGCTGTCAGGCAAAGCCTTTTCCCTTACCCCCGTCTACGGCCCCCGGCTCCGAGGAGCCGCTTTCGCAGCCCCCGGAAGGATCTCTCCAAACCCCGCAGCCGAAGGAGGAACCGCCAGGTGCGCGAACTCTCCATCCGCGTCCGCAAGGCGGATAGATCCCGCTCGCGCGCCGCGAGGATTGCCTCGGTCTCTTCCAGCTTCGCCTTGACGGTCGACATCGCTTGGCACAACTCCTCCACTTGCCGCTTCCCGGCTTCTTCCTGATCCGAAGTATTCCTGCGCTCCGCAGACAACACCTGCTCCGACCGCTCGGTCCGAATCCACTCGGAATCGAGCGCACGGAGCAGGGGAACCGCTCGAAGGAACTCCGCGTGGAGAGCCTGCATCCGTAGGGATGCCGACTTCCGCTCGTGATCCACGCTAAGGTCCTCGAGCGCCTCGAATGTCTCGACGACCAGCGGCGGCACGTTTGGCTTCGCTTGGAGATCCCGCAACCGGAAACGGGCGTGCCGGAGCTCGGGCCGCAGGAAGCCGCGCGCCTCCTCCGCCACTTCCCTGCGCCAACGCAGCCCCAGATGATCGCTCAGCCGTCGTAGCTCCCGCTCCGGTTCTTCCAACAACAGGTCGTAATCGACCGCTGCGAACGGCCTGGCCGCAATCCGAGGCCAATGGGCGAGATATTGGCTCGTCCAGAGAAGAAGAGATCGGCCTTCGGGGAGCTGGTTGCGCTGCGTGAGCGACTCCGCGCAAGCCAGAGGATGACGAACCGCGATGACCTGCTCGATCCCGACTCCGGCTTCTTGCAGAGCCGCCTCCCAAAAGGGATATGCCCGCAGGGTCCTCGGGTCCTTGAAGGCCCACCATCCCGAAGAACCAAATCTCCCTTGGATTTCTCCGAGAGCCTCGGATAGCAAGGGGCGCACCCTCGGGGACGCGAGCGGGATCTCCGGAGGTGTGGAGTGCTCCCACCAGCGATCTCCCTCCTCTCCGAGCAACTCGGTCAGCCGTTGATTGATGGCGAGAAGCCGGCGGTCTTCCCAAAAACCGGTCGGATTGTCCACGGCCGGCGCAACAAGCTCCGAGCCGAGCTCCGCACCCAGAAAGCCGAGGCACCGCGCAAGGGCACTGGTCCCACAGCGGTGCATCCCAAGGATGAGAATGGCTCTGGATTTCATACTGCAACGAAGATGCTCCTACCGCACCTCTGGAGTCTCAAGCGAAAAGTCCACCACGCCCCTCCAATGATCGGAGGATTCCATAGGAATCCTCTTGTTCTCTCTTTCGCCTACCGGATATAGAGCCCCCTATGCGATTAGTGGAACAGGCCGCCGCCACGCTGCGGAAATCCTGGCGCCGGGCGGCCGGGCTTCCTCCGGACCTGCCTCCCGAAGGGGCCAAGGGGATCCAGGAGCTCGGGCCAAAAAACTACATCGGCGGCCTCTGGGAGGAGATCGGCGAGCTCCAGTTCCGCTTCCTCGTCGAGCAGGGGCTCCGTCCGGAGCATGTGCTGCTGGACGTCGGCTGCGGCTGCCTCCGAGGGGGCATCCACTTCATCCGCTACCTGGAGCCCGGCCATTATCTCGGCATGGACAAGGAAGCCTTGCTCCTGGAAGCCGGCGAGCGGGAGCTCGGACCCGATCTCGTGCGCGAAAAGCGCCCCGAGCTTCGTGTCTCGGGCTCATTCGCCTTCCACCGTTTTTCGCGCAGGCCGCAATGGGCGCTGGCGCAGTCTCTCTTCACCCATCTCTGCCGGCGCGACCTCGAACGCTGCCTTCACCGGCTTCGTCGCATCATGCTTCCCGGTGGGGCCTTCTACGCGACCTTCTTCGAAGCTTCGAGCCCGAACCAGAATCCGAAAGTCAGCCACTCCCTGGGCTACTTTACCTATACCCGGGGAGAGATGGAGGGTTTCGGCTCCCGCCACGGCTGGCAGCCGCATTATGTTGGCGAGTGGGGCCATCCGCGAGATCAACGGATGATGCTCTTTCGCGCCTAGCAGCCCGTAGGATTAATCGAGACGCGTTCTGTCGCAAGCGCCGACGGCAAATCCTATTCGACCCTCAAGCCTGCCTTGCGCGGGCCAAGAGGATTGCTTCCTCTAGTGCGTTGTGAAAACTGCGTGCGTGGGACTCGTCCGCCGCGCTATGCTTCTCATCTTCAAAACACTCTTTTGACACGATGAAGCCCTGCCCTTCCTCCGCCCCTTCCGCTCCCCACCCGGGGCGCTTGCGCGTCGGCTTGGTGACAGGCGAGTTGGCCGGGATCGGCCCAAGCAGCGGCCTCGGTTCCCTGGTTGCGTCGCTGGCCGAAGCCTTGGCGGACGCGGACCTGGAGGTAACGGTGGTGCTCGCCCCTGAAAGGCCAGTCGAAGCCCAGGACCTAGCCTCCCGGACAGCGGCCTACGCCCGCCGGGGAGTGCGGGTGGCTTCCGTGCCCGAGCCCGCCTTTCGCTGTTTCGTATGGCCCCGTTCCTCCTCCCGAGCCTACAAAGTCTACGTCTGGCTTCGGGAACATACCGCGGACTTCGATCGAGTCGTCTTCTGCGACCGGGGCGGCTTGGGTTACTACGTCCTCTTGGCGAAGCACCAGGGCTTGGCCTTCGCGCGACTTCCGCTCGGCGTGCTCGCTCACAGTCCGACTCTACTCCGCACTCTCGACAACGCCGAGCTCGCGGAAGACCATGAGATCCTCATCGCCGATTTTCTGGAGCGCGAGAGTGCTCGGCTTGCCGACGCCCTCGCCGCCACGAGCCAGGGGCTGCTTAAAACGCTCAAAGCCGAGGGCTGGACGTTTCCGCCGGACCACCGCTCTCTTCCCCCTCCGCTTCCCGCCTCTCTCCGATCTTCCGCGAAGGCGGAAAAGGAGCCGTTCATCCCCGAGGAGATCGTCTTCTTCGGCCCCCTGGAGTCCCGGAAGGGGCTCCGGTTCTTCTGCGATGCCATCGACCGACTCCCGCCCCTCGAGAACGGCAAACTTCGGATCGCCTTCCTGGGTCGCTCCGCCCGAATCGCCCGCGATTCGGGCCGCGAGTATGTCGTGCGCCGAGCGGTCCGCTGGCCTCATACCTGGGAATTTCGGGAGGAGATGGAGCGTGAAGAGGCCCTCGGCTATCTCCGGAAGGGGAAGCGCCTCGCCGTGGTCGGCTCCGCCTCCCCGGGACTTTCGCTGGCAGCCTGGGAGTGCGCTTCCTTGCAGATCCCCTTTTTTTGCGCCGGTGCGGAGGGGACCGCAGAGGCTCTGCCCAAAAGCGAACGGGGACGGATCTTTTCCGCCGACCCCGGAATCCTGACCGCCAAGCTCCGGGAGGCACTGCACCAAGGGGTAACGGTTCCGAAAACTCCGGTCGCTCCATCCGTGATTCGGAAGGATTGGGCGGACTGGCTGACCGCCCTTCATTCCCCGCCGGTGCCGGAACGGTCGACCGGCCCGTCGGATCCACCAAAGGTCAGCGTCTGCCTCGTCCACCACGATCGCCCGGCCCTCCTCGCACAAGCGCTCGAATCGCTCCGCGCCCAGAACTATCCGAACTTCGAGGTGGTCCTCGTCGATGACGGAAGCGCAACCGTGGAGGCAGCCGCCTTCCTCGACAAGCTCGAACCCGAGTTCGTGGAGCGCGGTTGGCGAATTGTGCGCCAGCCCAACCTCTATCTGGGCGCCGCTCGGAACCGGGCCGCGCGCGAAGCAAAGGGAGAGTTTCTCCTCTTCATGGACGACGACAACTTGGCCGAGCCTCACGAAATCTCGACCTTCGTCCGCGTGGCGCTGCGCACGAGTGCGGCGATCTTGACTACAGCACAGAAGGAGTTCGAGGGAACCGGACCGTTCGACGCCGACGGGAAGATCGGGCAGGTCTTCGCGCCATTGGGACCTTCCCTCGTGCTTGGGGTTGTCTCGAATCTCTTTGGCGACGCCAACGCCTTCGTCCGGCGGGATGCGTTCGAGATTCTGGGCGGGTTCAGCGACGACCATGGGGTCGGCTGTGAGGACTGGGAGTTCTTCGCCCGCGCAGTGCTTGGCGGCTTCCAGCTGGAAATGGTCCCAGAACCCCTCTTCTGGTACCGGAGGAGC
The DNA here is from genome assembly GCA_050179015.1 of Methylacidiphilaceae bacterium. Classification (GTDB taxonomy): domain Bacteria; phylum Verrucomicrobiota; class Verrucomicrobiia; order Methylacidiphilales; family Methylacidiphilaceae; genus Methylacidimicrobium. Next base: position 548 of record JBFXFN010000070.1, on the reverse strand, counting down.
TCGAGCGGAATGTATGCGAGCGCCAGTTTCGCCGCTGGGCGACTCCGAGCGCTACGCCCCTACCGGAAGCACTTTCCCTCCCTTTCGGGAGTGCTCCTCCTGGCTCAAGGAAAGTTCGCCCAGGTCGAGGCCTTTTGGCTAAATTCCGTCGCCGCGCGCCAGGAACTGGAGGCCACCTGCCAGGAACTGGAGGCCACCTGCCGGCAACGAGACAAAGTACAGAATACCCTCAATCGCAAAGAGGAGGAGCTTCGAGAAGTACGCGACGAGCTTTCCCGCGTCCTCCGCTCTCGGACTTGGCGTCTGGGAGTTCGACTGCGCCATTGGGAGCAGAAGCTGCGGAAGGTGCGCAAGGCCTTGTTCCGCCGAGCGGGGAGAGCGGCCTAATCGCCCGAGCGAGGCCCTTTCGCTCCGCTTTTCTCTGTCGAGAACATGTCAAACTGACCGCTTTGAGAACAAGTGATCTGACCACGAGGGGTAGGGCATTTTTGTTTACTTTGGGGTTCTTGCCCTTGCCCCGGGGCAAGGGCAAAGCTCTTTTCCGTTTT
>JBFXFN010000069.1:0-6894 GCA_050179015.1 Methylacidiphilaceae bacterium | reverse complement strand
CGGAATTCGTTTTCACTTCCGGAAACTGCCTGATTGGGCTACCTCGTAGCCATAAAAAGAATTCCGGTCGTTCTCTCGCAACTACTTACGTTTTTCGCCAGGAAGTTCGGCTTGCGCAGAGAAGAGAAGGATCCCGGGAGGATCGGAATCCGAGCGGTTCAGTGAAAATTCCGAAGCCAGACGGCGATCCCAACTCCGAAGAAGAGAGCGACCCAAATCAAGACTATACCGAGAGCAAAATTGGAGAGGCGGATAACGGTCTTGTTGGCCACATAGGTTCCCTCAACCCTTCCCGCCTGCCAGAGCATCATCAGAAGGAACGCGAGAGCAAGGCCTCCCACGCCCAGAAACGTGGCAAAAAAGAGGAGAGTCGAGGGCAGGTCGAGATTCACCTTATAGGTCATCGGATCGTATCCGAGCGGCAAGAGGGCGCCCAGGCGGATACCCTCCCGGGCAATCCCGATGAGTAGGCTGTAGAAAACAAAGATTCCCTGAGCCCAATAGCCCTTCCCGACGAGGGATTCCGGCTTTCGAAGCCAGAGTAGGAGGAGGATCGCAAGCGAGGCAATCAGCAAAACCACGAGCGGTAGCCGCGCTCCCGCCTTATCGATTCCCGCAAACCAGAGGATAGCCAGGATCGTTTGCCCCAAGAAGCCCCAGCGGGCCCATTGCCAGCCGATCTTCCGACAAAATTCCCTGTACGGCGCGGGAAAGTCGCGTCGCGATCCAAAATAATCGGCGTAAGCCAGCAGAAAGATCCCTGTACCGGCGGCGGCGGTGGCAAAGAAGAAGCCGAAGCGCGGAAGGGAGACGGCATGCACTCGCAGTCCGGACATGTCCGGTATGCCTTGCGGGGCATACCATTGGAGCCATTTCGCGGGTAGGATCGACTGAACGGAAAGGACATGCATCACGAAGCCGTTCAGGGCGAAGAGGAGGATCCCCGCGACGGCCCAGAGGAGTTCGACCGAGGAAGCGCCCTCCTTGTTGCGGAAAGAAAAGATAAACCAGCATGTGTATCCCAAGCCGAGCGCATAGATGAATCCCATGACCCAGACCGCAGAGAGAACGTTCGAGGCATACCACATCGGATCGTAGATGACCTGAGTGAAGAGGAGCGGAGCCACGCCCACGACGATCGCCAAGGAGAGCGCCACCTTGGTAACCTGGGTCATGGCTCGGGAAAGGCGGCCCCATAAAGGATCTTTTCGTCGGAGAAATCCGGCGATCGCCAAGGTAGCTCCTCCGAGGACCAGGTTGACGAAAACGATATGGATGGCCCAGGTGAACACCATGAGCCACTGAAAGAGGATCGGCGGTGCCGGGATCCCGGCGGGATCGCGCAGGACATTGAGCAGAGATCCAAGATCGGTGTGAGACGGGCTGTTCATGGTCTTCCTTCTCCTTTAGCAACAACGCTTACCGGACTTTCTGCTCCACGGCGGAAAGCGAAGCCGGCGTTTCGGAAGCGTGGGCGATGAAGTAGGCGAGCGCCTCCCTCTCCTTTTCGGAGAGAGGAATAGCCGGCATATACGGGATCGCTCCGGTGTAGAGCGGTCCGTCGAGAAATGCCCGAACCACCTGGGGATCCGTTGTCCCTCCGAACTTGGCTGGGAGCGGCCGCAGAAGGCCCGTCTTCTCGAGACTGTGGCAGTTGGCGCAGGCGATCGCGGCGATCAACCGGCCCACTTCCAGCCGGTTTTGCGGAGTGATCTCCCTGAGATCAGCGGGAACGAAGGGGTGGAGAGCGAGCAGGCCATGCTCCTGGATCGCCGGCACTTCCGCCCGGATCCCCTTTCCCGGAACATCGCGGGAGATCACCTGGTTGCCGTAGATATACTGGCCAGCCACATAGGGCTTGCGCAGGCTCTCCCGAGCCCGTTCTTCCGGCCAGAGGCCGAAGAGGAGAAGGAGCATGGTCATCGCAGCGGCCACGGGCGCGGGCAGCCAGGAAGGCTTCCATGCGAGCCAGCCGAGGTAGCCTGCGGTGGTCAGAAGCATTCCGATCAGGAATTGCGCCGTACCGGCGGGAAGCCGGGCCGCCAAGATGATTTTTGCGTTCGGAGGCAGAGTCTGGACATACCAGAAAAAGAGCGGGACCAGCGCAATCAGGCCGAAGCCGCCCATCTTTGCGATGAAGCGGGAAATCTCGATCCGTTGCGCCTTGTCCTTGACGCCTGCGGCGACGATGCTCCCCACGATCGCTGCCGCCACGCACATGAAGGCCGCTCTCATCGACATCTGCGCAAAGATGTTGAGGTTGTAAAATGCATCGAGAACCGATCCAGTCCGATACCAACGGTCCCCTCCGGGCCACATCATGAAGGAGAGGATCCCGATGATCAGAAGCAATGTTTCCAAAGAAGCGACCGCGAAGAGCCAAGCGAGCTTCAAATGGGTCTTCGCATCGATCTTACCGATCGTGTAGACCAGGGCATAAACCCCGATGACCTCTGTGACGAAGAAGACCCATTCGGTAGCCCAGACCCAGACGAAATTGTGAATCAGTCCGGAGATGCCTCGTGGACTCGCCACCGTCGTGGAATACCAGATGCCGGGGCCGGTGACGGACCCCCAGACGTAGGAAAAAACCAAGAGAAAAATTCCATAGCGGCGAATGTAGTCGAGCAGCCAGGGCTTGTTCTCCCGGTAGGCTTTAGTTTCTAGAAGAGCAAAGAGAAAAGCCGCTCCGATCGACGTATGAGAGGCCAAGATATGAATGGTTCCCGTGATCCCCATCACCCATCCCGATCCGACATAGGGCACGTACCAAGTCGGATACATTCCCAAGCTTTCCATCTCGAGTCCTCCGTTTACGGAAGGCGGCTGCCCCCCTTTTGGTATCGCCCGATACCTAACTTGTCATGACAAGTTAGCATGGCGGGTCGATGTTGGAAAAGCCAGATATTTCTCCATCCGCCATCGTCCAGGGCAGTCCGTCCTGCAGGACCAGGATTCCAGGGAGGGCATAGATAGGCGACTGGAGTCCGGTTCCGCGAATCGAGAGCCGGTAATCGTTGGGTTCTCCCCATGCCTCCTGGATGTAGATTCCCGGCTGGTTGAGAAGGGCGTCGCGCAGGCCTTGCACCCGCTCGTTGCGGTAGTAGCTGGCTGCCGGAATGAAGTTGACCGCGCCCGGAACTTGTTCCAGCTTCTGCTTCGCCCTCGCTGCCGAGGGCACGACGAGCGAGCTTTCGCTTGCGGCCTTGACCGTGATTTCTTCGAGGTCGGTCGTGTCCAGGGGAGAGCCCATCCCAGCCTGAGGGGAGCCCGAGCTGCTGGCAGTCAGTGGAGAAGCGGATATGGAAGACGTGGAGAAGGCGGATGTCAGCAGAGGAGGAAAAACGAGGAAGAATAGGCTCGCCAGCATAGCAATCCGCCCGAGCCTTCGAGAGAGGAGTGGCGCATTCGATCCGGCCCAGGAGGCGGCGCACGGGCGGGAGTTGCCCCGCTCGCGAACCGCCCGGATGGGAGGGGAAAGAAGGAATTGTCTCGCTCACTCTCGTAACGACGCCTCCAAAATGGGACGATACTATGCGAGTGGGCGCAGAGATGCTACCGACGGGCGCACCCAGCGCAAGCGCATGTGACGGAAAATGTTACGAATTTAGAACTTGTAGACAAAGGTGCCTTGCACCCAGAAGGGCACGCCGGGAAGGATGTCCTCGTAGTTGAAGGTGCGGGTGCCGTTGGCTCCCATGCCGAAGGCGAGCCAATAGGGCTCATTTGTGAAGTTGTAGACGTAGAGCCGGGCTTCCCAACGAGGGGTCGCGTAGAAGAGGGTGGCGCTGAGCACGAACGGCGTGGGGATCTTCACCGCGTAGTCGTAGCCGAGGAACTGCTCGCTCATGACGAGGCCGCCCAGGGTGATGCTTAAACCGAGGTCGCTCTGGTAGGTAACCATGCCGCTCATGACCTGGTCGGGGAAGCCGAGGAAGTTGTAGATGCCCGAAGGGAACATGCCACTGTTATTGAGGGGCAGGTTCTGTTGGAGGGCGAGGGCGGTCGAGCGAGGGCTGGCCCATCCTCTGCTCAAGATCCCGGCAGCTAATGCCCTGTCGGCAATACCCTCGCGCCGCCCAAAGCACGATCCCTCCCTCTCGTCACGGCAGATCACCGAAAAATCAGAGCGGTTTGCAACGGAGCTCGGAAGGCAACGCTTGTTCGGAGGCAGCCTCGCCTCCGGCCAGGCCCAGGCAAACCTGGCCCCAGATTTGCAGGCTGTCGGACGACGAGCGGCGCAAACGAGCGGAGGACCGACTTCGGACGCTGGCCGAGACCCGCCGATTACCGGAGAGCCGCAGGCAGCGCCGGGCGGCGCGAAGGGAGATGCCGGCCAGCGGCCCCCTTCGTCAGCGAGGCCTCGCCGTCGATATAGGGGCGCAACACGGCGAGGCGCTTCGCGGCATCCGCCTTGTCATCCCCTGTCTTGTTCATGAAGCCCCACTGTCCGAAAAGGGAAACCCATTAGCGAGGTCGCCAGAACCTTCAATGTTCACCCGGCTACCGTCTTTCAACCAGCCACACGAGCCAAATCCGCATAAAGGGGTCAATTCCACATGTCGCCAAGGGATCAGTTCCTGATGTCGCTTGACAGTCGTCTCCTTGCCTTCCGCCGCCGCAAGGATGGCCCTTTGCACCGCAGGAGGGTCTCGGTTCAGGTGAAGAATCGTCCGGGCTTGGGGCCCTTAACGCAGCGCAGAGGCGATTTTCACTTCACCGCCCTGGTACTCCTTGGTGCCGCGTGTTCCTTCAGTACCGAAGCTCTCCCAATCGAAACGAAGCCTTTCAAATGGTCCAAAAATCAATTCGCTCTTTTGAGCTTTAACCGATTTCAAACCTTCGAAACGAAGCGTCAGTTTGTGGTCGAGAACGACGATAAGTGTGCTGCCACATTCTTCGACTGATGTGAGCGCGTGTTGACTGTCGTATGGTCTTCCATACCAGCCATCGGGCAGAATCAGGTTTCCTCCCCAGTTGGCCTTGAACCACTGTTGAACCATCTTACTTTGCCTATTCAATCAGCAAAAGCGCCTCAGTGGGAAAAAACCCCGTTCTCCTTACCCTCTCGATTCAGTGCAACGCTCCTTATTTGATACATCCGATTACTCTGCTCGCGCCTGTCGCTGCATCAATCGCAACTTCCCATCCATTCCACGTTCTAGCTTCAATGCCAGCCTTGGTGAGCAGAACATCAACAAACGCATCATGCGACTTCGTAAGCCGCGCTTTCCAAGCGATGCCTCCCGTCGAATCAATGCACAACAGGTTTTCGAACGTTGGCGTTCGCGAGAATCCTGGATCAAGAAGCACTAAACACCTGTTGCCGCTCAAAAGCGGCAGGACTTTATGGACTGGAACGCCTCCAAATCCCGCGACAATGGGTGAGAGGTGAGCTTCGTCATTGCGAATTATCAATTTGCCGGACTCAAGCGTGAACGAGGACATCAATGTAGCCATGGCGCGAGAGGCATTCCTTCACCGAACTTCGCGATTCGGGATGCGTTCGAGAAGTTGGATTTGAATCGCACCACCTGGTTGGCCAAGCGCTTCTGCCGCAGTTCCGATTTGAGAACGCGCCCCAGCGGGAACAAGCACTTACAAAACATACTCGGCGCTGTTGACAGGGGGAAGCGCTAACTTCCGAATTGCAGATAGAGTGCATGTCGGCCTAGTAGGCGACAGCCATGAACCGACCTTTCCTGCTCCATCACCAAATACGCGATTCATCACCGTATCTGTTTCTGCAACGACGCTCTGTATGCTGCCAGCCCAGGGGTTGTAGCCAAACGCCTCGGGTAACGCAAGCCGTCTGGAGTTTCTTCGATTTTGCGTACAGGGGCTTTGGGGGATAGAAGGAAGAACCCCAAATGAAAGACGAGAAGAACAGCAACTTCGCGTTTTCAAAGAAAGATCAGTACCACCAGGGTTTGGGCCCGTGGGTCCGAGGGGTCTCCTATGGCTCCATCATGTCGTGTGCTGGGATGAAAGAAGAAATCTCCCCGACACGCATCTACTGGTCCCGAGCGCGGTCAAAGACGAATGGTGAGGGACACTGTTGCGATTGTCCTTCCTGTGAAGCCATTACGCTCTTTACTCATTCCATTCAGCAAAGAGCCTTATGAAATGCTCGAAGCATGCTCGGCTTTTCTATGAGGTTTAACGCGACAAAAACCATCCCAATGTAAGCGCATAATTATAGGTCTTTTCACTGAAGCCAGGGAAACGCTTTGCCATGATCTGCAAAGCTTCGTCGTCTGGAATCTTCTCGCGCCTAGCCTGATCGCCAATACCGTAGCACTTACGAACAAGCTCACATGCCCTTGAATATGCATCCAAAATGTCATCCCATGATGCTTCTGGGAATTGCTTTTGTAATAGATCCTTTGCGTCGGCATGCTCTGATGCAGTGTAGGACTTCTTCGCCAACACGAATTCCGCATCAAGAATTGTTTGGTCAGTAGTCATGTTTATCATCAATAACTGTAATAGTGATAGAGCAATTTCCAAACATTGGGATTGGAATTAAGAATCGGTTCCTCGGGCGTTCGGAATGTTCGTGACGGATTGGCTCCTCGGATAAAGACGTTGATTCGTCCCGATGCACCTCGCGCAAAATGAACAGACGCCCGTTGCCAAATTGCATTTTGTTCGGCTCTCGTGAAGGCACCGAGATTCCGCGTGAGCTATCGACCTCCAGGTCTCATCTCGATGGTTGTTGCACCGATGTGCTCGGCATATATTATAATTTGCGCACCTTGGCCGGGCCCTGAATAGAAGACTGCCTTATTTGGTGCAGTGCTAAAGTCGAGCTGATCGACTTTAGCCAACATTGATTCAAATGGTGTTTTCTCTGAGGTCGCAACCCCCTTCCCCGTCAACCCCGAGGGATCC
>JBFXFN010000068.1:0-7209 GCA_050179015.1 Methylacidiphilaceae bacterium | reverse complement strand
TTTGTCGTAATCAAGGCAAGAAAGGATCGCTGCCGTGATAAGAAGAGGAGCCGAGAAGGCTAGTGTTTGCCTGATCCGCTGCTCCACCGAATATCCGTTATATTTGTGCATATGCCACTTCCTTGCTCGTCTCGAAGCGCTGATTCGTTACGCTTTCAGACCTGCATCGCAACGGCTTTCCAAACTCATCCGCATTCTGGACACAAACCTGCTTCCCATAATCGGGAATCGCTGCGGGAAAGCGACGCGAAAGACAGTTCGCGCCGAATAATAAGTTAGACGCCTCTCCCCTGCTCTTCTGTTCAAAGCCATATTACTAGCTTTACAACACAAGAATATTCAACAAAATGAAGCGTCTGTCATTGAAGGAACTGTCGCGCTTGTGAACAAAGCGAGCAAAGATTATCCGGTCCTGTGCCGCGATCCTCGGCACGCGATGAGATCGAGGTTGCCGCGGCGACAAGCATGATTCTTCCTTTTATGCGAAGGGTGATAAGTAGAAAAAAGAGCGGCACGGTCTTCACCGTGCCGCCCTTCTCAGGAATCGTTAGAGGAGGAAGACGATTCCTTCGAGGTTTCTGTATGGGTTCGACGCTTGGCCTCCCCTTTTCGTTCAAACCTCCTTTCCGGATTGGGAGTCGCGAACGACTCCAGAATGGAGCTTCAGGCGCCGGAAGAGGAGCGTGCCAAAAAAAAACCCCCAGAGCGAACCCCAGATTGCACCTACAGCGACATCGGATAGGTAGTGTTGCCGTAACTCCATTCTAGACCAGCAGACGCCGAGCGCGAGGAGGCCGAGAGGGATGCCGAGCTGCGGAACCAGACGGACGATCGCGGCTGCGCTAGCGCTAGAGGAGGCCGCGTGGCCCGAAGGAAAACCCTGAAACATGTGAACGCCAAGCGGGCCGTAGAATCCATCGGGAAGGTCGTTGTCAGGACGAGTTCTCTTGAAAGAGACTTTGGGCTCCGGCTTTTTGCCGAGCCGGAGAGTGGCCGCCGCCGCGTCGGCATAGGGCCGGGGCCGGCCAAAGGAGAAGCGGCCGGCGTCCAGAGTGAGCCCGGCCACCGAGGCGGCCAGAAAGCTTGCTAGGGCAGCCGCCCGAGCTCGACGGCTTCGAACGACCTGGCTCCCGACAGCAAACAGGATCGAGACAAGGATGCTTCCCGGAAAATAGTCACCCCAGAAGCTGAACTGTTGTGCGGCTTGTTGGAGAAACGGCTGGTCGATCCGCTGCAAGGCCCGGTAGGCGGAGAAGTCGATCGGAAATGAAACCAGAAACCCGGCGGCAAGAAGCCCCAGGGAGAGCGCGAGCCAGCCGAAGCGGCTTCTCTTCCAGAAAGGAGACGCCCCACAAAGATCTCTTGCCGTACGATGTCGAGGTCCGTTCACGGGCTGGCTTCCCCGGCCGAAGGCCCCGAAGCGGGACGGCCCTTCCCCATCTGCCAAGCGGGTGACATCGAACGTAACCTCTCGATAACCTTCGGGTAGGTTCGACAAAAACGGCCCAGGTCCGTTTCGGAAGTCTCCTTGCTCAAGGTCACCTGGATCGCAGACATCACCAGAGGGTGCGGGAGCCCGATCGCTCGAAGGACATGGCTGCCCCGCAAGGAGTTGCTAATACAGCTCGGGCCTGCGGCGATCGCCATCCCCTTCAAGTCGCAGGCAAGTACCTGCGCCTCCGCTTCCGCGCCTTCCGCGCTCCAAGCAAGGTGGTGCGGCAGACGTCCCTCGCCCGGAGGAGGACCGTGCCAATGCAGGGCGGCAATCTCGCAGCGGAGTGCCGTCCAGAGCTGCTGCGAGAGGGTGCGAAGGCGGGATTCCGAAGCAGCCATGGTTTGGGCGGCTAGCTCCGCCGCTTTGCCAGCTCCGACGATCCCGGGGAGATTCTCGGTGCCGGCGCGGAGGCCTTTTTCCTGAAGACCTCCATGGAGCTGAGAAGAAAGAGCTACCCCCTCCCGCTTGTATAGGGCTCCTGCTCCCACCGGCCCTCCGCATCCGCGGAAGTGAACTGCCAAAAGCGGGACAGAAACTCGGCTTAAATCGATCGGCAGCCAGCCGGCGCTCGCCGTCGCATCGCAGAAGAGGGTTGTACCTGCCTCCTCGCAGATCCGGGCGATTTGTGGAATGGGTTGAATCGCGCCGGTTTCGCCGTTGGCCCATTGCACACAGACGAGGATGGTCGCGGGAGTTAGGGCCGCCGTGATCGCAGCGGGATCGACCCTTCCTTCCGGATCGACAGGAACCAGTTCGATCTCCGCCCCCTGCCCCCGTAGCCAATCGAGCGAACGGAGTACCGCGGCCGACTCGACCGGGGTAGAAACGACACGGTTGCCCCGCTTGCGGTTGGATTCATAGAAGCCCTTGATGGCGAGATTAATGGCCTCTGTTCCTCCGGAGGTGAATAGGATCTCCGAGGAAGAGGCGCCCAGAAAGGCTGCAACTTCTTCCCTCGCCTTCTCCAGGGCCTGCCGCGCCCGGACACCCGCGGAGTGGAGGCTGACCGGGTTGCCGGGTTCCCGGAAAAAGGGGAGCATCGCTTCGAGCACCGCCGGATGGACGGGAGTCGCCGCTGCCGAGTCGAAGGAAATCACGGAATGATGACGCGAATTCTAAGAAACCGGGTGATTCCTCGCGGAGGAAGAGCCGGATTCTTGCTCCACGGCGGAAGCATAAATTGGACCAAACCAGGTGTCGACGAGGCAGAGACCAAAAAAGAGGGCGAAGGGGATTGTGTAGAAAAGTGACATGAGGATCGCGTTCAGTCCTGCGAGGAAAGCCGAAGCGATCAGAAAGTCGCTCCGCCGTTTCCAAAAGAGGCGGAAGTTCTCCCGGTAATCGAGCGCGCAGGCGGAAACGGAGACACCGTCGAGCCAGCGGCAGCAGGCCACGGCGCAAAAAGGCACCACGAGCCAGCTCCCGAGAGGGACGAAAAGCGACAGCAGATGGAGAGGAAGACCTAAGAGGTGGATGAAGAGGCCGTAGCAGGCTGCCACCCAGACCGAGAGCGGCAAAAGCAGCGTCGAGAGGGAGATTGCGAACTTCACCGCGCCTTCACGCAGATATTGTCCAAGGACTCGCCAGCTCCATTCGGGCAGCTGCCCCCTGCCGAAGCGAGCCCTTCGAAGAACTTCGTAGGTAAAACCCAGGGCGAACCAAAAGCTAGCAACGTTGATGGCGAGAAGGGAGAACAGGAGAGATTTGTGCTGGGCCAATCTGCCGAAGGAGTTCGGGGCCAGCGACAATAAGAACGGATTGATCAGCAGGAAGCCCCCAAGGAAGACCTTTGCGAACCAGAACCGATCCGCAAACAGGGTAGCAAACCCGCCACGAATGTCCTGAAAGCGTGAGCCCCCGCCGAGTTCTTGCGACGATTGGGCAGGACGATGCATGTCAGCCCCTCCCTCCAAGCTGTAGGGACAAGATAGTTGTCAAATCCTCTGCCTCGTCAAGCCATTCGTGGAGCACGGAAATCTCGGTTTTTCAGAAAACGCTTCCCTTCGTTTAACTATCCTACCCATTGCCTCTTAAGGCTGCGCATCCGCTTTTCGAGCGGTCGAAAGAGAGCTGCGGCCCGGCAGGCCCTCTCCGCTCCCTCGAAACCGAGCAGGTCGAAGAGCGTTCGATAGGTTGGCGTCGCCTTCGGCCCGCAGGGAAAAACAAGGCCGGCCTTCTGGCGTTCCCGATAGAGCCGGGCCGCCTCTGCCAAGTGGTCTTTGGCGATCTCCCGGAGCACCTGGAAATAGGCCTGAGCCGCGGCTTTCCTCCGCGAGGCCGTCCATAGCTTTCGCTCCTGCAGCCATCCGGTCATCTTGTCGAGCAGAGAGAGCTCGGTCTGGAAAAGGTCCGCATGGTTACGATGACAAAACGATTCGTCCGACCAGTCGGCCCGATAGACGGCGCCGGCGGTCGGCGTCCAAGCGAACACCAGACCGGCGTGCAGCGCCCGCATGTAGAGCTCATTATCCTCCGTTGCGCAGCGAACCGAGCGGTTCCAGCCCCCAATGCGCATGAGCGACTTTTTACGCCAGATACCGGCGGCTACTTGGGGGTTTTTACGCTGAAGCCAGCGGACGATCGGATCGGTGTCTCCCTCATCTTCCGGCTGCCGAATGGGAAGCGGTCTTCCCCCTTCCCACCTCTCCTCGAGAAGGGGGGAGAGAATCACATCGGCGCCCCGGTTTGAGCACTCGGTCCACTGCCGCTCGATCTTCCAGGGTTTCAGATAGTCGTCAGCGTCGAGGTATTGGATCCACTCGCCTCCCGCTTCCAGGAGGATTCGATTCCTCGCCGCCGCTGCACCTTGGTTGCTCTGACGCCGAGGAACAATCCGGCTTCGGTAGCTTTCCAGAATTTCCGGCGTCCGGTCCGTGGAGCCGTCGTCAACGACGATCACCTCGATCGGTGGCCAACTCTGAGCCAGACAACTCTCGATCGCTTCCGCGAGAAAACGGGCACCGTTGAAAACCGGGATGCCCACCGTGATCCGTGGCCTTTCTGAAACCGACATCAGCTCGACCCTTGCTCCTCGGAGGCTTTTGTGCTCGCCCATGCTTGCGCCTCTTTTTCCGGCGGCTTCCAGCGGGGAATCACGGCTCGATTCACGGGATCGCGATGATAGGCTCGCGTCGGCCTTCCGAAAAGCAGCGGATCCAGCGCGGAACCGACATCGAGGTAGACATTTTCCGAGGAAACCCTCCAAAGAGCCTGGATTATGATCTTTCCCAGTGGTCCACCCGCGACGAGGAAAAGAGCTCCTCGGGAGAGGGAAGCCTTCAGGTCAAGGAGGTCGAGAAGCTCCCGTTCCCTCTTCTTCCAGAGCTTCACGCAATCCCCCGGAAGGGGGACGAAATCGGAAATACCCAGAGCATCTTCCAAGCGAGGCCGAGAAAGGCGGGCATTTCCCACGAAGATGATGGGCCGGGTCCTCCGGCGGAAGCGGGGAATGAACTCCTTGAGAAAGCGATCGTGATTCCCGTTGGCGAAGAGGGAGGCGAAGGTCAGGCATTCGGGCCGCGCTGCGGTGAGACCGCGAACCAGATCGTGCATCCATGGGCTCATGTCCCAGGAAGGAAGGCCGTAAATATACGAATCATCCCGGATCCGGAGGGATTCTCGAAGGGCCGATCGGAAGCGGAGATCCCTTTCCGGCCGATAACTCCATTCGTGCTTACATCCGACCGGCTGATTGGCTAGAACGCGCGCTTCCCCGTCGTTGTAGCGGGCAAAAGCAAACGGCTTCCCGGAATCGAGCAGAAGCAAAAGCTCCTCGAAATCTCCTCGGAAGTCTTGCGTCATTCGCGTTTAGCTCCCAAGGAGGCCGACTGCCAAGGGCCAACGGTGCGTATCTCCCTCGGCATAAAGGCATCTCCCTTCTCCCCGGCAACCGCCCGAATCGCGCGATACTTTCCCCATCGCTCTTTCCAAGAGCGCCCGCGTCCGATGAGCGGCCAAGCCAGTCCCAGCAGGAAAAGCTCCCAGGAGCTCTTCACCCGTTGACTGATCCGGATCCACCGAAGCGAACGGGCAGAATAGTGCTTATGATAAAAAAGATATTCTCCCTCCAGCTTCTTTTGCCAGTAGTCACGAGGATTGGTTCGCTCTTCGCTGTGACGGCCGATATGAACTGCTCTCACATCGGGGAGGCAGGCGAGCCGCAACCCGTGTTGGCGCAGGCGCAGACAGAGATCCTGGTCTTCCCCGTAGAGAAAGAAATCCTCATCGAATCCCCCGATCTCCAAGGCGGTCGTGGCGCGGAGGGCAAGACAGGCTCCTAAAAGAGCCGCCAGCTTGCCCGGCAAGCGGCCAAGCTCCCCTCCCGTCCAACGTTCTTCGGGGTAACGATCGGACGTGCTCGGTTGACGGGAACCGTCTTCGTCGTAGATGGCCGGTCCGACCGCCCCGAGGGTCTGGTCCGCGTGTAACGCCGCGACCAGCCGCGCTGCGGCGTCCGGATCCGGAAGCCGCAGATCCGGGTTAACAAAAAGGAGAGTCTTGCCCCTCGCCTCCCGCATCCCCTGGTTGCAAGCCCTCCCAAAACCGATATTCTCGGGATTTTTCCAAAGCCGGATCTCGGGAAAGCTCTCGGCGACCCAGGCTGCCGTTCCGTCCAGGGAGGCATTGTCAATCACCAGGATTTCCAGCCCAATCCCCTCCTGCGCCTGAAGAGAACGGAGGCAGTCCCCCAGCACCGGACGGCTGTTGTAGGTCACGAGGATGGCGGATGCGTCGATCGACTCCCTCACGGAACGCCGCCTAGGGTGAGACGAGGAAGGCCCTCTGTCAAAACCAAAGGAAGGTCCGCGGGCTCGGACGCGGAACCGGCCGCTTTTGGGGTAGCCCCGCTCGTTCGGAAGGCATATTTTCTCCTGTGAGCCGGAAGAATTCCTCGCAATCCCCGCCCCCTCCGGCAATCCTGACCGTGGGACACGGCACGCGGTCCTTAGAAGAGTTCCTCCATATCCTGGAAGCGCAGGGAATTCGGCAGGTCGTCGACATCCGAACCATTCCCCGATCCCGGCACAATCCGCAATTCAACAAAGAGACGCTCCCCACGGCTCTAGCTGCCTGCGGCGTAGGCTACGAACACACGGCTTCGCTTGGCGGTCTGCGCCATCCGAAGCCGGGTTCTCCAAACGGAGCCTGGCGGAATGCGAGCTTCCGAGGGTTCGCCGATTACATGCAAACCCCGGAATTTTCCGCCGCTCTGGATCATCTGGAAGAGGAGGCCAAGAAGAGTCGCCTCGTTCTTCTCTGCGCCGAGACGGTTCCCTGGCGCTGCCACCGTTCCCTCATCGCCGACGCCCTTCTCGCACGGGGAGTTCCCGTGGGAGATCTCCTCGACGCCACCCACCTCCAAACCCATCGGCTCACTCCTTGGGCAAGGATCGACGGCCGGCAAGTGACCTATCCTTCGGCCGCGGAGGCGATCGAGCCGGGTTCGGCTCCTGCATAAGTTCTCTTCTCTGCCTCGCTGTGCTCCCTTGGGGCACACCTCCCAAAGCCGATCATTTTGTCCGGAGAGAAGGAAATTTCCTTCATGGGGGTGCGCGCCGAGCCTCGATCGCCTAACAGAACAAGTAGAGAAGTCCTTCTTTCCCGAAGTCCGGAAGAGAGGGCGGCTTCTCGAAAAGAGACTGAATAAAAAAGCGGAGGCGGAGATGCCCGAAGAAGAGAAGAAGCAGGCAGAGAAAGAGAAAGCGGTCCCACCA
>JBFXFN010000067.1:0-7366 GCA_050179015.1 Methylacidiphilaceae bacterium | reverse complement strand
GAGAACGGCTCTTTTCCGGGAAACCGGAAACTTTGCGAGAATTCGTCCGCCCGAAGATCGAACCTCATACCGACGGACAGAGAGCGATTGCCCGAATCCTTCTCCGGTTTCCAGGGAGAAGGCGAAGCCGTGCAGCGGGCAGATCACCTTTTCCTGGTCGACGATCCCGTCGGAAAGCGGGCCACCCTGATGGGGGCAATCGGCATCGAGAGCTCGAAGAGCTCCGTCCCGAAGGCGGAAGATCGCGACGGCGTAACGGCCGACCCGGTAACACCGCCCCTGGCCGAGGGGAATTTCTCCGATAGGACCCAGGTCAAGCCAGCCGTCTTCGCCGAGGGGAATGGATTGGGTCATCGGACTCCTTCTTCCATGGTCGACTGCGTGAACCTTCCGAACTGACCGGGTTCAACCCGCCTCTCTCCTTCCAACCAGGGGTCGTGATACGCGGAGATCGCCTCTTCGATTTCGCGGTCGAGCTCCTTGGCTTGCCCGTCGGCGTCTTCGACTAGGAGTGAGCGGAGCCGTTCGATCCCGAGCCTCTCCGTGAAGGAATAGCTTCGCTCTCCGTACCGGGCATTTGCCTGATAGAAGGCGAGGAACCTTCCGGCGAGCCGTTGCACCTCGTCCGGATGGGAGACGGTGGCGAGAAGATCTCCCGCCCGAACCCGGGATCCGGCGCCTCCGCCCACGTAGATTTGCCAACCCGACTCGATGGCGACGACGCCGAGGTCCTTCGTGGTCGCCTCCGCGCAATTTCTCGGGCAGCCGCTCACGGCCATCTTTACCTTCGCGGGGGTCTCCAGCCCCTGGAATCGTTTTTCTAGGGCGATGCCGAGCGAGGTCGAGTCTCCGAGCCCAAATCGGCAGAAGTCAGAGCCGACGCAGGTCTTGCAGGTGCGGAAGGCCTTGGTGTAGGCGTGCCCGCTAGGCATTCCAAGGTCCCGCCAGATGGCCGGCAGCTGCTCCTTTCCTACTCCAAGCAGGTCGATCCGTTGTCCGCCGGTGATCTTCACCATCGGAACTCGGAATTTCTCCGCAACGTCGGCGATTCGGCGCAGCTGGGAGGGAGTGACGATCCCTCCGTAGATGCGGGGCACTACCGAATAGGTACTGTCCTTTTGAATGTTTGCGTGGACCCGGTCGTTGATATGTCGAGCATCCCGCTCGTCTTCATATTCATCCTTCCATAGGCTCTTGAGGAGAGAGGCGAGGCCCGGCTTGCTCGCGGCGTCTTCCCGCCCCCCGGCGAGTTCTCGAAAGACCGCTGAAACCGACCGAAGGCCTCTGCGGCGGATCTCGGCGGTCAGCTCGGCCTTGGGGAGCGGCACCCCAGGAACGTAGTAGTCCGCCTTCGGGTCCTTCTCGGGTGCCGAACCCAAGAACTCCCGGAGAAGCTTCTCCACCTCTCCCTTGCACGAGCCGCAGCCGGTGGCGGCTCGCGTGGTCTCGCTGACCGACTGGAAGGTTCGGCATCCGGCTTCGACCGCTTGGCGGATTGCTTTCCTGCTGACGTTGTTGCAAAAGCAGACCCGTAGTTCGTCGGCAGCCGGAGGGCGATGCCCAGGGCCGGTTGGCGCTCCCCAGAGGAGAGCGGCGCGCGAAGATGGAAGCGGGGTCTGGAGATCGAAGAAGTTCAAGAGCTCCGCCGCTCTGGCGCCGTCTCCGAGGACGATAGCGCCCGCAAGCCTTCCGTCCCGAAGAAGAAGCTTCTTGTAGATCCCAGCGTTCGGTTCCGCATAGTGTATCAATTCATCTTCCGGGCTATTCGGCTCGGTCTCTCCCATTACGGCCAAATCGATTCCGCCGACTTTGAGATAGGTCCCCGTCCTGGAGCCTCGGTACCGAGCCGCTGGGTTCCTTCCCCCCAGCAGATTAGCGAGAGTCCGGGCCTGCTCCCACGCGGGGGCGACCAGCCCATAGACCCGGCCCCCAAACTCGGCGCAGTCGCCGATCGCATGAATCTGTGCGTCGGAAGTGCACAGCCGCTCGTCGATCACCACTCCCCGCCGCACGAGAAGGCCGCAGCCCTCGGCGAGCTCCGCGTTCGGCCGGACCCCTGCGGCCACAACGACCAAGTCGGCGGGAAGGATCCTCCCACTGGCGAGGCGGATCCCCTCCACCCCCTCTTCGTCGCCCAAGATCTCTGTTGTCTTCGCATGAAGATGAACGACGATCCCCTTCCTTTCTAATGCCCCTTGGAGAATGGCCCCCGCGGTGGGATCGAGCTGCTGTTCCATCAAGTGCCCTTGGAGGTGGGCCACGGAGACCTTCAACCCGTGGGCGAGCAGACCGTAGGCAGCTTCGAGACCGAGAAGCCCGCCGCCGATTACGACGGCCCGCCGGCAACGTCGTGCCGTGTTCAGGATCTGCCGGCAGTCGTCCATCGTCCGGAAGACAAAAACGCCCGGCCGGAGACCGCCTTCGGCAGTTCGGAGGCCGGCAATCGGCGGAAGCTGCGGCTGGCTGCCGGTTGCCAGGATGAGTCTATCGTACGGCAAACTCCGAGTGGTCGTCAGGACGCGCCTCCTTGTCCGATCTATGCCTTCCACGCGCGTTCCCAGCAGGGCGTGAACGCCCTTCTCTCGATACCAGCTGGGAGGCTGGAGGAGAATGTCCTCGGGCTTGTGGCTCTTTTGCAGGATGGAGGAGAGAAGGATCCGGTTGTAGGCCCCGGACGGCTCCTCCCCGATGAGCGTTACTTCCCAGCGCGTGAGTCCACCGCTAGCTTGCATCTCTTCGAGCAATCGGGCGGCGGCCATCCCCGCGCCGATCACGACGAGTCGAGGCCGTGTCTTGCGACAAACGGCCGCTTGAGTCCTTCCGTTTCTCATGGATGTCTCCTTTGGTTTTCCGGTCTTGTTCCCGAAGCGACCGGCTGCGGTTCCGAGGGTCCTTCGATCTCCCGCTCTACGCGAGCGGCACAAAGCTTGAACTCCGGCATCCCGGACTCGGGATCGAGGATCGGGTTGGTGACACGGTTGACCGAGCCCTCCCCGCCCCAGTGGAAAGGGCAGAAGAGACAATCGATCCTGACCGCCTCGGAGATGCGCGCGATCGCGCGTAGGAAGCCACGGCGAGTCGTGACGCGCACCCGATCCCCCGCCTCGATCTTGAACCGCTTCGCCGTTTCCGGGTGCATCTCCGCCGTTGGCTCGGGCTCCAGGGAAAGCAGGGTGGGGGATCGCCGGGTCTGAGTACCCGATTGGTAATGGGCGAGCAGGCGTCCGGTGGTCAGCCAGAGAGGAAAAGCAGAGTCGGGCGGTTCGACCGGCAGGGACTCCTCGATCGGATGAAACCGGGCCCTGCCGTCGGGAGTGGCGAATCGATCCAGAAAGAGCCGGGGAGTGCCGGGATGGTCCGCGCTCGGGCAGGGCCAGAAGATCCCTTCTCCCCCGCGTAGCCGGGAATAGGAGATACCCGAGTAGTCGGCGGCTCCCCCGGAACTCGCCCGGCGCAGCTCGTCGAAGACTCGGGCCGGTTCCGCCGGAAATCCCTCTTTGCATCCGAGACGCTCGGCGAGCCCATGGAGGATTTCGAGATCGGTCCGAACCCCCGGAGGCGGGGAGAGGGCGCGTTCTCGAAGGAGGACCCGCCCCTCTAAGTTCGTAACGCTGCCCTCTTCCTCCGCCCACTGGGCCGAGGGCAGCACGACATCCGCCAGAGCCGCCGTTTCCGAAAGAAAGAAATCGGAGACAGCGAGAAATTCGAGGCTTTGGAGCCGCTCCACCACCTCCAGGCTTTTGGGGGCGGAGACCGCGGGGTTCGACCCTATGATGAGCAGGCCCTGGAGGCCATCCACCTTGCCGCAACTCCGAAGCAGAGGATCGGCGGTCGGTCCGGGCTGGGGCAGCTCCGCATCCGCAATCCCCCAGAATCGGCAGAGATGTTGCCGATCGGCGGGGAGTGCGAGGCTGCGATAGCCCGGAAGCTGGTCCGACTTCTGCCCATGCTCCCGGCCGCCCTGTCCATTGCCCTGGCCCGTGAGCGAGCCGAAGCCGCAGAAGGGCTTCCCCACCTTGCCCAGTGCGAGACAGAGGTTGATCCACGCCAACAGATTCGCAACCGAGCGGCTCTGCTGCTCCTGTCCCCGGCCGGAAAGGACCATGAGTGTTCCGGCCTTGCCGATGACCGACGCCGTCTCTCGAAGCAGTTCGGGGGCGAGCCCGGAGAGCCGAGCGGCGCGTTCCGGCCAAAAGGCGGTGGCTTGCCTGCGCACCTCTTCGAACCCGATTGTCCGCTTCGCCACGAAGTCCGCGTCGACTCGCCCCTGGGCGATCACGCAGTGCAGGAGGCCGAGCGCCACTGCCGCATCGCTCCCCGGCCGGAGTGCGAGGTGGAGATCTGCGCGAAGGGCCGTCGGCGTCGCCCTTGGGTCGACGACGATAAGGGATCCTCCTCGGCTCCGCTGCTCCCGCAGATACGGCTCCAGCGGAGGCATGGTTTCGGCGATGTTCGCCCCCACAAGGACGAGAACTTCCGTCCCAGGGATGTCCTCGATGGGGAAGGGAAGTCCGCGGTCGAGACCGAAGACCTTCTGCATGGCGATGGCGGCCGACGACATGCAGAAACGGCCGTTGTAGTCGATCGAGCGGGTTTTTAAACCGACCCGGGCGAACTTTCCCAGCAGGTAGACCTTCTCATTGGTGAGCCCTCCCCCTCCAAAGAGCCCGAAGGAATGGGGGCCGTAGGTCGACTGAAGACGCCGGATGGCCGTGACCGCGCGGTTCAATGCCTCATCCCACGAGGCGGGACGGAGCGGGGCCCCTTTGGCTGCGCGCACGAGCGGAATGCGGAGGCGATCGGGATGGTGCAGAGGCTCCGCGGCACTCCACCCTTTAGGACACAAGAGCCCACGATTGGTGGGGAAGGGCCTTGCTCGGACGAGGGGGCCTGAGGAGTCGGACCGGACCTCGATCCCGCACTGGAGACCGCAGTAGGGACAGTGCGTCGCCCCTCTACCGACGGACTGCGACGGAGCCTCGACCGCCCGCCCGATCGGTACTCCCACGTCAATTCGCATGAGATCAAAAAAGCAGGCCCCATGCCAAAGCTTCTTCTGGACGCAATGTTACTAATGCATATTTCAAGCAATATGTATGCAAAAAACGTATTACATATAGGCATGGCTGACGCTCTGGAGTCGGAGTGAGACGGGAGAAAGTATGAGGAGGCCGGAGCAAGAGGCTGCTTGCGCGATTGCGCCTAGGTCGTCGCAGTCGAGACCGTGCTGGACGTGCGACCCCGGCGGCTGGCCGCCAAGTAGGAGGCCCGCTGGAAGACCGCCGGCGGTCGAACTGCGGTTGGAGGAACGGCTCCGGTCGTCAGGAGATTGCGCCAAATCCAGTCGTCTCGCTCGGGACTCGGATCATTGGCGGCCGGCCCTGAAAAGCTCACAAAGCGCGTCCCGGCGGGGAGGCTTGCCTGGGCGGGGTAGGGTCCGCACAAGCTGAGCGCGAGCCACTCCTTAGGAAGATTGAGCCAACGTCGGCTCGCGAGCAGGTCCACCAGGGCGGGACGATTCTCGGGAAGATCGCACCAGGCGCAGGCTTCCATGAGGGAGCCGGTCAGGGCGGTGTGCGCGTTCGGATCGCTACGGGCGAAGTCTGGATGGACGAAGAGAACCTTTTCCGGGTGGTTGGGCTCTAGGTCGGCGCTCGTAGCGGCGCAGACCCCGAAACCTTCGGCCAGAGCCGCCGACCCCCAAGGCTCCCCGACGCAATACCCGTCGAGGTATCCCTCCTTCAAGTGAAGGGCCATCTGGGCCGGCGGAAGGACCGGAATATAGACGTCCCGGCCGGGATCGAGCCCGCCGCGGCGAAGCCAAGAATGGAGCAGGAAATGGTGCGCGGAAAAGCGGGAGACCACGGCCAGCACCGGCCTGCGGCCGCACCGCGCGACAAAGAGCCGGAAGGAGCGGGGGTCCCGGACTCCGTCTTCCCAGAGCGACTTGGAGAGGACGAGGGCATTGCCTTGCTGGCTGAGGACGAGGCTCACCATGGCGGGAGAAGGAATGCACCCGATCCCCAGAAGGGCGGAATAGGGAAGGCCGCAGACGGCATGCGCCGCATCGAGTTCGCGATAGATGATTTTGTCTCGGATCGTGGCCCAACCCGGCTCTGGTTCGAGCTGGACCTGCAGTCCCCACCGGTCAAATATGCCCAGCTCCTCGGCCGCAGCAAGGGGGGCGCAATCGACCAGCGGAACGAAACCAACGCGAATGCTCCGGGTGCCTCCAAGACGGCGAGATTTGTGCATGCGCTTTGCGTCCCCGGAAGCAGGGACCATGCCAAAGACTTCTCCGTCGCCACCGATAGCATTGCGGAACGAACATAAGTACTATACGCGAAATACATCATGGAATCGCCGATCGATCTCCGGCAGATGTGTGCGTTCATCGCGGTCGCGGAAAGCGGAAGCTTCACCCAAGCAAGCCGGCGGCTCCATTTGAGTCAACCGGCCGTGAGCCGGACGGTGGCGGCGCTGGAAGAAGAGCTCGGCGTTCGGCTGCTCGAGCGTTCCGGGAGGCGGGTTTCGCTCACCGCTGCAGGCCAGACGCTGCTCCCCCGTGGACGTCGCCTCTTGGCCGAGGCCGACTCCCTGCGGGAGGAGCTCCGGGCATCGGAGCAGCTAGGGGCGGGGTCTCTGCGGCTCGCGGCCGATCCGAGCGCTTGCGAGCATCTGCTGCCCGCGGTGCTTCGGGAGTTTAAGGAGAGCTTTCCCGCCTGCGTATGGACGATCACGCCGGCGAGCGCGATTCCGGCCCTCGACCTGGTTCGAGAAAAGAGCGTGGAGGTAGCGATGGTAACTCGCCCGCTACGCCTGCCCGCTTCCGTCCGATTCGAGCGCCTATTTGAGGAGGAGCTGGTCTTCGCGGTAACGCCCTCCCACCCGTGGGCCGCCGATCGAAAGACGCCTCCCCGCGATTTCGAGCGCTACTCCTTTCTCTTGCCGGAAAGGGAGGGCGAAAGCCATCAGCTCGTCGACCGCTATTTTGCTCGAAGGGGCTTGCGCCTTTCGGTCCTAGCCGAACTGGGAAGCATCGAGGCGATCGGAGCCATGGCGGCATACGGGCTTGGAATCGGCATCCTGCCTCGTTGGGCTATTTCGCGAGCCGCCGAGGAAGGAAAACTTGTGCCGATTCCCCTGGGGCGATGCCCGCTCCGCCGGAGCTGGGGTCTCCTGAGCCTCAAGGGAAGGCGTCCCGGACTGGCGGAGCACGCTTTCCTAGCGCTCTGCCGCTCCATCGTTCCCCGTCTCATTCGGGAGAGGGCGGAAGGCGGGCGGAGCTTCCAGGAAAGGAGCCTGCGCCCGGATTAGGGCTCCGCCGGGTCCGAGGTTGCACAGGAGGTCGCCTTTGCCCAGAAGG
>JBFXFN010000066.1:0-8270 GCA_050179015.1 Methylacidiphilaceae bacterium | reverse complement strand
GATCGGTCGACAATGGAGGCCTGCGGCGTGGAGGTGGCGCTTCGGAGGCGCCTCAAGCGGGACGGCGAAGGGCAGACCGGGAGTCCGCCCTTCGGATATGGCGCTGCGAGACTTGAGGTTCCTACGCCCGCCGACCCTCCAATCCTTCGGCGATCCACGGTGGAATCGCGAAGAGAAGGGCGGCAGCCGGGGCCACTGCTGCGGTCTTCAGGGCGAGCAGAGGGGTGATGGCCGGATGATCCGGTGTTGCCAGGACGACCCCCAACTGTCCAATCCAGGCGAGCCCAACGAAGGCGGGCAGGAGGAGATAGGGCCAGCGGACCGCCTGCCGGGCGAGGAGCACATAGGCGAGGCTCACCTCTGTCAGCACGGCGAGAAGGAGGAAGCTCCGCGGATAACCGTCTAGGATCCACTGCTTCACGAAGGCCCCGTCGACGCCGGGCCAGCGGAAGAGGTCGTAGAAGAAGGCGGCTGCCGCGGGAAGCGAAAGGAGCAGCAGCGTCAAAGCGGCAAGCCAGGTCCACTGCACCACTCGCGTACCGATGCCGCCGGCAATCGAAGCGGTCGTCCGATGCCGGGGGAAGCTCTGTTTTTCCTCTGTCGTTTTGGTCGTGTCGTATTCGGCAATCATGTTCATTCCTTAATAAGGGTCTCGCACAACTCGCGAAACTTAGGGGCAACATTATCAGAGCTTATATAGGCGTCAATAAAAAAAGAATAGTTGTTAAACTTATTATTGCAACCAAGCGAGCTTTGGCGGCTCCGCCAGGAGGAGAGCCTGGTTTCTTGAGCCCGGGAAGGTCGGACGGGCGGCCCTTCTTTGGGCTCTTTTCGCCGCTAAGCCCGCCGTCTTTCCACCGTCCTGGAAGGGTTTTTCCCGCCGGGTTTCCGAGAGCGAATGGAAGAAAAAAACAAGAAAAAAGCGGTTGACGCAAAACGGCGATCCATGCAAAAGGAACGCTTCAGTGAGAAAAGCGGGAATCCTCTTCGCCATCCTCGCCGCCTGCCACATGGCCGGGGGCCACTGGCTCTTCTGGCAGGGAGCCGCATGGGCGAGCATGCTCGTGCGCTACTCGCAGAGCTACGGGATGGAGACGGGGTTGGCGATGACCTTTGACGGGAAGCATCCCTGTCAGATCTGCAAGAAGGTCGTGAAAGGCAAGAGCAAGGAGGAGCGCTCCTCGAGGACCGAAAGGTCGGAGCAGGAGTTTGGGCTCTTCTTCCTGGGCAATAGCCCCCTTTCGATGCCTCGGCTTCTCTCCTCGGAAGGGCCGGCGATCCGCCTGCCCGCCGCGACGATCCGCACGGATCGTCCTCTCTCCCCACCTCCCCGACATCTCGCCTAGCCAATTTGCCGGTTGCGGCGATCGGTGCCGGGCCAGCTTTGGAAATACGGCAGGGGTGAACTGCGCCGTATTCCAGGAGTCCCGGCTTGGGAAATGCGAATGTCAACTCTTGGGAGGAAGCGTGTACAAAACATTGATGCGGCCCGACGAGGCTGCGCGACTGCTGCATGTCAGCCGCTGGACGATCTACCGCTGGGTGGGGGAAGGGCGGCTTGATGGAACGCGGGTTGGACCCGGATCCTTGCGGATCTTCGCGGATTCGGTCGACCGCTTGATTCTGCGGAATCGGATCGGGGAGCCCGCCGGAAATCCAGCGAAACCGCAAAGAGCCGAGGTGCGCCGGTGAAAACCGTCGGGCGGTTCGCAGGCGCAGGGCGATGGGAAGCGGGGCGCTCGTTCTCGGTTGAGCGCTCCGCCCGGTTCGAAACGGAGGGGAAGCCGGTCGGGATCCGGCTTTGCCCCGGAGGGGGGCGGCGGCGCTGCGGGGGGCTGGCGGCGGTCCTCCTGCTCCTCGTTCACTCGCTGCTTTGGGCGCAGCTCCCTCCCGATCCGGTCGATCCGTCGGGAGGCTTGTCCGGCTCATCCGGCGGTCCCGGGAAGAAGGCGGCCGTGCCCCTGGAGCAGGGGAAGCCCGAGTCGACCATCCCCACGGTAACGGTGAAGGCGGAGGGGTCGGCGCCGCAGATGCTGCCGACCGCGGCGCCCACCGATTCGGTCTACGGGATCCCGCTGGATGTGATGGATATCCCCCGGCAGGTGACCCCGATCAACAAGACCCTCATGGACGAGGCGGGGGTCACCTCGCAGGGGTACATGAACCCGATCGCATTTGCGATGATCAATCCGACGGCCTTCGGCAGCATCGACAACTGGATCTCCCCGGCGCCCTACATCCGCGGCAACTCGGCTCTGCCCTTCATCAACGGGATGTCGATGAGCGTCTACAACGTCGAGATGGTCAACTCGGGGCTTCCCTGGAACTGGAACATGATCGAGTCGATGGACATGGTCGAAGGCCCGGGGAACGCGGTCTTCGGCGCGGGTCAGGAGTCCTCGGGTTATGTCAACTATACGACCAAGCAGCCCTACTTCGACAAGTTCCGGGGCAACGCCTGGGCCTCGATGGGGATGTATCAGCAGTACATGTGGGGCGGCGACATGGGCGGACCGATCGACAAGGAGCACAAGCTCGCCTACCGGGTGAGCTACATGGGGATCGAGAGCGGGAGTTGGTATCAGACGGTCCATAACGACCAGCAGAACTTCTACTTCGCTCTCGGCTGGAAGCCGGTCGACAACTACTCGGCCGATCTCTACGTGGATGCCGATTTCGCCTCCTTCTCGCCGATCGGCTACGCGGGCTTCAACCGGCCGACCAATGCACTCTTTCAGAGCGGGGGTTCGCTCGATTACATCGGCGCCCTCTCTCCCTCTCAATGGGGGAGCGTCCCCTATTTCCAGAACTACTGGGCCAACAACCCGGGAGCTGCAGTCGCCCCTTCCTCCTTGGGTTTTGGAAGCTATGGCGTCGGGCTGGGCCCGGTCAACCGCCGCCAACTCCTGATGAGTCCCTATGCCCAGCAGACCGGATACCAAGGGATGACCCAGCTTATCCAGAAGGTGCACATGGACGACGGGTTCGACCTGGTGAACAACACGCTCGTCTGGTACACCCGCCACGACTCGGTCCAGCCCTCCTACTTTTACGACGAGGCGGTGATGGGCGACTACGAGGTCGACAACCGGACCGAATGCCGACTCGCCTTCGACACTCCGATCGGAGGAGGAGAGTCCGGGAAGGCGGACAATGACCTCTTCGCGATCTCGCACAATATCGACACCGGCCTCGAATGGGTCTACCAGCGGAATCAGGACTACGTTTCGACCACGCTGATCAATGCGCCAAACATGTTCAGCATGGCGCAGAACCCGATGCTCTGGGACGTCCGGAACACCCCCTATTTCCAGGCCGCGATCATGAATCCAAACGCGCCGGGGGGCGGGCAATGGCCGATTCCAGGCGGTCCGGCGGGCTACTATTTCGAGCCGCTCAACGGGACGACGGGAACCACCGACTCGAGCTACTGGTCGATCGCTCCCTTCTGGCAGCACGACATCAAGTTCGGCGAGAAGGTAAGCCTCCAGTATGGGCTTCGGGCGACGACCTATTTCATCAACGCCCAGACCCCTCCCGGAACCCCCTCGATGCTCTACACCCAGCTCCAGACGTCGATGATCGATCCGCTCTTCTCGATCGGGCCGGTCTACAGGCCCTTCCCCTGGCTGAGCCTCTACGGCAACTTCAATTACGAATATGTGAGCGCGACGGCGGATATGGGCGGCTTCGTTCCCACGCAGACCTCGCAGCAGATGCACCTGCTCAACGAGCTCGGAGAGGTAGGAGCCAAGCTGAGCCTTCTGCACGACAAGCTCTACATGTCCTTCGCCTTCTTCCACCAGAATCTCTACATGGACCAGATCGGCTTTCAGCCCAATCCGGGCCTGCTCCAGGGATTCGAGTACAACATGACCTACCAGCCGAATCGCCACTGGTGGTTGCGGGCGGGCTATGCGTATATGCATGGCACCTGGAACTTTTCTTCACTCCCCTACGGCCCGGCCCAGACTCAGAGCTACTCGACGGGATATGCGTTCCGGAACAACCACATGCTTGACGACAACGGAACCAGTTCGGCGCCGAACAACGTGGCGGGCATTCCCGGCGTCTACAACTGGATCGGTCTACCCAATCAGACCGCCAACGCGATGGTCACCTACCGGACCGACTTCGGCCTGAGCTTGACCGCCTCGGCCCTGGTGATGAGCAGCTACCCGCTCTTCTACAACTACTCGGCGGTGGTCCCGACTCAATATGTGACCAACCTGAGCGCTACCTATCAGAGAGACCGCTGGAGCTTGACGGTCTATCTCTGGAACACTCTCAACTCGGTCTATTGGCTGCCTTATGCCAGCGGCCTCGCCTCCGATGTCGCCTCCAATTCGGACTATGTCGCGGCCGGCTGGCCCTTCTGGGTGCAGGGGACGCTCAGCTATCAGTTCTAGCGGCCGGAGAAGAGCACGTTTAGAAAAAACGCTTTACTTCTGTCTTGGCTGCAGTTTGTTACTGCCGGGCGGCTCGGCGTGTTGTGAAAGCGATCTTGATTCGGTGGCTCCTGGCGGGGCTTGTGGCGTCGGCCGGATGTTTGGATCTCTCGGCGGCCCCGATGCGCCCCTTTTCGGCGGTGCTCCTGGATCCCGGGCATGGGGGTGTCGACAACGGGGGAATGAGTCGTCCGCTTGCCGACGGAAGGCTTTTGGAAAAGGATCTCGCCCTCGACACGGCGAGGAGAGTTGCCCGGATACTGAGAGCGGCCGGCTTCCGGGTCGTGATGACGCGGACCGACGACCGATTCGTCGATCTGGATGAAAGGGTCGGGATCGCAAACCGGTTGGGAGCGGGAGCGATCGTGGTCAGCATCCATTACAATGCGGTCGGCGATCGGAGCGTCCGGGGGGCGGAGACCTTCTTTTGGCGTGCGGATAGCCACGGCTTGGCGACGCGCATCGAGCGCAACCTGGCGGCGGTGGTCGGAGGGTCGGATCGCGGGATCGTTCGCCGGAGGCTGCGGCTGACCCGTAATCCAACGATCCCTGCAGTTCTCGCCGAGTGCGCCTATCTGACCAATCCGCGCGAGGCGCGCCTGGTCGCGCAGCCGCAGGTGCGCGAGCGAATCGCCCGGGCGATCGCGGAGGGCATCGAGGAAGAGGCGCGCTTCGGAGACGAAGGAATCGCGGCCGTGCCCGAAATCTGGGCTCCTCTCTCCCGAGCCTCGGATGTCCGGAGGGTTTCGAAGCATTCGCACAAGAAGCGGCATGGGAAGCGCCGGGCCAAGGCGGTAAGCGTAGGCGAGGATCCTCGGCGGACGCTCGCTCTAGGTTGACTCGGGGAAGGAGAGCCGAATCCGGTTCTGTTCCGGGCTCTCTCCTGTCGCCGGCGATCGGGCCCGGGGACGAGCGTGCGGGAGAGCCTCGGGCTAACGGGATGGCGCTCGTCTCGTCTTGTCCGTCGGAGTTTCCGGCCCCTCGTGGGAAACCGTAGGAGCCGAAGGACCCTCGACGATGAGCTCTCCGCCCAGGCCCTTTTCCATCCGGGCGAAAAAATGGTCCATCAGCGGATAGCGGCCGGAGACCTTGGGCGCGAATTCGAGGAAACCGGCTCCCCCTGCGGGGACGAAGAGGGAACAGGTGTTTTCCCGCAAGGGAGAAAGGACGCTCCCGTCCGGGGAGACATGCTCCAGCACCGCTCCGAGCAGATGGAGATTGGAGGCGAAATTCGGACCGGGATTCCCGAAATAGATCCGGATCTTCTCCCCGGCGTTCGCTCGAAGCGGATGTCGACTCAATGCACCGACCGATCCGTTGAAGACGAAATATTCCGGTTCCGAGCGGAGGATCTTCGCCACGTCCGAGGTCTGCGGACCACGGGAACCCATGGGTGCGGAGGTGTAGATTTCCGCTTCCATGATGTAGAATTCCCGATCGACTTTGGGAAGCCCTCCGGCGGGCTCGACCAGGATCAGGCCGTACATGCCGTTTGCGATATGCTGGGCCACCATCGGCGTTCCGCAGTGGTAGAGATAGAGGCCGGGATTGAGGGCTCGGAAGGTAAAGATCTTTTCCTGACCCGGAATGGTCTGGGTCGCCGCGGCTCCCCCGGAAAATCCCCATGCGGCGTGAAAGTCGACCGAATGGACCATTCGGCTTTTTGGATCGTTGGCAAGGTGGATTTCCAAGGTATCGCCGACACGGACGCGCAGGAACGGCCCCGGGACCTGCCCGTCGAACGTCCAATACGGGAAGGAGGCTCCCTCCGCGAGCCTTCCTTCCACCTCGACCGCATGTAGCGTGGCTTTGACGAGCTTCGGCGGCCTCTTCCCCTGCGGGCCGGGAAGGTCGGAAGGATCGCGGCTGATATCGGGGATGGTCTGCTCGGAAGCAGCGGGCGGTTCGGCGGATAAGGGAAAGGCGAAAAAGGATAGGGCCAGGCCGAGGAGGCTCGGGAAGTAGTGGAAAAGGGATCGCGAGGTCCGCGTTGGACTTTTCGGTCGAAGGGGCATAAGCGGATGGGCAGCCTCAAACAAGCCTAGTATTGAGGTCGGGAAAGGTCCATAGTCGTTTTCCAGGAGGGGTGGCAATTCTGAATTGTAGGCGGTCACCGGGTACCGGGAGGCGGGCAAGCGCGGCTCGACTTTGCGGTTACGGTCGAAAAACTTCTGGTTCGCCTATCGCAGGCCGTCCGGAGCCGCTTGCCTTGGGGACGAACTTTGGCTTGGTGAGCAAGCCGAGAGAGTGGAGATTCCCCGAGTGGACGGATGAAAAAAGACCAAGGGACGGATCCTCCCGGCGAGCCATTGCACGCCGATTTCACGCCCGCCGACGATCGGGTCCGGCTCAACCATTGGCTGCCTCCTCGACGCGGCATCGCGCCGGAAATTCGGATCGGAGGTCGTTGGTGGAACCTCCTTTGGCTGCTCCTTCTGGGAATGGTGATCCTTGTCGTGGGGGTCGCCTTGGGTCAGGAGTTGCGACGGATTCCGGCGGTACAGGAATTCATCGCACGCTATCCGGGCAGCTCTTCCAGCGCGGCGCTGCCCTCCTCCGTCGGGTTCCCTTGGTGGCTCCGTTGGCAGCACTTTTTCAACCTCTTCTTTCTGATCTTCATCATCCGCTCCGGACTGCAAATCCTTGCGGACCATCCGCGCCTCTATTGGACGGTGCACTCCACGCCGGGAACCGAGTGGTTTCGTTTTCAGAAGGACGTTCCCAGGGATCGCGTCTGGACCGCGAAAGACGATGCGGTAACGATCCCCGGCTGGCTCGGACTCCCCGGGATCCGTCATTCCATCGGGCTCGCCCGTTGGTGGCATTTTTCTTTCGACCTGCTCTGGGTGGGCAACGGCATCGTCTTTTATCTCCTGCTTTTCCTGACCCCCCAATGGAAGCGGCTCGTGCCCCTCTCCTGGGATGTCTTTCCCAATGCGCTTTCCACCCTCCTGCAATATCTATCTCTGCAGTTTCCCCCCAACGAAGGGTGGACGCGTTATAACAGCTTGCAGCAGATCGCCTACTTTGTGACCGTTTTCCTGGCGGCCCCGTTCGCGCTGGTCACGGGCCTCCTCCAAGCTCCGGCGGTGGGCAACAGGCTGGCCGGTCTCAGCCGGATTGCGAACCGACAGGTTGTCCGTTCGATTCACTTCCTCGTGCTCTGCTGGTTCGTTTTCTTTACCGCGGTCCATGTGTCGCTGGTCTTCCTGACGGGGGCGTCCGCGAATCTCAACCGCATGTTCGCCGGAATCGACGGCGAATCCGCGCAAGGATGGATCGTCTTTATCGGCGCAATGCTCGTTCTGATCCCGGCGTGGTTGTGGGCTTCGCCTTTTACGATCCGGCACGCTCGCTTCGTCCAAAAAGTGGGGGCTAAGCTTCTGGGTAGGTTTCTCGACTTTGGAGAATCCCTGTCTCCCCGGGTCGTGTACACCGAGAAGGAGATCTCGCCGTTCCTCTGGCCGAACGGGAAGCTGCCGCAGAGTGCCGAATTTGAAAGGCTGGTGGCGGAGAAGTTCGCCTCTTACCGCCTCCGAATCAGCGGGTTGGTGGACCGGGCCCGTGAGTTTTCCTTGGCAGAGCTCCGGGCGATGCCGAAGCAGGAGCAGATCACGAATCTCTTCTGCATCCAGGGATGGAGCGGAATCGCCAAATGGGGAGGAGTACCCATGCGCCACATCTTGGAATTGGTGCGGCCGAAGCCGGATGCCCGCTTCGCGGTCTTCTACACCTTCGGGGAAGGAGGAGAGGGGGGCATCTACTACGATGTCCACACGCTGGAAAACATGCGGCATGAGCTGACGATCCTCGCCTACGAGA
>JBFXFN010000065.1:0-8828 GCA_050179015.1 Methylacidiphilaceae bacterium | reverse complement strand
CGGATCATCCGGCCATCACCCCTCTGCTCGCCCTGAAGACCGCAGCAGTGGCCCCGGCTGCCGCCCTTCTCTTCGCGATTCCACCGTGGATCGCCGAAGGATTGGAGGGTCGGCGGGCGTAGGAACTCAAGTCTCGCAGCGCCATCTCCGAAGGGCGGACTCCCGGTCCGCCCTTCGCCGTTCCGCTTGAGGCGCCTCCGAAGCGCCACCTCCACGCCGCAGGCCTCCATTGTCGACCGATCCTCCCGAACGGGCAGGAGTAGGAACAGGCTCTCTTCTTGACTCCCGCCCGCCCGATTGGGCAGGCTTCCAGGGAGTGCGTCCTCCGCTCGTCTCGATAGGCATTCCCGCGCACAACGGCGCCGATACGGTCGCCGAGGCGGTCGAGAGTGCGCTCTCCCAGTCCTGGCCGCACATCGAAGTCCTCGTGATCGACGACGGCTCGACCGATGCCACTCGGGAGCGCCTTGAGCCCTTCCTCCCCCGGATCCGGCTCCTGGCGCAGCCAAACGAGGGAAGAGCCTCGGCCCGCAACGCGCTCCTGGACGCCGCCCGTGGGCTCTGGATCCAGTGGCTCGATCAGGACGACATACTTCTCCCCCGCAAGATCGAGACTCAGCTTCGGGAGACCCGCTTGGGCGAAGAAGCCGACGTTCTCTACAGCCCCTGCGTCTTGGATGAAGGCGCGGGGAGTCTCCGTCCGCAGCCCCCCTGGCCCGAAGAAGAGCTCCTTGCCGGCTGGTTTGCGGGAGAGCTGCCGCAAACCGGCGGTTACCTTTGGCGCCGCGAAGCCGTACAGGAGCTCGGCGGCTGGAGCGGCCGGGCCCCCCTCTTCGACGATTACGAGCTCGCCGGGCGGGCGCTTCGCACAGGACTCCGCTTCCGCCTCGCTCCTTCCCCCGGCGCCGTCTGGCGGATCCGCCGCGCGCCGATTCCCGCGGAAAGGAGCCGGAGCTTCGCCCGCCAGAAGGCGGAGGTCTTGCGGGAGATGGCCCAGTGGCTCGACCAGACCCGCGGCTGGACCGCTTCCCTCCGCCGCGCGGGCGGAGAGGCCTTTTTCCTCGTCGCCCGGTGGCTCGCCCGCAGCGGGGAGACTCGGGAAGCGGAGGCGTTTTTCGCGGAGGCTTCCGCACGCGGCTGGATGCGATCGCCCGCCAATCCTCTCTATCGCGCCCTCTTGGGCGGACTCGGCTTCTCCCGGGCGGAGCGCTTTTCGGCGGCCCTGCGCCGGCTCCGCCCCTCCCCCGCATGACCGCTCCCCTCGTCACGATCGGGATTCCCGCTTACAACCGGGAAGAATGGATTGCCCAAGCGGTCGAGAGCGCGCTCGCCCAGACCTGGCCCAGCAAAGAGGTGATCGTCGCCGACGACGGGTCGACCGACCGCACCTGGGAGATTCTCCTCGGCTTGGGCGATCGGATCAGCCTGATCCGCCTTCCCGGGAACTCAGGCCCCTCCTGCGCACGCAACGCAATCCTCAAGATCGCTCGGGGAGAGTGGATCCAGTGGCTCGACAGCGACGACTATCTGCTCCCTCAAAAGATCGAGACCCAGCTCGCCGAGGCGGGGGGGGAGCCGGCGGACGTCCTCCTCTCTCCCTCGCTCATCGAGCAGTGGGGAGCCGAAGGACCCAAACCCCCTTGGGCCGCCCCGCTCCCCGAGCCGCTCGACCCGTTCTATCTCTGGCTCGCCTTCTGGTTTCCCCAGGTGGGCGCCCAGCTCTGGCGGCGGGAGGCGCTCGCCGCGATCGGCGGCTGGAGCCCGGGCCATCTCGTCGACGACTACGAGCTCTACGGACGCGCCCTCCAGAAGGGACTCCGCTTCCGATTCACCCCCTCGCCGGGGGCGGTCTACCGGATGGGCCGAAGCTCCTCCTGGACCTCCTCCAAGCTGCGCGAACTCCTTCCCGCCCACAATCGGGAGACCGAGGCGATGCTCTCCTGGCTCATGGCAGAGGGGCGCATGACCCCGGCACTCGCCCGCGCCGCCGGCATCGGCTTTTTCCAGCGGCTCGGGGCCTACAGGCAGTTCGATCCCGCCGCCGCGGACCGGCAGCTCGCCCGCTACGGGGAGTGGATCTGGCCGGTCCTCCCCTCCAGGGACCGGCGGCTGCTCCGCCTTGGACTCTCCTACGCGCAGGCGGCCCGATTCAAGGAGCTCAGCAGGTCCTGGATCTCCTCCTTAGAAGGGCTCCTCCGCCGCCCCCTGCGGCGGAGAGACTCCGCAAGGGAAAGGGTCTCATGAACCAGCGGGAACGATGGAGGGGCTACGGGCGACTCGTCCGCACCTTTCGCAACTGGCCTCTCTACTTTCGCCATCGCCGCGGCCTCCTCCGCGATCCGGAAGCATTGGAGTTCCGAACCCGCCGCGGATTCCGGCTCCCCCTACCTCCGGCCCGGATCGGAGATTTCTACGAGATCTTTCTCGCCCAGCACTATGTGGCCACCGAATGGTCCAGAGACCTCCCCCGTCTTCGGACCGTGATCGACGTGGGAGCGAACATCGGGCTCTTTTCCCTCTTCGCGGCCGAACGCTGCCCAAACGCGAGAATCCTCGCCTTCGAACCCTGGGAGGAGAACTTCCGCTATCTCGAAAAGCTCGTCCGGGAGAATCGGCTTCCCGTTCTCCCCTTCCGGGAGGCTCTTTCCTCGACCTCAGGCCTCCTCTCCCTCCATCTTCCCCGCTCCGAACGCTTCACCAGCCGCGCGACGGTCTTTTCGGAACCGCCCGGTCCATCCTGGCCCAACCAGGAAGATCTCCGGATCGAGGTTCCCGCGGTGACCCTCGAAGAAGTCTTCCGCCGGGAAAGGATCGGCGCCTGCGATCTTCTCAAGATGGACTGCGAAGGCTCCGAATACGCCATCCTCTACGGGACCTCTCCCGAGTTCCTCGTCCGCATTGGGCGGATGGCGATCGAAGTCCACCCGGGGAGCGCTCCCTCCGAGAACTCCGAGAGCCTTGCCGCCTACTTGACCGCCTTGGGATTCCAAACGGCGGCCCGAGAGGCGACCGAATTCACCGCGATGCTCTACGCCTGGCGGAGGCGGTCGGGTTGACCGCCCCGGAAAAGGCGCTTTCC
Organism: Methylacidiphilaceae bacterium; assembly: GCA_050179015.1. Classification (GTDB taxonomy): domain Bacteria; phylum Verrucomicrobiota; class Verrucomicrobiia; order Methylacidiphilales; family Methylacidiphilaceae; genus Methylacidimicrobium. The sequence goes on along the minus strand of JBFXFN010000065.1, from coordinate 5,749 downwards.
AAGCCCGCCGCAAAGACGCATGCTTCCGAGCATCGGGCTACCCTTTCCGTGCGTTTTCTTCGAGCTGTCTCTCTACTTCTTCTCTGGTTGATCCTGGGGCATCCCGCCCTCCTGCCCGCCGCGGTCTACCAGATCGACTCCGCCAAGAGCAAGGTCGAGGTCCTGGTCCTTCGCGGAGGCCTGCTCGGCTTCCTTGGCCACGACCACGAGATCGTCTCCTGGAAGCTCACCGGGACGGTCGACTACAGCCCCTCGTCGATTGCTTCCCTGGGCGCCGACGTGAGCCTTCCCGTGAAATCCCTGACGGTCGTCGATCCCCAAGTCGCGCTCCAGGAGCGCCGAGAGGTGCAATCGACCATGCAGGGCGAAGCCGTGCTCGACGCCGACCGCTACCCGGAGATCCACTTCGCCTCGACGGGCAGCGCCCCCGCCCGCACCCCTCCCCAGGTCTTGATCTCCGGCGATCTCTCCCTCCACGGCGTCGTAAAGAAGATCTCCTTCCCGGTCCGGCTCGCTCCGTCCCCCGGGATCCTCCGGGTCACCGGCACAGCAAAGGTGCGCCAGAGCGACTTCGGAATCGAACCGATTCGGATCGCCGGAGGGACGATGCGGATCAAGGACCTGGTCGAAATCCACTTCTCGCTGGTCGCCCGCGAAAGCCCGTGGGACCGGCGCTAGCCGCATTCCGACAAGCGGTTCCCTAACTCAGCCGCACGCAGACCGACTTGAGCTCGGTGTAGTTCTCCAGCACCGCATGCCCCATCTCCCGCCCCCAGCCCGACTGCTTGTAGCCGCCGAACGGAAGGCTGGCGTCGAAGACGTTGTAGCAGTTGATCCAGACCGTGCCGGCACGGAGCCGGGTCGCAAGCCGGTGAGCCTTGCCGATATCCCGGGTCCAGATCCCCGCCGCAAGGCCGTAGACCGTGTCGTTGGCCGCCGCCGGAATCTCCTCCTCGCTCCCGAAGGAGCTGGCGCAGACGACCGGCCCGAAGATCTCCTCCCGCACGATCTTCATTTCCGGGCGCACATCGGTAAAGACCGTCGGCGGCACGAAGTAGCCCCGACCCCCAAAACTCTGGTCGGCCGGCTCGGCCTTGGCCCCTTCCGCGATCCCGTTCCGAATGTAGCCGGTCACCCGGTCGTACTGGTCCTTGGAGACGAGCGGACCCATCTCGGTGTCGAGCGCCATGCCCGGACCCAACCGGATCTTCCGGGCCTCCTTCGCCAGCCGCTCGGCCACCTCGTCGGCCACGGAGCGCTCCACGTAGAGCCGGGAGCCCGCGCTGCAGCACTGGCCATGGTTAAAGAAGATCGCATTCGCCGCACCGCTCACCGCCTCGTCCATGTTCGCGTCGGCGAAGATGATGTTTGGCGACTTCCCGCCGAGCTCGAGGCTCACCTTCTTGAGGTTGCCCGCGGCCGCCTTCACGATCAGCTTGCCGACCTCGGTCGATCCCGTGAAGGCGACCTTGTCGACGTCGGCATGGGCGGCCAGCGCCGCTCCCGCCGTCTCTCCGAAGCCCGTCAGAATGTTGACGACGCCCTCGGGGAAGCCCACCTCCTGGATCAGCTCGCCCAGGCGCAGCGCGGAAAGCGGGGTCTGCTCGGCCGGCTTGAGCACGACCGTACAGCCGCACGCGAGAGCGGGCCCCAGCTTCCATGCCGCCATGAGGAGCGGGAAGTTCCACGGAATGATCTGCCCCACGACTCCCACCGGCTCCCGCGCCGTGTAGGCGAGATAGCTCTCCGGTTGGGCCAGACCCAAGGGAATCGTGTTGCCTTCGATCTTGGTCGCCCAGCCCGCCATGTAACGAAATAGATCGATCGCAAGGGGAACGTCGCCCACCCGCGCGACCGTCAGCGGCTTGCCGTTGTCGAGGGATTCGAGCTGAGCAAACTCCTCGAGATGCTCCTCCATCCGGTCGGCGAGCTTCCAGAGGAGCTTTCCCCGCTCCGCGGGAGCCATCCGGGCCCACGGCCCCTTCGTGAAGGCCTCCCTCGCCGCGCGCACCGCCCGGTTCACATCTTCCGCATCCGCTTCGGCTACCTGCGCCAGCGTCTCCTCGGTCGCTGGATTGACCGTGGCAAAGGTCTTGCCCGAGGCCGCATCCACCCACTTCCCTCCAATCAGCAGCCGTTTCGGCCCGGAAAGGAATTCCGTGACCCGCCGGTCGATCGGGACCAGCTTCCCAGCCGCAACCTGCGCTTGTTCCTGCGTGAGAACCGCCATGATGATCTCCTTTCCTTTTTTTGTATCTATTGCCCCATCGTAGCGCGTAGAGGGCGATCCTGGCAACCGGCTCCTCCGATTCCCATACTCAGGCGGGCCGACGCCATCCCTCCAAAAGCTCCCGGCAGCCGCGCAACACTTCCTCCGCATCGGCGAGAGCCGCTTTCGCGTCTTCCGAGGAGTAGAGTCCTTCCGCCGTTGTCTGCGTCTCCTCGTCTCCGTAGAAGCTGAGCTCTCTCTCGGCCCGCAGCCGTCGGGAGATCGAGGCATATCGGTCGATCTCCCGAGCGAAGGTCTCCGGAAATCGCGCGTGCGCTTCCTTTAAAAACATTCCGACATCGCGGACATGGGGCACCTCGACTCCGGCCAGCCGCAAGGCGCCCTTGAGAGCCAGCTCGACCGCTTCCTGGGCGCGACGCACAACCAGGTGCCACAGGCCTCGCCCTTCGAGCCGGAGCCCTTCAGACAGGACCTCGCCCGCCTGCCCGATATGGCTCCGTGCGATCTCTTCCCCGCTCACAACTCGATCCTCTCCCCCCGGCCGGATCGTGGGCGTCAGCAGCCAATAACGCGTCCTGCCCCGATGCAATCGCCGGGAGCCGAGCTCCCCGAGCCGGTTCCGAAGCCGCTCGAGGATCCCCGCGAAGAACCCATCCCGATCCCAAAGAAGGATCGCGTCCTCGACCAGGTCGAGATAGAGCGGGCGGGTCCTGCGCGCTTCATCCGGTGTCAGCACGATTACGCTAAAATCGGTATAGACTCCCCGCCTCCAAAGCGCCTCGCGAGCTCCTTCCAACTCCTGCGCGACCGGATCCAGCCGCGCCATTCGGGCAAACCGTCCGTGAGGCAGGTCCTCGATCACGAGCAAGAGGTCGATGTCCGAGTAGGGATTCGCCTCTCCCCGAGCGACCGATCCGAAAAGGACGGCCGAGACGAGCGCGCTCCCCAGCCGATTCCGCGCCAGCTCCCCGTAACGTACGCCCAGTTCCCGCAGCGAGGCGTTGAGCGCCCGAGCTTCCTCCGCTCGCCGCTGCTCCGCTCCGGTTAGAGGACGGGATTGCACAGGGGGACGAGATTGCATCCTCAGAGACTGCGGCCATTCTGCCCTCTCCCACCGGAGCCTGGCAACGGCGGAGGCATCTCCCGGCAGCGGAAGAGCTTCTTCCTCATTCCCGCCAAGGCCGGCGCTGCCGCGGCGGCCAGGCAAGCCCATAGCCCCCTGGCTCCAAGCTCAGGTTCGGGTTGTAGGCCGAATCCCGGGCGATCCCTCGCGCCCACTTCTTCCGAAAGCGTTCCCGATCCTCGGATAGCGCCTCGCGGAAATCCCCTGTCCGCACCAGCTCGGCGTAAGGGGTGAAGACGATCTCGTATCCCTTCTTCCGGAGCCGCAGGCAGTAGTCGAGGTCCCAGAAATCCCGCCCATACTCCTCGTCCCATCCCCCGCACTCCTCGAAGAGGCCCCTTCGGGTCGCTAGGCAGGAGGCGCTCACGGCCGCCGGGTTCCGAACGAGAGCCGCTTGTCCAAAGTAGCCGGTCGATTCGGCGCTCCACCCCCGGAAGGCCGCTCCCGCACTTCCTTCCAGGCCCAGGACGACCCCCGCCTCCGCCAGGATCCCGCCGGGCGCCAAGATCCGCGCCCCCACCGCTCCCACCTCGGGCCGCACCGCCTGGCTCGCCAGTTCCGAGAGCCAGCCGTCTCCCATCACCTCGACGGGAGCCTCGAGGAAAACCAGGATCTCTCCACAGGCCCGGCGAGCGGCCCAATTCCAAAGGCGCGGCCCGGCCAGTCCCATAGGCGGCGCAAGAAAGCGCGCGCCTTCTCCCGCCCCCTGCCCTGCCGCGGCCCTACCGACCACGAGCAACTCGCAATCGGCGAAGTTGGTCCGGCTCCGAATGCTCTCGATGGACCGGCCGAGAAGATCCGCGTCCTCGACCGCTCCGAGCAGGAGGCTCACGCGAAGATTCGCCGGAAGGCTCCTGCGCACCCGATGGCCCCAGGCAATCGGCGTGGCGAGAACCTCCGCCGGCCTTCCGATGCGCTCCAGATGCTCCCGAATCGCCTTTCGGGCCGCTTCATAAGCATACGGCTTGGCCTGCACCCGCATGGCCGCGGAGGTCTCGATCGCCCTCCAGTGGTAGAGGATCCGGGGGATGTGCCGGATCTGCCGGGGCTCGACCCTTTCCACGAACCGGAGTGCCAGATCGTAATCCTGGCTTCCGTCGAAGCCCTCTCGAAATCCTCCCAGGGAGCGCAGGAGATCCCCGTGATAGACCCCCAAATGGCTGATGCAGTTTTCGGAAAGCAGCAGGTCATAGGAGAAGTCGGGCTTGAAGTAGGGGCCGAAGCGGCGGCCCGCCTCGTCGATCTTGTCTTCGTCCGAATAGAGGAGCCGGAGCGCGGGATCGCGGAGGATCTCCCGGACAACCAGGTAGAACGCCTCCTCGGGCAGCTCGTCGTCGTGATCGACGAGGACGATCCACTCTCCCTTGGCGAGCGCAAGGGCGCTGTTCGAGGCGGCCGCGATCCCGCCGCTTTCGGCGCGAAACGCCACCCGGATCCGGGAGTCCCGCTCCCGGTTCCTTTCCAGCAAGGGCCGGATGTGGTCCGCGCGAGAGCCGTCGTCGGCTATGCAGAGCTCCCAATCGGGGTAGAGCTGCTCCCGAAGCGAATCGATCGCCCGCTGGAGCCACCTCTCCGGGGTGTTGAACACCGGCATCACCACCGACAGGAGCGGCCTCCGCGGAAAGTCTTCGATCTCCCTTCGAATCGCCTCGCGGTCCGCCTCGTCGAACCTCTGGTAGGCGGCAAGCCAGTTCCCATAGGCTCCCTGCTCGGCCTCGGTCCTCCCGGTCGCGCCCGACTCCTTCCGCAGCCCGATTCGCTTGAGCAGCCGCCTTCTCGCCCGGCGAAAGCTCGTCTCGCTCTTTCGGAGCCGTTGCATCAGCTCCTCGGTCCGAAGAGCCGCCGCAGGGCCGCCCAAGCGACCCGCCTTCGCCGCCAACCCGTCTCTCGGAAGAGCCTTTTCCAGAAGATCCCGGGCGGCCAGCCTCTCCGCCAGCCGCCGAGCCAGAGAGGGATCCATTTCGCGCAAGAGAAAATAGAGTCGCTCGCGCTCCGCGGACATCCCGTACGCAACCCCTTCCCCCGCGGCGGAGGCAAGAACGAGAGCCCACCCCACGGAGGCCATCCATTCCGCCCGGGTCAGCTCCCTGGGAAGTCCTGGACATTCGCTTTCCGCTTCCAAAGCAAGCGCGACCCCTCGGGCCAACCGAAACCAGCCCAGAAGATCTCGCGTTTCCATGCCCGCGGAGGCCTCCCCCCGCTCACGGAACAAGGAGCGAAGGGCTCGAGTCGACCAGAGTAGAGGAGCCGCAAATGGGAACTCCGGTCCCAGGCGCGCCACATAACTCAGCGCCTCCGAGCGCGGATCGAGGAGAGGCACCCTCCGCGGCTCCCGGAGGCGGTAGGGGGCGCAAAGGAGATCCCGCCCAGGGAGACCTCTCCTATCCCGAAGCTGA
>JBFXFN010000064.1:0-9522 GCA_050179015.1 Methylacidiphilaceae bacterium | reverse complement strand
TGCCGAACGGGCTGCAGCCGCGATGCGGAAAACCTGCCTCCGGTCGGGCTTCCTCCGGGTCTCCTTCCCGAAGGCGCCAGGGGAATCCAGGAGATTGGGCCAAAAGGCTATATCGGTGGCATGTGGGAGGAGAGCGGCGAGCTCCAGGTCTGCTTCCTCGTCGATGAGGGGCTCTGCCGGGACATGTGCCGCTGGACGTCGGCTGCGGCTGCCTCCGAGGCGGCATCCGCTTCATCCGCTACCTGAAACCCGGCCACTACCTTGGCATGGACAAGGAAGCCCTGCTCCTGGAAGCCGGCGAGCGGGAGCTCGGACCCGATCTCCTGCCCGCAAAGGGCCACGAGCTTCTCGCCTCGGGCTCATTCGCCTTCGAACGTTTTTCGCACAGGCCGCAATGGGCGCTGGCGGAGTCTCTCTTCACCCATCTCTACCGGCGCGGCATCGAACGCTGCCTTCACCGGCTCCGTCGCATCATCCTCCCCGGTGGGGCCTTCTACGCGACCTTCTTCGAAGCTTCGAGCCCGAACCAGAATCCGAGAGTCAGCCACTCCCTGGGCTACTTTGCCTATACCCGGGAAGAGATGGAAGGCTTCGGTGCCCGCCGCGGCTGGCAGCCGCATTATGTTGGCGAGTGGCGCCACCCGCGAGACCAACGAATGATGCTCTTTCGCGCCTAGCAGCCTGTCGGGTTCATCGAGAGGGGGGTTTTTTCCGCAAGCGTCGACGGCAAATCCTATTCGACCCGCAAGCCTGCCTTGCGCGGGCCAAGAGGATTGCTTCCTCTAGTGCGTTGCGAAAACCGCGTGCGCGGGACTCGTCCGCCGCGCTATGCTTCTGAACTTCGATAACCCTTTTCCCCGATGGAGTCCCTCCCCTCCTCCGCCCCTTCCGCTCCCCACCCGGCCCGCTTGCGCGTCGGTCTGGTGACGGGCGAGTTGGCCGGGGTTGGACCAAGCAGCGGTCTCGGTTCCCTGGTTGCGTCCCTGGCCGAAACTCTGACGGAGGCGGGTTTTGAGATGACGGTAGTGCTCGCCCCCGAAAAGCCGGCCGAAGCCCAGGACGTAGCTTCCCGGACAGCGGCCTACACCCGCCGGGGAGTGCGGGTGGCTCCCTTGCCCGAGCCCGCCTTCCGCTGTTTCGTATGGCCCCGTTCCTCCTCCCGAGCCTACAAAGTCTACCTCTGGCTTCGGGAACATGCCGCGGACTTCGACCGAGTCGTCTTCTGCGACCGAGGCGGCTTGGGTTACTACGCCCTCTTGGCGAAGCACCAGGGCTTGGCCTTCACGCGGCTTCCGCTGGGCCTGCTCCTCCACAACCCGACCCTTTCCCGCACCCTCGACAACGCCGAGCTGACGGAAGACCATGAGATCCTCATCGCCGATTTTCTGGAGCGCAAGAGTGCTCGGCTTGCCGATGCCCTCGCCGCCACGAGCCAGAGACTGCTTCAAACGCTCAAAACCGAGGGCTGGACGTTTCCGCCGGACCATCGCTCTCTCCCTCCTCCGCTTCCCGCCTCTCTCCGATCTTCCGAGAAGGCGGAAAAGGAGTCTTTCGTCCCCGAGGAGATCGTCTTCTTCGGTCCCCTGGAGTGCCGAAAAAGGCTCCGGTTCTTCTGCGATGCCATCGACCGACTCCCGCCCCCCGAGAACGGCAAACTTCGGATCGCCTTCCTGGGCCGCTCCGGCCGAATCGCGGGCGATTCGGGCCACGAGTATGTCGCGCGCCGAGCGGCCCGCTGGCCCATCTCCTGGAAGCTGCTCGGCGAGATGGAGCCAGAAGACGCACTTGCCTATCTTCGAACGGGCAAGCGCCTTGCCTTCGTCGGTTCCGCCTCAGCTGGACTTTCTTTTGCCGCCTGGGAGTGTGCCGCGTCTCAGATTCCCTATCTCTGCGCCGGAGCGGAGGGGACCGCAGAGGCTCTGCCCAAAAGCGAACGTGGACGGATCGTCGCCGCCGACCCAGGAATACTGGCCGCCAAGCTTCTGGAGGCACTGCAGCAAGGGGTAACCCTTCCGGAAGCTCCGATCGCTCCATCGGTGATTCGGAAGGATTGGACGAACTGGCTGACCGCCCTTCATTCCCCGTTGGTACCGGAACGGCCGACCGGCCCGTTCAATGCACCAAAAGTCAGCGTCTGTCTCGTCCACCACGATCGCCCTCGGCTCCTGGCACAAGCGCTCGAATCGCTCCGCGCCCAGGACTATACGAACTTCGAGGTGGTCCTCGTCGATGACGGGAGCGTAACAGCGGAGGCAGCTGCCTTCCTCGACAGGCTCGAACCCGAGTTCGCGGAGCGCGGTTGGCGGATTGTGCGGCAGACCAACCTCTATCTGGGCGCGGCGCGGAACCGGGCCGCGCGCGAAGCAAAGGGCGAGTTTCTCCTCTTCATGGACGACGACAACTTGGCCGAGCCCCACGAAATCTCGACCTTCGTCCGCGTGGCGCTACGCACAAGTGCGGCGATCTTGACTACAGCGCAGAAGGAGTTCGAGGGAAGTGGACCGTTTGAAGCCGATGGCAAGATTGGACAGGTCTTCGTCCCATTGGGGCCGTGCCTCTCCCTCGGAGTCGTCTGGAACCTCTTTGGCGATGCCAACGCTTTCGTCCGGCGGGATGCCTTCGAGACCCTAGGCGGGTTCAGCGAGGACCATGGGGTCGGCTGTGAGGACTGGGAATTCTTCGCCCGCGCAGTGCTTGCCGGCTTCCAGTTGGAAATGGTCCCAGAACCCCTCTTCTGGTACCGGCGGAACTCAAGCGGGATGTATGCGAGCACCAGTTTCGCCGCTGGGGCCCTCCGGGCACTGCGCCCCTACCGCAAGTGCTTTCCCTCCCTTTCAGGAGCGCTTCTCCTCGCTCAAGGGAAGTTTGCCCAGGCCGAGGCCTTTTGGCTGGATTCCGTCGCTGCGCGCCAGGAGTTGGAGACCACCTGCTGCGACCTCAACCGAAAAGTGGAGGAACTTCGACAGGTGCGCGACGAGCTTTCGCGCATCCACCACTCTCGAACTTGGCGTTTGGGAGTTCGACTGCGCCAGTGGGAGCAGAAACTGCGGAAGGCTCGCAGGGCCTTGTTCGACCGCTCGGGGAGAGCGGTTTGATCGCTCAAGCGAGGCCTCTTTCGCTCCGCTTTTCTCTTGGTCTTGGCCGGTCGATCGGATAAGGAGGGACAACTTTTCTCCATGGAGCCGGTGCGAGGTACGGGATCTTTCCCGACGAAGGGAGTGTGAAAAAGATCGTCGTCTTTACGCTGGCGACGCCCGATCGCATCGCCCACGCCCGCGTGCTTCTGGCAAGCTTCGCTCGCCACAATCCGAGATGGGAACGGCAAGTCTTCGTGGTCGATCGCCCAGGAGGGCCCGCGGCATTCACGGGCGGCCTCGCCCGCGAGAGGTCGATCGAGGATCTGGGGCTCCCCGATACGCCGAGCCGATTTGTTTGGTACGACATCTTCGAAGCGACCAATTCGCTCAAGCCCTTCGGCTTCCGCCGGTTGTTCGCCGACGGCTTTGATGCGGTCCTCTATCTCGATGCCGATATCCAGGTCTATTCGGAGCTGCGGGAAGCCGAGGAAGCTCTTTCCCGGCATGCACTGCTCTTGACGCCGCATCTGACTCAGCCGTTGCCGCCGGACAGCCTTCTGCCGAACGAGGGGATCATTCGTCGGGCGGGCAGCTTTAACGGGGGCTTCCTCGCGATGCGAGACACGCCAGAAACCCGGTCTTTCCTCAACTGGTGGGAACGGACGCTCGCCCACGATTGCCTCCCGCCAAGCTGTCACGACCAGGCTTGGCTCAATTACGCTCCCTGCTTCGTTTCCAATAGCTCGATCTTGCGCCATCCGGGCTACAACCTCGCCTATTGGAATCTCCCTCACCGGGGACTTTCGTGGGAAGGAGAGGGTACGCCCCAATGCGCCGGAGGGCTGCCTGTCCGTTTCTTTCACTTCAGCGGCTTCGACTGGCGGAAGCCGGAGGTGCTTTCCCGCCACGACACCCGCTTCCGGGGCCATGCCATGCCATCTCCTGTGGCTTCGCTCCTGGCCGATTATGTCCGCTCGCTGCAAGCGGAAGGGGTCGAGCGATGGAGTCAGGTGGATGCCCGCCTGGGACTAACAGGTGCCTACGCCATCCCGGGCTTCTTACGCGATTGGCTGCGTCAAGAACCAGCATTCCAGGCCGTCGCCCAAGCGGGCTGGCAAGGGGACGCTATCGAAGAAGCGGTCCGAGAGTTCCTCCTGCTCCCCGACCGGACCTATCCCTGGCTGCCGATCTTTCTTGGCCGCACCCTCGATTCCATTCCGGGTCTCCGGGAAACTTTCCCATGTGAATCGGGCTTCTTCCTCCACGATCTGGCGACTTGGTTCGAGGGCGTCGGGCGGAGTGGCGTCGGCTTCGGCCCGCTTTTTCCCTCCAGCGGCTGGTGGACCGAAGAGCGCGGATGGGAAAAGCATCTGCGGCGGTCGATCGAACGGTGGCTGCGCCGCAGGAGGGGACTCATTCGTCGCAAGATCCGCTTTCGACTCGCCCGCAGCCTGCGCACCCACATTCTGGAACGGAGCCGGGAGGAGCATCGGCCACGGATCGTCATCGACGAAAAGCCGCTGATCCACGTCTACGGCTATTTTCTCAAACCGCTTGGCCTCGCCGAAGGAGCGTGTGGAACCGTCCGAGCGCTCGAACGTCTCGGCTACCCTCATCGCACGATCTCCGTACAAGCTGGAGACTGGAGTGCCGATGGTCCTTCGTCCATGGCGTTCGGGCTTCCTACCAACCGCGCTCAGATCGACATCCTCCATGCCCAATGGTATCTGCTACCGGAACTTCTTAAACAGCATCCGGAGATCCTTCGCCGGCCAAAGCCCCGCATCGCGTTCTGGGCCTGGGAGCTTCTTGAAACCCCGCCGGGAGCCCGGGAGGTTTCCGCGCAAGTCGACGAGATCTGGTGTCCGTCGCAGTTCAATGCGACGGTCTTTCGTCAGGCCACCGGAAAGACGACCCGCGTCGCTTGGCATAATTTGGATCTGGAGGCGATGGTCCGCAACGCAGACCTTTCGATCCAAGACGAGCTCGATCTTGGGAATAAATGCGTTTTCTTGACCGCCGCCGACTTCTTCTCCGACCCCGAACGGAAGAATCCTCTATTGGCCCTACGAGCCTACGTGCGGGCCTTTCCGGAACCGACGGACGACCGGCTCCTGCTCCTCAAGCTTACCGATGTCGAAGGAGATGCCCATTACTTCGATTCGCTCCGCAGCGAAGCGGCGCGACGGCCCGACGTGCGGATGTATTGCTCCCGGCTTCCAAGAACCAAGATGCTCGGGCTGCTCTTCTCCTCAACGGCGCTCGTCTCCCTTCATGCCAGCGAAGGCTTCGGCCTGCCGATCGCCGAGATGCTCTCGCTGGGAAAGCCCGTCGTGGCCACTGCCTACGGAGGAAATATGGAGTTCTGCAACCCGGAGAATGCGCGGCTTGTCGGTTATCGGCTAGCGGCGGTCACCGAGACTTTCGACCAAATCCGTAAAGGAGCCCTTTGGGCAGAGCCTCTCTGGGAGGAGGCTGTCCCCCATCTACAGGCAATCTACCGGGAGTGGCTCCAGGGAGATCACCGAACGATCCGCCCCAATCCATGGATCAACGAGCGGAGTTTTGCGATGTACGCCGAGAATCTACGCGCAGTCGAACGCCTCCTTGAACCAACGCCTATCGAACTCCGGAATCAGACCGCACCTGTTCAAGCGGCCACGTTGACCAAGGCGGTTCCGATTTCTTCCCTTGAAGCGTTGGATCCACCGATGCCGGCAGCAACCGGCCCTTCGGATCCAGGATAGCTACTGGCCCTTCTCCACAGCGGGGAGCGCCGAAAGCAGCAGGGTGGTGGCATTGCCGTCCCAGAACCCGACCTGTTCGAGCACCGTGAATCCGGCTGCCTGACAAAGCGCACGGACCGCCTCAGGTCTCGGAAGCCACCACCAGGGACCAAAATCTTCTACCCGCCAGAAGGAATTCTCCCGCGTCAGCCCCACCGCCGTGTCCCCGACAAAGCCTTTCCAGTACTCGGCAACCGCCTCCTTTTCGGACCTTTCCAGAGCGGGAATAAAGAGACAGGCCGCCTCCGGCACGTGGAAGGACCCGGTCGAATGCGGATATTCGCTTCTGGCAACCACGGAGGTAAGAACGAGATGCTCCCGAGTGATTTGCTTGAGCGCAAGCAAGAGGCGCAGCGGCTCCGGCATATGGTAGAGCACTCCGGAGCAGTGGACGACATCAAAGAGCGGCGGACTAGGCGTCTGGGCAAGCTGAACGACGTCGGAGTTCAAGCAGGTTGCCTCCGGTACCCCGAGCTTCCGCATTCGCTCCTCAAAGGCGGACCACAGCGGATCATTTGCGGGCGCCACGTCAATCATCGCCAGAGACCGGGCTCCCAAACGGTGCGCCACCGACACCTTCTCGTTGACCGTTCCCCAAAGCCCGCCCACATCGGCAAAGGTGCGGCCCGATACGACGGCGGCGAGAAAACGGTCCCGAGGATCAGCCTCTTGGACGGGATTGGGGTCCATAGCAAACGAATGCGATTCCATCCTAACAACCGGGTCAAGGGTGCGGTGAAGCAGGCTTGGCGCTTGCCATGCGGCGAAAAAACGCCTTGCGGGCGTTCCGCACCGTGCGCTCGATCTCCCGTAACCGCCCGGGCCTCGGGCTAGAGAGCGCTGCGGAAAGGCTGCGCACTTCGGTTTCCAGCGCCTCGATCCGGAGCGCCTGTCCTTGGACTAGCGAGAGCAGGCCGTGCAAGGCCGGCGGGAGATGCTCCCGGTAGGGGCGCCGGATTGCTCGCCGGTTGGCCTCAGGACAAGTCGTGCGGAATCGGCCCTCGGGTTGGACCCGGTAGAAGAAGAGCGGGCGAGGAATCGCTTCGAGATGGAAACCCGCCAACCTCGCCCGGATGAAGAGCTCCCAATCCTCGGTCGCGAAATTGTCGTCTTCGCTGAATCCGCCCAGGCTTGTAAAGACCTCCCGGCGAATCAGCGCGTTGGTGTCGCCAAAACAATTGCGGAAGAGCGCCACCGGCAGAAAGGCGCCCGGGAAGACGCAGACGCGATCCGGCGGCCTGTCGAGCGCGGGAGGCTTTTCTCCCAGGAAGACGGCCTGGGCGCAGGTAACAATATCCGCATCCGTTCTTCGGGACACTCGGACAAAGCAGGAGAGTTCCTCCGGGCGGGCGACGTTGTCGTCGTCCATGAAGAGGAGGAATTCCCCCCGCGCCTCCCGCGCGGCGCGATTTCGGGCGGCCCCGGGTCCGCGATTCTCCAGCCGCAGAATCCGCCAGCCTCTCTGGGAAAACTCCCCTTCTAGCCCATCCACGAAAGCAAGCGCTTCGGGCCGCTCGCTTCCGCTGTCGGCCAAAATGACCTCGAAGTGGGAGTAGTCCTGACCGCGCAGGGAATCGAGCGCCTGCGCCAGGAGTCGAGGGCGATCGTGGTGAACGAGACAGACGGTGACCAGGGGAGCCGGCTCCTCGGAAGGAGCTTCTGCCGCAGCCGCCGGCGGCTGCTCCAGCAAGCGAAGAAGTCCGTCATCGCCGGCGGGCAGAACCGCGTCGGCCCGAAGGGCGCTCTCCTGTTCCAGAAAGATCCTCTCCAGCCCGTCGAGATCCCCGGGCTCCTCCTCGCTTGAACCCTCTCCGGCAACAAGCACCGTATGAGCGAACGCGAGCCCCTGCCGCTTGGCGACCGCCGCGAAATATCCGATCCCGGAACGCACCGGGAAATGGACGAGCCCGAACTCCCCTTCCCGGGCCTGCAACCAGAGGAAGGCGAGATAAGATTCGTGTGCCGGCGGGCCCCAGTGGCCTTCGATAGCGGGGACCTTGGGCTCGCGCAGCGCCACGCGGCGAAGATGGGAAGATTCGGTGCCGTTGGAGTCCAGAAGGATGGATTGTACGGGATCCCCCGCTTGAAGCAGCGTGACGCTCCGACCGGAGGAGGCGAGCCGCTTTGCCAGATCGAGATATACGGCGCCCTCCGGAGAGGAGAGGGCCAGCGAGCCCGGGAGCAAGAGGCAAATTCCAGAGCGGGCTTCCGGCAACGCCGTAGACATAGTTAATCCGTTCGCTGCGAGAAGCTCCGTAGGATTGCTTGTCCGTAAGGCGCACCGGGACTCCTGTCAACCCCAAATCCGCCGTCCCGTGTTTAACAAAGTCGGCCCCGCTCTTTTCTCTGCGAGTGCGTCTCCCCCATTCCTTCTCCGCTCCTCAAGCGGACCAGCACCCCTTCCCTTTTCGAGGCACTCTCAGGAAGCCCCAACCCAGCAAGTTACGCAGCCACACCACCCGTCAGCCATCGAGTCCCGCCGACAACTCCTCGCATGAAACCTTATTGAAATCTTTCTTAAGAGCTACGAGGTAGCCCAATCAGCCAAATTCCGCAAAAGGGAACGAATTCCGATGCGTTCTCTGGCAACATTTTGCGTTCTTTACCGCGAAGTCCGGCTAGCGGCCAAGGAGGCGCTTGCGTGCGATCCGGATGGTTCTTTCCAGCAAGCGAAGCGGCTTGGCCCGGATGGCGCATTCTCCAGCGAGAAGAGCGTTTTCCTGGAGGAGACGACTCCTCTCCATTTCAAGACGATTCCTCTCCGTTTCAAGACAACTCCTCTCCGCTTCAAGGCAGTGCCGTTCTGCCTCCGAGGCGGTCAGCCGATTCCAGAGGCCGTGAGTCAGAAAGGGCAACTCGCGCAGCGCGGGTGGCATCGCCATGCGATAGGGCTGCAGGGTTCGGAATTCCCAGCCCGTCGGCCGCTTGATCTCTTCTCCACCATTCGTAAATAGGCTGGGGAGGACTTTCCGGCACCAGTAGAGGGGAACGGGAACCAATTCGAGGCGACATCCAGCAAGAAGCGCTCGAGAAAAGAAGTGATAAACCTCTAGAATGTCTCTCTCCTCCGAGAAGCCGCCGAGCTCCTGGAAAGCTTGCCTCTTCACTAATGCGTTCGCCTCTCCAAAACAGTTTCCAAAGATGCCAAGGATCGCCGAACCTCCGGTAGGGACCCAGCAATTGCCGGATCCTTCTTCCGGAACTCCGTCGTGGGACAAAATGGACGTTAGGCAGGTATAAATATCCCCCTGCGTCCGAGCCGCTGCCTGAGCATAAGTAGAGAGTTCCTCCGGCCGAGCGATACTGTCATCCTCCATGAAGAGCAGATAGTCGCCCTTCGCGGCCGCCGCAGCGCGGTTCCGAGCGGCGCCGAGGCCAGGATTTTCCTGCCGAAAAATCCTCCATCTCCGCCTGGAGAATTCACCCTGCAGGGAAGAGAGAGTCTCGGCCGCTTCCTGTTCATGACTTCCACTCTCCACGAGGATTACCTCGAACTGAGAAGAAGGATAGTCCTGGGAGAAGAGGGAGGCCACCGCTTCCCGGAGAAAGGCGGGCTGGTTGAAATGGGTCAGGCAGACACTGAGGAAGGGCTGTTCTGTCAGAGAAAGGGCGGGGAAAGCCACGGACTCGGCGGCCAGCCAGTCATGAAACCCGATCCA
>JBFXFN010000063.1:0-9577 GCA_050179015.1 Methylacidiphilaceae bacterium | reverse complement strand
CGTCAGGCCCGACGCGTCGCTCTTTGAGTGCGGACTTCTGCAGGAAGATGAGCCGGAGCTTGACGCTCGGCGGCTCCACGAAAAGGGCGAGATGGTCGTGATAATACTGTTCGACTTGATTGGGGGAGATCACGATCGAGTCTGAGACGTTCTTCATTCGCATTGCTTGAACAACGATCTGGTCGAGAAGGTTCTGTTTGTAGCGCTCCTCGGTCATCCCGCTCGCTTGCAACGTTCGGATAAAGGCGATGCGATCCCCGTCGAACTGCGTGCGAATCATGTCCCGGACGCGAGTCTCGATAAAGGTGTCGGGGATCTGATATCCCTTCTTCTTAAAGTCCTGAATGATAAGCTCTCGTTCGATTAGCGCCCGCAGGGCGTTGAGCCGCGCCTCCTTGACGCGGTCGACCAACTCCGGTCCTTGGTAGGTTTGGCGCAGGACCGCCTCGTTCGGCTCGACCTGCTTCTTGACTTCCGAAAACGTAATCACCTTGTCGTTGACGATTGCGGCAACGCCGTCGACGCCGGCTTGGCCTAGAAGACGACAGGGCAAGCTTGACAGAACGAGGAGCAGGCCGAGGAGGAGCCGCGGCCAACCAGAGCCCTTTCGTTGCGCACTCTCCATGAGGAATAGAAAAAGGCAATGCAGGCTAGCCACACCCATGCAAGAGAAACCATTCCGGCTAAGCCATGCGCTCAGCGTGTCACGGTCTGGATGAGCCCAACGTTACGATCCACTTCTTGATCGAAGCAAGCCTACTTCTCGTATCTTGTCCGGTCAAGCGAGGGAAGCGGCCGCCAACCATGAGATAGCGGCCATTGCGCTGCAAGAGGAGCTTGTCTCCTTGCACCTCGATGCGTTCCAGCGCGCGCTCACTCCCCAGAATGCGCAGTTCGACCTCTTCCAGAAGGAAGCGAGCGGGTTCCGGGAGCGGACCGAATCGGTCGCGCCAAGCCTTCTCCAACTCCCGGCATTCTTCCAGCGATCCCGCTTCCGCGGCTTGACGGTGCGCGGCGATACGCTCTTCGGTGGAGGCGATGTAGGAAGCAGGCAGCCCCGGTCCTCCCGGGCCGCTGCCCAGGAAATCGACCGAAACCTTGCACGCAAGCGGACTTCGCACCTTCTTCCCCTGCACGGCGGCGACCGCTTCCCGGAGAAGGCGGCAGTAGAGATCGAAGCCGATGGCTGCGATATGACCGCTCTGAGCCGTCCCGAGCAGATTTCCGGCTCCCCGAATCTCCAGGTCGCGAAGCGCGATGCGGAAACCCGCCCCAAGCTGGCTGTATTCCTGCATGGCGCGGATGCGCCGCTTGGCATCGGCCGCGATAAAGCGGTCGCGGGGCAGTAGTAGATACGCGAAGGCCTTCTGGTTGGATCGACCGACGCGTCCGCGGAGCTGGTAGAGATCGGCCAAGCCGAATCGGTCGGCCCGATCGACAATGATCGTGTTTGCGTTCGGAATATCGAGGCCGTTTTCGATGATCGAGGTGGCCAAGAGGACATCGGTTTCTCCGGCCACGAATCGTTGCATCACGTCCTCGAGATGCTCCTTCTCCATTTGACCATGGCCGATGTCGATTCGAGCCGCAGGGACGATCTCTCGAAGCCGTCGGCAAACTCGGTCGATCGAAGCGATCCGATTGTGTAGGAAGTAGACTTGGCCCCCCCGAGCCAGCTCCTTTTCGACGGCAGAGCGGATCGTCCGTTCGTCATAGGGGCAGACCATGGTTTCGATCGGGAGGCGATTCGGCGGAGGAGTTTCGACGAGGCTCAGATCGCGTGCACCCGCCAAGGCGAGATAGAGGGTGCGGGGAATTGGAGTTGCAGAGAGAGCGAGCATGTCCACGGAGCGGAGACGTTCCTTCCAACGCTCTTTCTGGTGCACGCCAAAGCGCTGCTCTTCGTCGATCACAACCAGTCCCAGGCGAGCAAAGGCGACGTCCGGGGAAAGGAGCCGATGCGTGCCGATGACGACGTCGCACTCGCCCGAAGCGAGTGCGGCCAGGACCCGTCGCTCTTCCGCAGTCGAGGCGAGGCGGCCTAGGAACGCGACTTGGATTGGGTAATCCGCAAAGCGCTGCCGGAGGGTCTGGTAGTGTTGGTAGGCGAGCACGGTCGTCGGAGCAAGCAGGGCGGCCTGCTTGCCGCCGACCGCGGCCTTGAAGATGGCCCGAATGGCGACTTCGGTCTTGCCGAATCCCACATCGCCGCAAATGAGCCGATCCATGGGCCGCGCTGCTTCCATGTCGGCCTTGGTCTGCGCGATGGCTCGGAGTTGATCGGGGGTCTCCCGGTAGACGAACGATTTCTCGAACTCTCGTTGCCAATCGGAATCGGGCGGGCAAGCGTTTCCGGAAAGCACCTGCCGTTCGGCCTGCAGTCTCAAGAGCTTAGCGGCGTAGTCTCGAATCGCTCCCTGGGCAACTGCACGGGCGTTCTGCCAGCGGCTCCCTCCCAGCTTGTCGAGCTTCGGGACTCGACGGGTCCCGCCGATGTAGCGCGAAACCAAGTAGCTCTGGTCGATCGGCACGAACAGCTTTGATCCTTCGGCAAATTCCAAGAGCAGGGCTTCTTGCCCCCCGTCCGGGAGAGCTTCCACGCCTTTGTAACGGCCGATCCCGTGCTGTAGATGAACAACAAAATCTCCCGGCTGCCATTCCGCGAAGGAAGTTTCCACGGGCCGGACCTCCACGACGCCCTTCGCCTGCTTTCCACGTGGCGGCAGCGTCTGGTATCGGCCGAAGATTTCGGCATCGCTCAGAATCGCGATCCGCTCGGCGGGCCAGGAAAACCCACGAGTCAGAACTCCCGGAATCCAGGTAATCCCCGCTGGATCGATCCGTTCCGCTTCCAAGAGCTCCTCAAGGCGCTTTTCTTCCCCCTCGTTGTTGACGAAGATTCCAACATCCCATTGCTCGGTGAGCCAGCGGCGAAGCTCGGTCGAAAAAAGGGTCCATCGGTTTTCCCGAATCAGTCGATCTTCTCGCGCCAGACCCAAAAAATCGTGCTCATGGAAATCCGGCTCGGGCTCCAGGGGGTCGCCTCCATGCTCCGACGTCTCCCCGGCAACGAAGCGGCACCGCTCGTCGGGGAGATAGCTCTCCAAGGTCGTCGTCGGACCCTCGGCGAGCTCGACCGGGGGGAGAAGGGAGATCGTGGCGGAAGAGACGGTCTGCAGAGAGCGCTGGGAGACAGGGTCGAATTCCCGAAGGGAAGAGAGGACGTCTCCTTCCCACTCCGTTCGCAGCGGGGAGGCGGCCGTCCAGGGGAAAAGATCTACGATGCTTCCTCGCACGCTCATCTGTCCCCGGACGGTCACGCGCGGGCATCGCTCGAACTCGGCGGCGGCCAGCTCTTTCAAGAGAGTTTCCCGATCCAGAGGGATTTCCGTAGAGAGGCGGATTGTGCTTTTTTCCAAAGCTTCCGGTCTTGGCACGGGTTGAAGTAGGGCAGCGGGAGTCGCAATCAGACCGGGAAGCTCCTTCCGAAGGAGCGACGCGACGACTTGCAGCCTGGAAGACGCCAGGTCGAGATCCGGGAGAGCTTCTTCCGGCATGGGGGCGCTTTCCGGAAGGATGGGAATCCGCCAGCCCCAGGCCTCCATTGCGCCGGCCAGGGCCACCGCCCGTTTAGGGGAGTCTGTGACGATCAGCAGGAAGGGCGGCAAGGCATGGCAAAGGCCGGAAAGGACGAAAGCGCGCGCCGGCGCCGGAATCGGATCGAGGGTGTAGGAGCCCCCTTGTCGTAGCTGCGCTCGCCATCGACGAAAAGAGTCCGAGGCAAACCATCTAGCCAAGACATCCGTTCTTTGCGTCATCTTCTTAAAAAGGCATGCTTTCTAAGGGGAAGGGGGAACCTCTTCCGGCGGGGGTTACGGAAGCGGCAGAAGGGTCATACGTCCAGTTCGAGAGTCGAGGCGGGCTTCCAGCCGCCCATAACGAGGAATCGCATGATAGCCCAGTTCCTCTTTAGCGCTGCCCAAGTCGCAGCAAGCGGAAATTCGCTCCTCGAAAACAACCGACAGAACCGCGACGACCTCATCCCTACTCCGCCTAATCTCCTCGATGCGCCCCTTCCACGGCCCGGGCCATCCTCCCTCTTCGCAGAATGATTCGAGCGGGAGCTGTTCGGGATGGCGCGCCAACCGGCTCAGGAGGGCTGCGCCAAACTCCGTGTCGTCTCCACACACTCCTTCCCTTTCGAGGAACATCATTTTCCTTTCGCTCCTCTCCTTGGTGTCTTTGGCGTCCGAAGAGGAGTTTCGACAGCTAAAACCTGATCGGAAGAAGAGGCGAAGTCAAATACCGGACGTCTCCTTTTCGGAAGAAGAAAGCAGGAAGCAGGAGATCGGCAAGGTTGAGGCCTATCGGGGTTGCGTCACGAGGCCGCGATAAGCCACGGCGGTAATCGTGTAGCAGAGCGGGATGCTGATGACGGGGCCCAGGATCAACAGTCCTCCGATGTCGACCAAGACGACCACTGTGATCGCGACCGCCAGCGCTTTGGCATAATGAGTAACTCCCAGGCGGAAGGACTCTAGAAAAGCATCGAGCATGTGGGAAACAGCGCCGTCGGCGATGAGAAAAGGGCCAAACATGACCAAGGGAAGCACCCCGGGGAGAAGGAGTAGTGCCAGCGGCGCGCTTCCCGGGATTAGGATGGTCAGCAGGGCAATCATTCCGACCAGCCAGCCGAAGAGTGCTCCAGCCAAGGCCTTCCACGGGGCGCGGAAGCCGTCGAGGAGCTCGAGGAAGCGGGGGCTTCTTCCATCCGAAAGAGAGAGAAAGAACCTGGCGAGGCCGACTACCAGAATGCCCAAAATGGCTTGGCTTATAAGAATGACGAGGATGGTGGCCAGCCTTCCGTGCCAGAACCGGAAGGAACCGGCTGGCTGGAGTAATCGAGTAAGGACCAGATAGAGGAGCCCTACTCCGAGAGCGGGAGCCGGCGCCGTCCGAACAACCAGGCCGAAAGCCGTATTGAGGCTTTGCAGCGCGAAGCGAAGGGACGTCGGCATGAGTCATTTAGAACGGGGTAAGAATCTTCGTCAATGGCTTGGAATTGTCCGGATGACGCATTGGGCAACCTATAAAGAAGACCGGTGAGAAGCGTGCCATCTATCTAGAAAGATTTCTGATAGAGTTAGGCATACCTAAGTTTTAGTTGATTCCATGCCGTGCCTTCGTATGCTTGCCTCCGATGAAGGGCGGGAGGGAGCTTATGGGGAAGCAGCGCGACTCCCTTCCCTTGTGCCTGGCGCTGTTTTTTGCCCTCGGCCTTCTGCCGTCCGTTGCCCAGGGCCCATCCGCCCAAGACTCTGACAGGTCTATCCCGGTTCCCGAGGGTCTGGAGACCCAGCCTCTCCCTGCTGCCTCGGCCAGCGGGGTTGAACCGACGGGGACACGGGTAGAAGCGGAGGGGCCGCCGGCGCTCTCTCCGCAAGGAGCGGCCCCTACCACCCTGCCGGAAGTCGAAGTTTCCGGAGAGCTACCGGGGCCGGCCTCGACGCCGATCAGTGCCTACGGGACCGAGATGAGCATCTTGGATACGCCGCGGGAGGTGACGCCGATCTCCCGGGAGCAGTTGGATACCGTGGCTCCGGGGAACCTGATGGGATACGATGATTTGGCCCCTCTGATCCCCTCTCTCACGACGATGGCTCCGGCGGGAGATTACTCGGTGGAGCCGTTCATTCGGGGGCTGCCCGGAACGGTGTTTCGCAACGGGATGCTCGTGGGGCTCGAGAGTTACGGCACCTCCGGGCCGATGCCGAACTTCTTCGCCTATGAGAACATGGACGTGGCCCAGGGGCCGGTCAGCGCGGTCTTTGGGGCTCGAGAGATGGCGGCGGGCTATGTCAACAACATCACCAAGCAGCCCTACTTTGATCGTTTCCGTGGAGATGCCCTTTACTCGATGGGAATGTATGACCAGAACCGGTGGAACATTGACATGGGAGGGCCTTTCGCGGGCGGGAAGGCGGCCTACCGGTTCGACTACGCAGGACAGTATTCGGGGAGCTACTACGAAGGAGCTTACATGCACAGCCAGGCCTTCTATCTGGCCCTCTCGGCCCATCCCTCGGAGAACTACACGATCGACTCAAACTTCGAGTTCGACACCCTCGGCTTCAACCTGCCCCTCGGGATCAATCGGCCCGATTCGGCGCTGATCGACAGCGGGCTCTACCAGAGCGGGAACATGATCGGGTGGCTCGGGCCGAATGGCACCTTCCATCCGGGCGTGGGAGCTTCCTTTCCTGGTCAGGGCTACGTCGTCCAATGGGGACCGCAAGTGCCGATCAGCTTGAGGAACAACTTGGCGAACCTGGCCGGCTCGGGAAATCGGAGCACTTACGGAGTCGCCCAGATCATCCAGACTCTCAAACTCTCCGACGACCTCCGGATCGTGAACAACACGATGTTCGAGTATTTCAACATGGTGCAGATGCCGCTGGCGAACTCCAATTTCAGCTACACCCCGGGCGACTGGTTGATCGAACACCGGCTGGAGGCTCAGGCGAAAGAGGAGACCCCCCTGGGGAGCCTGCAGCTCCGCCACGAGCTCGATGGAGGCATCTTTCTCTGGTTCGATAGCCAGACCGATTACACCGAGACGAGCCGAATCGCCGACAACTACTGGAACATGACCCAGCCCTTGACTCGGTCGGGCCTCCTTCCGCCGATCACGATGGCGGAGGCCCTGCGGGCGGGCGACATCTACCTGACCGATATCCCCGTTCCGGGAGTTCCCGGGTTGACCTACAATACCAATAACTTCGCTACGGCGCGTTCCGAGTTCTTCCAGGTCTCGCCCTTCGTTCAGGATAACATCCAGCTTGGAGATAAGTGGAACCTTCTCCTCGGAGCCCGGCTCCAGTGGTATGAAATTGCTAACAGCGAGCCGCCCGGCACGCCCTCGGCGCTCATGCTCCAGAGCAACTACTCGATCTTGGAGCCCCAGGTCAACGCGAGCCTGAGCTACAAGCCCTACCCTTGGATGAACGCCTATTTCACCTACTCCTATGCCCAGACCGCGGCGATGGATGTTCTCGGCGCCTTTTGTCCCGAGTTCACCAGTTCCTACTACCATCTCACGAACATCATGTATGAATCTGGGGTCAAATTGAACCTACTTCGCGACAAGCTGTTCCTGAGCGCGGAGGGCTTCTACTACTCGACCTTCTTCCCCGTTACGGTCCTCCCCGGCGGCTTCACCCCGATCACGCCCGCCGACGTGCTCGGCGCCGAGCTGGCGGGGACCTATCAGCCGAGCCGGAACTGGATCTACACCTTTGGATTCGACTATCTGACCGGTGAGGAGTTTTGGAGCCAGAGCGCAGCTCAAACCGGCCCGACCGTCATCCAGAATTACTCGGCGGCGACGGCGGCGCGATACAATCTGCCGGTGGATCCCTACATGACGCTGCCGACCGGCACGTATCCTTTCATCGGCTTCCCGCACGAGCATGGGACCGCGATGGCCACCTACAAATCGGACATGGGCTTCGGCGCTTCCTTCTGGCTCTGGATCCAGAGCGGGATGTTCCTCTCCTACGACTATGCGACCCGTATCCCCGTGGACTACACTCTGAATGCGAGCATCTTTTACACGACGAAACGGTGGGAGGCGCGGGTGCAGATCTACAATCTGACGGACAACCACTACTGGTTCCCGACGGGGACCGGCTTCCAGGGAGACCGGGTCTACAACTACGACAAAGTCCTGATCGGTCTCCCCTTTTGGGTCATGGGGACCGTGCGAGTCTTCTTTTAACGAGCAGTGGCCGCAGAGCGCGGTTGCGCACCAGGTTGGGTACCGATTTCAATCCATGACCGTAGGTTACGGCTTGTTCGCCGGGTTCTCTTCTTTAAACTCGCGCGAGGCCAAGGGACTAGCATGTGGCGCCGCTGCAAGCTTCGATCGCTCGGATGGGTGATGGCAGTGCTGCTGGTCCGTCTGACGGACGTCGGAGCCGCAGAGGATCTTCCCACGGGGCAGCGGATTGAACCCCGAGCGGCACGCGGCGCCGCATGGCAGGACCTTTCTCTTGCCGAAGAGGGGCCTCACAGCCAGCGCGCCGGCCAAGCGGTTTCCCTCGCACTCTCTCCGGACGGTCGAACCCTGCTGGTGTTGACCTCCGGATACAACCTCTTTTTCGACGAGCAGGGCAAACCGATTCCGGATGCCTCGCAGGAGCATGTCTTTCTCTTCGACGTCTCTCGCGGGTCTCCGCATCGCCTCCAAACCGTCCCCCTTCCCAACTCCTTCTGCGGAATCGCCTGGAGCCCGGAGGGGAAGAACTTCTATGTCTCCGGGGGGGGCGACGACTCTGTCCATGCCTATGCGAAGGCTCGATCGGGGTGGCGGGAAGTGCGTCCTCCCCTGCGGTTGGATCATCTCGCCGGCAACGGGTTGATGACCCAGCCCGTCGCGGCGGGAGTCGCGATCGACCCCGATGGGAAGAGGCTTCTTGTCGCCAACTGGGCCAACGACTCGGTAAGCCTCGTGGATCTAGGCGGCTGGCGCAGGAGCGTCGAGCTCGATCTTCGCCCAGGGAAGATCTCCGCGGATTCGGCTGGCATTCCCGGAGGGGAGTACCCCTTTTGGGTTGCCTGGTGCGGTCGCGGCCGAGCCTATGTGTCGAGCGTGCGCGACCGGGAGCTGGTCGTTCTCGACGTCGGCGAGAGCTCTCTAAAGGTCCGTGGACGCATTCCCCTCCACGGCCAGCCGAACCGCATCCTGGCCGTTCCGGAGCGGAGCCGCGCTTATGTTGCCTGCGACAACAGCGATACAGTGGTGGTGCTCGACACCGAGCAGGACCGCATCTTGGAGGAGATCGATGTTCTGGCACCGGTCGGCATGCGTCCCGCGCAGACGGGAAAGGGGGCGAACCCGAATGGTTTGGCTCTCACTCCCGACGGGCGAATGCTCCTGGTCAGCTGCGGCGGAACCAACGCCATAGCCGTTCTGCGTCTGGGGAGCTTGTCCCAGGGAAAGAAGGAAGGTGAGCCCGCTTCCGAGCTCCTCGGCCTCATTCCCACCGGCTGGTACCCGAGCTCTGTGGCGGTCGGCAGGGATGGCGGCTGGCTCTACGTCTGCAACGCAAAGAGTCCGGCCGGTCCGAACGCCGAGGGTTGGCATCCTCCGCGCTCCTTAGGGGCCAAGCCGCTCGGTGCGAGCGAGCGGGCCCGGAACCAGTATGTCTGGCAACGTACGCTCGCGGGGCTCCTCTCCCTTCCTCTTCCGGACGAGGAGGAGCTTCGCCGGTTGACGCGGATCGTCGCGGAGAACAACGGCTGGAGATCGTCATCTCCCGACTCCTCTTCTCCCGGTGTCCTCTTTTCCACGCTGCGCCGACAGATCCATCACGTGATCTATGTCGTCAAAGAGAACCGGACCTATGACCAGCTTCTGGGAGATCTGGGAAAGGGGAACGGGGATCCCTCGCTGGCCATTCTAGCTCCTTACAGCCCAAACCATCAACAGATCGCTCGGCGGTTCGTGCTCCTAGACAACTTCTACGATAGTGGAGAGGTCAGCGGCGATGGCTGGCAATGGTCGACGGCCGCGCGA
>JBFXFN010000062.1:0-9787 GCA_050179015.1 Methylacidiphilaceae bacterium | reverse complement strand
TTTCGCTCGCGGCTCCCGGAGGAACCCGCAGGAGGATTTCGTCCGATTGGAACTCCACCCCTCTGGGACCCGGTCCCTCCACGACCCGGAGCGGATAGGACGTTCCCCAGAGATAGTGGCGCTCGCCGTCACGATAGCAGATCGACACCGCCGGCCTCCGGTTCAGAAACGGCTGCCGTTTTTCGCGGATCCAGTCCAGCTTGGACTCCGCGAACACCCGAAGGGCCTCGATCGGCGCCCGAAACGGGGCCGAAAGGCTCACCCTTCCGTCCGGCGGGGAGACCCGCAGGTGCACGTTCTTGATCTTCTTGCGCAGGAGGTGAATCTCCACCTCACCGAAGCGCAGAGGCGTAGTCGAGACGAGAACACTCCTCGATCGGAGCATCTCCTCCTTCCTCTCCTCAGACTGCCCGGATCTCACTTGGGGGGCTTCCTCCTCGCGCGCCTCTGCTCGGGCTTGTCCCGGCTGGACGTCGCAAAGTCTGCTTCTCCCAGGCCCCAAGGGCAAGAGAGACTTCTTCCCTCGCCCTCGTTGGTTTAGACGGATCTCTGCTTCCAAGCTGCATAAAAGGCTCTCTCGAAGTCGAGATAGCCCGTGGAGGCGGCCGGATCGCCGAAGGGAAGGACCTGGGTGGCCCAGAAACCGCCGACCCCCTTCTTCCGATCGATCCAGAAGAAGGTGTTGGCAAGCCCGGCCCAGCTGAGGGAGCCCGCGGAACGGCCCGTCGACAGCTCTTCCTCGTGGAGGAGGAAGCCGAGACCCCAGGCTTTCGACGGCCCGGGAAGGAACTCGGCGAGCTCGGGATGGCGCGAAGCCGCTCCCGGAAAGGCGGCAACTTTTCTCGTACCGAGCTGGTTCTCTTCGGCCATCCGGACCGTCTCCGGCCGGAGAACCCGCCCTCGCTCGCCTCTTCCATCCAGCAGCCACATCCGGATCAGCTTCACGAAATCGCCGACCGTTCCGTAGAGGCCATGACCGCCCATCTGCACCTCCGGGTTGGCGGGCAACTCGAAGCCGGTCGGTTCGAGCGAGCCGTCGGGCTTCCGCTGGTGGATGGCCGCGAGCCTGGCCCGCATCGGCCCGGTGAGATGGAAGGCGGTGCTCTCGATCCCGAGCGGGGCAAAGAGCCGCTCGGCAAAGACCTCCCCCAGCCGCTTGCCGGTCACCGCTTCGATGATTAGGCCGCACCAGTCCATGCTCGTGCCATACTCCCATCTCTCCCCAGGCTCGAAAAGGAGGGGGGTCAGCAGACTCGCCTTCAAACCCGTCATGCTTGCGGGCTGACCTCGGGTCCGGTACAGGCGGAAATAGGTGGAGTTGAAAAACTCGTAGCCGAATCCAGCCGTATGGGTGAGAAGCATCCGGAGGGTGACCGCCCGCTTCGGGGGACGCAGAACGGGGTCCCCGCGCGAATCAAAGCCTTCAATCACAGGAAGTTTCCCGATATCGGGGGCATACCGCTCGGCCGGAGCATCGAGGTCGAGCAGCCCCTCCTCGACCAACTGCAAGGCGGCCGTTGCCGTGAATGCCTTCGTAGTCGAATAGAAGGCGAAGACGGTGTCCAAGGTCATCTCCCCTTCGCGGTCGAGCCGGCGCTTCCCCGCAGCTCCTTCATACAGGTTGCGCCATGGGCCGGTAATCATGGCAACGACGCCGGGAACGCCGGGGGGGTCGGCGACGACCCTATTGAGGATCGGGTCGAGTTGCGATTGGAGAGCGAGAATCATCGAACACTCTTCCCATCGAGGCGGCCTCGATAGCAAGGAGTCCTGGCGAAGGGAAACGGCGCCCTCTCTTCCGCGCGATCGCTCCCCTGGGGGAGTCGACCGAAAAAAGACCCGTCGACACGATGGGGACGCCGACTGTCGCTTTTTTACGAAGGTTCGGGAAGCTGCTTCACAAGGTCTCCGAAGAAAGCGGGTGTCCTCGGAGGAGAGGCGACGATCCGCAGCTCCACGGGCGCTACCCCGTCGGTCAGCATCTCGAGGCGCCGGGCGGCCGCCTGGGAGAGATCGATTGCACGTCCTTTTCGAAAAGGCCCCCGATCGTTGATCCGGACGACGGCACTCCTCCCGTTCTTCAGATTGCAAACGGAAATGAGGGTGCCGAACGGAAGGGTGCGATGCGCAGCGGTCATCCGGTCGGGATGATACCGCTCCCCGCTGGCGGTTCGCCGAGATCCCCTATACCAGGACGCTATGCCACGCTCGACCAGGGCGGCTCCGCTTGGGAGACGGCGCGCCTTGATCTCCGCCGGGGAGCCGAGAAATCCAGATACAAGGGTGAACAAAAGAAGGCAGAGGGAGGCGACCCGCCTCGCCAACCCCACCGGCCGCAGCGCATCGGTGGTAATCATCGGTGCATTTCCTTATTAAATAAAACCAAGCGTGAGATTTGCCGGGCGTCAACGGAGCTACCAGCCTGCCTCGCTCACAAGCGTTCTCCAGCGGCTGGCCGAGAGGACATGCCGCCTAAAACTGGAGGCAGATCTTGCCGAAGTGCTTTCCGGACTCCTGGTAGCGGAAGGCGTCCGCGATGCCGTCCAGGGTAAAGACGTGATCGATCACCGGACGGAGACCGGTCGCCTCCATGGCGCGCACTAGCTCCAACTGATGCCGACGGCTGCCGACGACCAGACCCTGAAGACGGATCTGCCGCTGCATCAATAAAGCGGTTCGAACTTCCCCGATGACGCCGGTCAGCACGCCGATCAGGGAGATATGGCCGCCGACCCGACAGGCCCGGATCGACTGGTCCAAGGTCCCCGGTCCTCCAACCTCGACCACATGGTCCACCCCTCGCCCCTCGGTCCAGAGCAAGACCTGCCTGGCCCAATCCGGCTCCCGGCGATACTGGATCGCGCAATCGGCTCCGAGGGAGCGGACCCTCTCGATCTTGGCATCCGAAGAAGAGGTGGCGATCACGCACGCACCCATCGCTTTGGCGATCTGTAGGGCGAAGATCGATACCCCGCCGGTACCCAGAAGGAGCACGGTGTCTCCCGCCTTGAGCTTCCCATCGACCACGAGGGCGCGCCAGGCGGTGAGGGCCGCCGTCGTCAGCGTAGCCGCCTCCATGGGACTCCAGCCGGAAGGCGCGCGCGTAAACCAAGAAGCCGGCGCCACCACCGCTTCCCGAGCGTAACCATCGATGCCGTCTCCCGGGACCCGGCTGAAGTCGGCCTCGGTCGGACCGCCCTCCTGCCAAAACGGAAAGAAGCAGGAGACGACGAGATCTCCCACGGAAAAATCCGCCACCCCTTCCCCCACCTCCTCGATGAAGCCCGCCCCATCCGACATCGGGATCCTGCCCTCTTCCGCCGGCAGCTTCCCCGTAACGATTAGGTAGTCGTGAAAGTTGAGGGAGCTGGCACGCAGGCGCACGCGGATCTCCCCCGGACCGGGGGTTCCCGGGTCCTCTCGGTTCACCAGACTCAGCTTTTCCAGACCGCCAGGTCTTTCCAGAATCACGGCTTTCATTTTGGGGTCTGCCGGGGGGCTCCTCCCCAGCCCATGCCCGATTCTCTCGGGGATCGCAAGCTGAATGTGGGTGCCCCGGGCTCTCCCCTCGCAGGGAGGTCCCTGCGGAACCGCCACTCTGGCGCCACAGCGCTCTTGCCCTGCACGCCCTCTTTGAGCGGCTATAGCGGGGCGAGAAGCGGCAGCCTTGACCAAGGGAGGCTTCGTGTTAGTCTGCGAAAACACTCTGCAAACCGGGGAGGGATGGCTCAGATTTCGACGCAACAAACTCCCCTCCCCAAACCGGTCCATCGGCCGAGCTTCGGTGGAGGGAAGCGCGGGTTCGCCCTGCTGGGTCTCGTCGTCCTGATCGGCGGCAGCTACGCGGCGAGCCACTTCTTCCGAGACCTCGCGGGTTCCCGCCCGCTGGCCCTGCTGCCCTTTCTCCTGCTTGCGGTTGCTCTCTTGACCGCCCTCTCCTTCGAGTTCGTGAATGGATTCCACGATACGGCCAATGCCGTGGCGACGGTCATCTACACCCGCACGCTCCCTCCTGGAGCTGCCGTTCTCTGGTCGGGTTGTTGGAACTTCCTCGGAGTGCTCGCTTCTTCCGGCGTGGTCGCGTTCAGCATCATCGCACTTTTGCCACCCGATCTTGTCCTCCGCGTCAGCAGCCAAGCGGGCTTCGCCATGATCTTCGCCCTTTTGCTCTCGGCGATCCTCTGGAATCTTGGGACCTGGTACCTGGGCCTCCCCGCTTCGAGCTCGCATACGCTGATCGGCTCGGTGATCGGCGTGGGCTTGGCCAGCCGGCTCTTCTCGGGCCGAGGGGACTTTTCCGGGATCGACTGGTCGCAAGCGGTCAATGTCGGGAAAGCGCTTTTGTTCTCCCCGCTAATCGGCTTTGCCCTCGCGTGGCTCCTCTTCGTGGTATCCAAGGCTCTAGTCCGCGATCGCCGGCTCTATCTCCCTCCCGTGGGAGAAAAGCCTCCGCCCCTCTGGATTCGCTCCCTGCTGCTCTTGACCTGCACCGGGGTGAGCTTCGCCCATGGATCCAACGACGGCCAAAAGGGGATGGGGCTCATCATGCTCATCTTGATCGGGGTCGTGCCGACCGTCTACGCCCTGAACCACGCCGTTCCGGAAGGGGAGACGCACGAGTTGCTCGCCGAGACCAACGCTTCGATCCGCATCCTCGATCGCTACGCCTCGCCTGGCATCGTTCCGGAGGGCGACCCGTCCGCGCGGGCGATGGCCTTTGTCCAAAGCCGGAAGCTTCAGCCCGAAACCCTTCCTGCCATTGGCCAGCTCCTCCAGGAAGTCGCCGTTCAATTCGGCTCGTACAAATCGATTGCGGAGGTGCCGGCCGCCCAAGTTGCCAACATCCGAAACAAGCTCTTCGTGTTGAACCAGGCGCTGTGCGTGCTCACGAGATCGCCTCAGATCGCCCTGAGCGCAAGCGACCGGGAAGCTCTTACCGCCTACCGCCACCGACTGGATCGCCTCATCCAGTTCATCCCCTCGTGGGTCAAGGTCGCCGTCGCCTTGGCCCTCGGTTTAGGAACGATGGTGGGCTGGAAACGAATCGTCGTTACAGTGGGGGAAAAGATTGGAAATGAGCACCTCACCTATGCGCAGGGAGCGGCGGCCGAACTCACCGCGATGACGACGATCGGCTTCGCCGACCTATTGGGCCTCCCCGTCAGCACGACCCACGTCCTCTCCTCGGGAGTAGCAGGTACCATGACCGCCAACGGCGCCGGGCTTCAGTGGCGCACTGTCCGGAACTTGGCTGCAGCCTGGATTCTCACGCTGCCCGTCTCGATCCTGCTCTCCGGCCTGCTCTTTGCTCTCATGCGCTGGTGGGGGGTGTGACACCGAGGGAGATCTCCTGCGGACGCAAGAGACCCCCCTCGTTCGCAGTCGCCAATTTTCGTGGGATGAGGCTTACAAGCCCGTGTCTTTTTCCGCCTTCTTCAGCGCGTTCTTCTCCTTCTTGCCCTTGTGGTGGAGGTGCTTCTTGTTCTTTTTCTCATCCTTCTTAAGCCCGTTTTCCGTCTTCTTCTCTTCCTGCTTTCCCTTGTCCTCTACCTTCTTTTCGTCATTCTGAACGTCTTTCTGGACTTGGCCTTCTGCCTGCTGCCCCGCCCCCTGGGCTTGCTGCTCGAGCCCGCCGGAAGGCAGCCCCTGGGCGAAGGAACGTTCAGAGAGCCCGCCGCCAAGACCCAGCAGCGCGCTACAGAGCAAAAACCGCGACAATACTTTCGTTTTCATACTCCTCCAACAGCCGTCCCGGGAGGGTTGCCTTCAGATCCCTCACCCGAAGAATCCGATCTTCGCAATCCCCGTCGCCGGAGACGCGTTATTCCGCGGGAAACGGCTTGCCCATCCTATGACCTTACCCCGAATTGTTGTCAAACCTCATCCAGAGGGGTTCCGCTTTCCTCTTCTCCCGACTCGGGCAAACGCTCGACGCTCCCGACGGGTGCCCAAATCGGGCGCCCTCCTTGGACGATGGAGGGTGCGATTCGGGTTCGCCCGCTTCGCCCGCGCCCAACCGGGGGAGAGATCGCGGGCACACCCCCTCCTTCCTTGACGCGCCCGCAAGAAACGGTTTTGCTTGTAACTCGACGTTCGCCGCGGCTGATCTCGTTCCAAGAATCAGCCGGGCGAAAAGGGCCGGCGTGGCGGAATGGCAGACGCGCCAGACTCAAAATCTGGTCTCGGCAACGGGGTGTGGGTTCGAGTCCCTCCGCCGGCACCCAGGGGAAACCCTCTTTTAACCCTGGAAAATGGGCTTCGCCCCCGGGGTCCAGTTTCGAGCGGCTTTGGGCACCCTCTACCCTCAACGAGCAGGATTAAATGGGTTTAAATGGGTTTTTCTGGGTGTATGTGGGTTTTTATGCTCGGAAAACCATTTCGTAAATCTGGACGAGAAATTAGACTTTGAGGAAATCTGCGTCTTTGACCCGGTCCACCTCACGCATCGGCGCATTACCCCTCTATGCAGACGAACATTCGCAAAGAGACCTCTTCGGATTCCTATGACTTCCCCGCCGTCATGACCAAGCAGACGCTCGCAGAGCTTCTCGGCGTCTCCCCGCGCACCATCACGGCGTGGGTTTCCCTTGGACGACTCAAGGCCTTCCGCCCGACCCAGCGCGTCACGCGCTTCCGTCGCTCGGATGTCCTCGAATTCCTCGACCGATGGACCGCGTAGGGAAGAGTCAAGAGGCGCCTTCGACAAGCTCCCTTTCGGTTTCGATCGCGCCCGCTGGACAATGGAGGACACGGCGCGTCCAGCGCAAGACTCAGCCGTTGTGGAAGGAAGACTTCCGCGTGAGCCTAGAGTCCGAAAACTCCTTCAGCCTCCGAAAGGTTTCCGGGTCGCGCCGGGAAGAAAGCCCGACGTGATCGCCTGACGCGGAGAAGGCGTGCTCGTGCGGCAGGCGAAGAGCGGCAAGCCCAAGCACGCAGACGGGATGCAGGTCTGGATCTATCTGAACTTCCGGACCTCTGAAAGACAAAAGGGTGCAGCAGCACGATAATGGCTTTTTGTTCTGCCTTCGTGGCACACTTGCGTGGATGGGTGAAGAGTGGAAGGAGATCGAGTTTTTGGAGTAGCACGTTGAGATCGGCGGGGATGCGAGAAAGGAGCCCGATCAAGAGACAGCCTTTGCGACGGGTTCGACCAAACGGACCGCTCGAAGGCGACGGAGCACCTTGGGAACTTCTTCAGTGAAACCCTTCGCCAGCCTCCGGCTGCTCCACTGGGTCGTTCCGTCGGTCGGTCACCGCCGTGTCCATGCGAGGATTTTCGCCTCCAAGGCTGCTGTTCTCTTGGCCACCGGCCGCCCCTTGTACCGGGCGAAGAGCCAGCCAAAGGCTGGAATCAGCCACAATTATAATACGTGGTGTAACGCTTTTATTTAAACGCGCTCAATCGGTCCACAACAGGGCATGAAGGCAATGGACGCGATGAAGCGACGGATCTGGAAGCGTGGACGAAGACGAACAGAACGAACGGCCTCTCTCTCCCTTCTTCTTCCGCTGCCGATCCATATACTAGTCCGCCGCCTCCGTCTTCTCTACGATCGCCCGGATCCCTCCGGTGTGATCGGACACCAGGCCTTCCCATACGGCACGATCCGAAAGCGTTACATTCACCAGGTCCTCGAGGATCCGGTCGAGCCGCCGGGAAATCTCCGGGTTTCCCGGAGCTCGCGCGACCGATGCGATCGCCCCTGACAGGGCGGGATCGGCAAGCATCGCGTCCCGCAGCGCCTTGCGGAAGGCTTCCACCCGATCCGGAGCCTCGAGCGTCCATACCGCCAGCGGTTGCCAGCCGTCTCCGTAGGCTGCGACCGCCACGATGGCGCGCCAGAGATCGCCGCCCGTCCCGGTTTGTTCCGCTGTTTGGAGCAACCCCTTCCTGACCGTGTAACCCTCGGCCGGATCGGTGGCGCCGGAGGGCAGGCGGGCGCCCAATGCCTGGAGCTGCTCCACGGCCGGGACGGCGAGACCCTGGAGAGGGGAACGGGGACCGGCTTCCGCGAGCGAGCCGAAAAGCTCCTTGCGGATGCTCTCGTCCGAAAGGAAGCGCGTCCAGACCGGGACGAGCGCCGCGGCGACCGGCACGTCCCAGGCCTCAAGGGCGGCAAGAACGGTTCCCGGGGCGTCGGAACCGGACAGTTGCTCGGCCGAGCGTTCCGCCAGATTCGATGCCACGGGCAACACCCGCAGCTGGCCGTAAAGGCCGAGAAATTTCTCTGGATGCGCCATCCACCGCTTTGCGATGAGCTTGCGCAGAACCGCGGCGCGCCTGGTCTCCGACCGCAGCCTTCCCAGGACGTCGCTCCAGCCTGGTCCGAACGCCCATGTTCCGAATTGTGAGCGGAAGGATTCGCCGGCGGATTCCGCGGGCGGGGTTCCTCCGCTTGCCTCGACCTGCGCGAGCTCGGCCGCCGCGTGCTTGATCCACGGCCAAATCTCCTCCCGGCGGACCGTCGCCTGCGCCGTCAAGGCGAAGCTCTCCAGCAATCCCGGATCATTGTATGCCAACTCCCGCGCCCAGGCGCCCGCGTAACCCGGCTCGCGGGCATAGGCGCCGGAGAGAAGCCGGCGAAGAAGCTCGGCATCCGCCTCGATCAGCCCGCTCCACGCCTCGTCGCTGGCTTTGAGATACCGCCCGAGCGCTTGCCCGAAGGCAAGCAGGTCCTCCCGGCTCAGGGCGCCCGCGGCGAGCTTGCGGCGTAACTCTCCCGGCGTGGTCGCCGAGACCCCCGGGTCCGCATGCCACCACGGGCTTTCGAGCCACTTTTCCTCCCAGGAGGCGCCCGACTGCCAGACGCCCCGTAGGGCACCCGCCGCCGCATCCGGATCTTCGCCAAGCGATCGGGCGAGCGCTTCTCGGGCGGCCATGGATGCGGATTCGGCCGGACGACCGAGATCCCAGAGCAGCCAGTCGGCTAGACGTGCATCGCCTGCGCGCAGCCGTGCGTCTACCGCCTCTCCCGCCCGTAACACCTCTGCCGCCACGGGAGTCCGCCCGGGCGCGATCAGTTCCCAAAGCCAACGCGGTCGTCCCCAGAGCTTGCCGCCCGCGCCCGGAGCGAAGTAGACGCCCGCCCATTCCATTCCTCCCTCTCCCGCCAAGGCGTCCGCGAGGACATCCCGGGCTGCCCGCCACGAACCATCCCAAGCCGCCAGCCGCCGTCGCATCTCGGCTCCGTGAGCCGGATCCAGGGTCACGTCTTCCCGTAGCTTGGCCAGAACTAGCTCCCAAGCCGGCGTCCATTCCTCCTTCGGTGCGTAGCCGCCCAGGACGCGGGCGTAGGAGCCGCTTTTCTCGGCGATCCGCACCGCGGTTTCCCATTTCGCCTGAATGGGCGCATCGGGCGTCGGCAGGGTGGCTCCGGCCGCCGCCGCGGCAGCCTCGAGCAATCGCCCGGGCGGGGAGCCGACCAGGATCGCTCGCTCGGCCCGGCTCTTTACGGGATCCGCCGCCGTCCACCAGGAGAACATCGCCGCCGCCGATCTCGGATTCGCGGCAGCGGCGGGGAGATATCGGGCTTCCTGTCCCTGCGCCAGCGCCTCGACTTCCGCCCTCGCCTCCTTTTCCGGCACGCCGATCGCCCAGAACGCCCGCTCGAGCGCCAGGGCGAAGCCCGCATCCCCGCCGCGTAACGCCTGCGTGATCCGCTCCGGACGCTCCAGTAGTTCCGCCCTCAGGATTTTCGCGAAGAGGGGTTCACTCAGGTAACAGGAACTATCTCCCTCGCGCACGAGCCACTGGATCGTGGAATAGGCGCCTCCGGCTTGTGCGAGA
>JBFXFN010000061.1:0-9813 GCA_050179015.1 Methylacidiphilaceae bacterium | reverse complement strand
GGGGTTTCCGGTGTGCTCGTTCCGGCCTCTGTGACTGCAGAGGTTGGTTCGGGAGTGGTTCCCGCAGGGCGCGGGGGATGGCGTGCTCCGACCGCCGAAATGAAGACCGAGCCGTTCGGGTCGACGGCAATCTGGTTCACTTCCTCTTTCTCGCTGTCGGCAAGAGCGACCGCTCGTCCTCCGGGTAGGATCCGCAGGAGCAGTCCGCGCGGCGCGCTGCCGGCAAGCAGCGTGGCCGGCTTCTCCCAAGCCAGACAGCGCACATGCGTTTCGCCGGTCGAGCAGAAAAGGGTTCCCTTGAGCGGTCCTTCGATGCGAAAGATCCTCCCCCTGGTCCCAGTCCCGGCATAGAGAGTGCCGTCGCGGTCAAAGAGGAGGGACCAGATGTACTTTTCCTTTGGGTCGAAATAGACAATCGGTTCTCCTTTGGCGGGTACGAGGTAGATCTTTCCATCGGGAGAAGTTGCGGCAAAAAGCTCGCCTTTCGGGCTGCGCGCCATTGCATAGATCTGGTGCTCGTGAAAGGAGGCCAGTAGGGTAACCTCGCGATGCAGCCCGATACGGAAGATTTTTGCATCCGGAGAGGTTGCCGCCAGGATGGTGCCACCAGCTTCCGGTAAAATCGCCCAAAGCTGATCGGCGGGCAGCCGCGCTACCATCTCGACCGGGGGAGCGGGCTGAAGCGATCCCGCATCGCAGACCGTAACGCTTTCCGCGGTCCCCTGTACGAAATCGGAATAGGTATCCAGAACGATCCGCTGCGGATGGATGGCAAAGCCGTGCGATACACGGCCAAACCACGCCAAGGATGCAGCGAGGACCAAAACGATCGGACGGCGGTGGGACGGCAAAAGAATCCCTTAGGGCATCGGCTTGGGCGTAGACAGGGAAGAGGCGGGCAAAACCGGTGGAGAGACGACGAGAGCGGGATCAGCCGAGAGAGCCTGCAGGAACGCGACAATGCTTTTCGCCTCCTCGTCCGAAAGCTTGCGACCCAACTGAGCGAATGCCATCGTCTTGACGGCCTCCTCCAAGCTCCAAACCGAACCATCGTTGAAATAGGGAGCGGTCAAGGCGACATTCCGGAGCGAAGGGACTTTGAAGACATACTTATCCGCCTCGTTCTTTGTAACCTCGTATCGTCCCAAGTCTTTCAGCCAATTGGGCTTGTGGATCACGCCGAATTTCTGAAAACTTCCCCCTCCGACATCGACTCCATTGTGACAGGTGGTGCAGCCGACGCTCACAAAGGTATTCAGACCTTTCTTTTCTTGCTCCGTGAGGATGGTGGAGTTTCCTGCGATGTACTGATCGAAGCGCGAGGGAGTCAGCAGAGTCCGCTCGAAGGCGGCGATTGCTTTTGCCGTATTCTCGAAGCTGACCGGGTCCTTATCTTCAGGGAAAGCCTTGTGGAAGGCATCCACGTATTGCGGGATGCTCTTGAGCCGCTGTACGACAAGCTCCTTCGTAGCCGCCATTTCCTTTGGGTTTACGATCGGACCCTGGGCCTGTTCCTCGACGTCCTTGGCGCGACCGTCCCAGAATTGCGCGAACTCCAAGGCCGCGTTCAGCACCGTGGGGGCGTTTCGCGGGCCGAGTTGCCAACGGTAGCCGAGGGATGTGGATAGGCCGTCCGCACCGGCCATGGCCAGATCATGACAGCTACTGCAGCTGATCGAGCTGCTTTTGGACAGCCGCCGCTCGAAATAGAGAGACTTTCCCAGGGCGACCTTTTCCGGAGTGACTGGGTTTTGCGGATTTTCGGCAACTTGGGGTAAAACACCGAAAATCTGCTTTGCTTGTTCCGGCTCGACCGTTTGTCCCATCGCGGAGCCAATGGCGCAGCCGCTCGTCAAAACGAGGGCACAAAAAAGCAGGCGTCTCATGATACTCCCCTCCTCCTTTCGACTCTTTCCAGCGGACCTCGCGTCAGCAATTCATTTCGATTGCGGTCTTCCGCAACCGATTGTGTAAAATGTTTACCGGCTTCCGCCGAAGGCCGTCAAGCATAGCCAGCCTGTTGTTAACGCACGTTGATTCGAATGGCCTGCTCTCCGTTGACGACTCCCGGGATCGGCTGGGACGTTTCAGACCAGATCAGATCGTTCCAGGGCTCCGTTTTCTTGGAGGAGGTCGAGGGAGCAAGCGTTGCGCGAACGGTCGGAGGGAGGGCGGGCAGATCTGCGGCTTCCGATACCAGCCCGGGAGATTCGGTGATCGCCTGTATGTAGATCATGTCGTTTGGATGCTGCTCGTTGAGCAGAGCGATGAGCTCCTCTGCACTTTCCGCGGAAGGCGCCCTGCGCAGGAGAGCCTGCCGATCGAGCGCGCGTCCGGAAGAGATGCGTATCTCCACCGATTGGTCGTGAAGACCTTGGGGAAGAACGAGCGGTACCCTGCGCGCCATCCGGCGGCCATGCCGCTCTTGAAGAAGTAGGTTGACCCAAACCGTGCTCCCCGGGTCGCATCGGGCGTTGTCCACGGAGGCTCTCTCGATTTCCCAGTTCTCTTCTTCCTCCGTGGAGGTGGTTTTCAGCTCGATCGACTCGAGGACGGGTTCGGTCCAAGGCTGCTGAAAGAGAATCTGAAGCGGCTGCACCATCTCCAAAATCGCGGCTGCCAGATCGCCGTCCTCGCCGGAGTAGATCCCCCGCAGATGAAGTGAGGGGAGGTTGCGAAAATGGACGAGCCCGTCGACGGAGAGGGTGAAGATGCGTCCAAAGCTGTCGGTCGCTGAAAAGATTTGGCCCATCGCCAGATCGACGAGAAACGGGGTCAATAGAGGGTGAGAGACGAGCTCTCCCCGCAGGGTGGGCAGGGGGCGGCCCCGGTGAAGGCGCTCGATCCGATACGAGGCCAGCCTCGGCATCTGGCCGACCTCGCCCCCAATGGCCGAAAGGCGGTCTTCTAAGATCGTTCCGACGACTCTTCCCACGTTCGTGAGCTTGTAGGGCGTCTCGTAGCTGGGCACGGTGGTCACCACTTCCGCCGCAGCCATGGGAAGGTCGCTTTTGCCGAAGCCGAACATCGAATGGCCGAAGGCGAGGATCCGATTGCCGTTGCGCCAGGTCAGGGTCCCCGTTCCCGAGATATTGATATCTCCGGTCATCATCACTGCAGCCAGTGGAGCTCCGGGCTCCATGGCGGAGCCGCCTCCCGCGATCGTCGTGGTCCCCCCGCCCGGTACCGCCAGCACCGGTGTCCCTCGGAGGCCGAGCGCTTCCAGAAAATGCGCAACGAGTCGCGGGCTGAGACCTCCGACCGACAGGGGAATGCCTAAATAATCGGCTCGCAGCGCCGCGCCGCGTAAAGGATGCGGCTCTGCCCAATGCCAGGCGTCGCGCAGCTGCGTCGGCCAGGGGCGTCCGGGCTCGGGCGTCGGCCCCTGCTCGACGCGCAGCATGTCCTCGATCGGAGTGAAGCCACAGTGGCCATCCTTTTCGAAGGAGGCGATCCGCCGAGAAAGAGCGCCCACAAGCCGGCCATCAATATAGAGAGGACTTCCGCTCATTCCATGGACCGCACCGGTCGTCGCCGTCTTGGCGTCGACCAGCTTGGCAATGATCAAGTCGAGCCCGGGACCGACGAAGTCCTTGGCAATGCCGAGGATTTCGGTCTGAAGCGGCTCGATCCTGCTTCCTTGCAGGACAGTGTAGGTGAGTCCGCGCATGCCCGGGCGGAGCTGGCTTTTTGGGAAGATCGGCTCCTGGGGAACGGCTGCCGGCAGACTCATCGATAGGCAAAACCAGGAGAGGGCGAGAAATAGCCAGCCCCTCATTTTGACTCCTCCAGCGCATGGTCGATGGCAACGACCGTTTTTTCGATCTCCGCTTCCGAGTGCGCAGTGGAAAGAAAACAGGTCTCGAAGGGTGAGGGCGGGAAAAAGATTCCCTGTCGTAGGAGGGAATGGAAGAAGCGGGCATATCGCTTTCGATCGCTTTTGAGCGCATCCTCAAGCGAGTAGACCGGCTCTTCCGTAAAAAAGAGGCTGAAGAGAGAGGTCAGGCGATGGAACTGGACGTCTCTCTCTCCCCTGCGCCGCAGAAGTGTGTGGATCTCTGACTCCAGAAGCGCACCCAGCTGCTCAAGTCGCTTGTGCGCATCGCGGCGCTCCATCTCCTCGATCTGCGCGAGCCCGGCAGCCATCGCCAGCGGGTTTCCGCTAAGAGTTCCAGCTTGGTAGACATCGCCTTCCGGAGCGAGCCGCTCGAGGAGATCGCGTCGACCGCCAAGGGCGGCAGCGGGCAAGCCTCCGCCGACGATCTTGCCGAGAATGGTCAGGTCGGGCTCGATAGCGAAGCGCTCCTGCGCTCCCCCCATGCCCACGCGGAATCCGGTGATCACCTCGTCGAAAATAAGCAGTGCGCCGTGTCGGCCGCACAACTCGCGGATCTGGTTGAGGAATCCGGGCTGGGGAGGAAGAAGCCCTGCGTTGGCGGGAACCGGCTCCAGGATCACCGCCGCGATCCCTTCTCCTTCTCGGGAGAAGAGATCTCTTGCAGCGGCCGGGTTGTTCCACGGCAGAACGGTCGTAAGATCTGCCAGGGCCCGGGGCACTCCGGCACTGTCGGGTTCTCCGTGGGTCAAGGCTCCGGAGCCCGCCTTCACCAGGAGGGAGTCGCTGTGCCCGTGATAGCAGCCGGCGAACTTGACGATCTTGTCCCGGCCGGTAAAGCCGCGCGCGAGGCGGATCGCCGTCATGCAGGCCTCGGTCCCGCTTGAGGTCATTCGCAGCTTTTGCATCGACGGGATGCAGCGGCGGATTTTTTCTGCCAACTTGATTTCGCGAGGGTTTGGGACTCCAAAGCTGGTTCCTTCGGCAACCGCCTCGCGTAGGGCGGCTTGAATGGCGGGATGAGCGTGGCCGAGCGGGAGTGCCCCCCAGGAGCAGACGTAATCGAGATAGGGGCGGCCGTCTGTGTCCCAGATTGTTGCTCCTTCCGCCCGCCGGGCAAAGAAAGGCTCTCCTCCCACGGCGCGAAACGAACGGACCGGGGAATTGACCCCTCCCGGGAAAAGTGCCTTCGCCTCTTCCCAGAGGTTTGCGGATGAGGGGCGATCCACCGTGAAAAGAGTCTACTGGACCGGACTTCTCTGCGCAACGCGAGGATCTTCTCATGGTTGAATCGAGTGCGGTTGCACGGACTTGGCCCGCTGCTTGGCGAGAGTCTTTCGACGAGATATGATTGCTCTGGAGGCTCCCATGACGAAGGACGAGGTGATTGCCAAGCTCGAGGAGATTGCGACCCTGCTTGATTTACGGAAGGAAAATCCCTTTAAAACGCGGGCCTACCGAACCGCCGCACGGGCGCTCGAGTCGGTTCCGGAAGATTTCGAGTCGTTCGTTCGGGAAGGGAAGCTCAAGCAGGTCAAGGGCATTGGAGAGGGGATCCGGGCCAGGCTCCAGGAGCTGGTCAGCACCGGCCACCTGCCCTATTTGGAAGAACTCAAGCGAGCTTTCCCGGCCGGACTAGTGACTCTGCTCGACATTCCGGGGCTTGGTCCTAGGAAAGCGACCATTCTTTGGGAGAAACTGGGGATCCGGGATCTAACCGGACTCGAAGCCGCTTGCCGAAGCCATCAGGTCGGCAAGCTTGCCGGCTTCGGGGCGAAGACCGAAGAGAACATTCTCGCAGGCATCGAACAGCGACGTTCCTATGCCGCCTACCATCGGTACGGCGATCTGATCGGAGTGGCCGAAGGCCTGGTCGAACGGCTACGGGTCCATCCCGACGTAGTTCGCGTAAGCATGGGGGGGAGCTTCCGCCGGGGAAAGGAGATCGTTCGAGATCTCGATCTCGTCTGCTCTTCGCCGAAGCCCGCGTCCGTGATGGAGGCATTTGTTTCGTCTGCCGGCGTGCTGCGCGTTATCAACCATGGGGAGACGAAGTCGACCGTGGTTGTCGAAGGCGGGCTCTCGTGCGATCTCCGGGTGGTTCCCGACGAGGACTATCCCTATGCGCTTCTCCATTTCACAGGAAGCAAGGAGCACAACATCGCCCTACGGCAGCGTGCGATCGCGCAAGGGAAAAAACTTTCCGAGTGGGGGCTTTTTCACGGGAACCGGGGCCGTCTCATCGAAGGGTCCGAGGATGCCGGACCGGAGAAAGAGCCCTTGGGCGAGCGAATTCGCTGTCGTGACGAGACGGAGATCTACGCAAATCTTGGGCTGGCCTATATCCCGCCCGAGCTCCGGGAGAATCTTGGCGAGATCGAAGCGGCGGAGAAGCGCGAGATCCCCCGCCTGGTGGAGTGGACCGATCTGCGAGGCACCTTTCATTGCCACACTACGGCAAGCGACGGGCACAGCACGCTGGAAGCAATGGCCGACGCGGCGCGAGATCTCGGTCTGGAGTACCTGGGCATCGCCGATCATTCGAAATCCTCGTTTCAAGCCCATGGCCTCGACGAGGAGAGGGTGGCGCGCCAGCAGGCGGAGATTCGGGAGCTCAACAAGACGTTTCGAGGCTTCCGGCTCTTTTCGGGCACGGAGTGCGACATCTTGCGCGATGGCAAGCTTGACTATTCGGATTCGGTGCTTGCCACCTTCGACTACGTGGTGGCCTCGGTTCATGCCGGATTTTCCTCGAGCGAGGAGGAGATGACCCGCCGGATCATCCGCGCGATGGAGAATCCCTACGTTACTATGCTCGGTCATCCGACCGGCCGCCTTCTATTGATGCGAAACGCCTATCCGGTAAATCTGGAAAAGGTCATCGACTGCGCGGCCCGGACGGGGACCTGGATCGAGCTCAATGCGCAGCCGCTCCGGCTCGACCTCGATTGGCGATGGTGGCACACGGCGAGGGATAAGGGTGTGCGTTGCGTCATCAATCCCGACGCGCATCATGCCAAGGAGCTCGGGTTCGTTCGAATCGGCGTAAACATTGCGAGGAAGGGCTGGCTTCGCCGCGAGGACGTGGTAAATACGCTCTCGCTGAAGCTCGTAGAAGGCGCGTTGAAGAAAAAACGGGGAGGCGGCTGACGGAGTGGAGATGTTCGCTTGCAGAAAAACATCTTCCTCCACACACGGAAAGCAGATAGAAGCCGGCCGACAACCAGCCCACTCGGTCCACGGAGATGCCCGCACGGCCAATGTGTCTACGGGCGGAGAGGGAGTGCTTCAGAACGGGGGTGCCGTAGAGGGTCTCTCTCCTGTGCGATGGGTCACTTCAGCCCGGTCGATCGAGCTCTCCTCGCAAAGGCCCCGGATCATGGGAATCATCAACCTTACGCCCGACTCCTTTTCCGATGGAGGCCGGCTTCTCTCGACCGAGGAGGCAGTGGAAGAAGCACTGCGCATGGAAGAGATCGGAGTCGACGTCGTGGATTTCGGCGCGGAGTCGACACGGCCCGGCGCGGAACCTGTCTCGGAGGAGGAGGAGCTCCGCAGGCTTCTCCCGGTTTTGCGCAAGGTTGCCGTAAGGCTCACCGTCCCGATCTCCGTCGATACCTACAAGGGCCGCGTGGCCCGTGTCGCCCTTGCGGAGGGAGCGGAGATCGTCAATGACGTGTCCGGAGG
The DNA here is from genome assembly GCA_050179015.1 of Methylacidiphilaceae bacterium. Classification (GTDB taxonomy): domain Bacteria; phylum Verrucomicrobiota; class Verrucomicrobiia; order Methylacidiphilales; family Methylacidiphilaceae; genus Methylacidimicrobium. The sequence goes on along the minus strand of JBFXFN010000061.1, from coordinate 2,291 downwards.
CAAGTGGGACACGGGCGTCTGGGAGGCGGTAAGGGAGTACGAGGCGGGGTATGTCCTGGTCCACTCTCGCGGCAGGCCAAAAACCATGCAGGCGGATGCCGTCTATCGGGATGTCGTGCAGGAAGTCAAGCAGGAGATGTCGGTTCGGCTGGCGCAATGCAAGGAGGCCGGCATTCCCTTGGACCGGATCCTTTGCGACGCGGGCTTTGGCTTTGCGAAGACGAGAGAACAGAATTGGAGTCTGCTTCGAAATCTCGCCGATTTTGCGGAAATGGGGCGCCCTCTCCTTGTGGGGGTTTCCCGCAAGAGTTTCCTCCGGGACTTAGTGGGCTTGGAACATCAGGATACGGCGAGCTTGGCCGTCGAAATCCTTGCCTCGACCAAGGGCGCGGCGGTCTGGAGAGTCCATGACGTGGATGGAGCCGTCGCCGCACGGAAAGTCTTCTCTGCCCTTCAAGGAGGGTTTTCGTGAAGACGTTGGGGCCTTCTTTCTCCTGGATGGTCGAGATCCTGATCATCGCCGTGGTCATCTATCAGGTTTGGAAGCTTCTCCAAGGGACGCGCGGGGTTCAGGTGTTGACGGGTCTCCTGATTGTCCTGGTAGTTCTTACGCTCTTTTCCGCCGTTCTTCACTTACGGGTCGTCACCGAGTTGATTCGTCTTTTTTCTCCTTCCTTTTTCGTTGCCCTGGTCGTCCTGTTTCAGCCCGAGTTGCGGCAGGTGCTTGCGGAGGTGGGGCGCCGGAGCGTCACGAGTTCGGGTCGGCAGCAGCAGGCGGAGGTCATCGAGCATATCGTCAATGCGGCAGAAATCTGTCAGCGGGAGCATATTGGAGCTCTCATTTCCCTGGAGCGGGAGGACGTTTACCGGCCCGCCCGGGATACCGGGACCCTCCTGGATGCGAAGTTGAGCGCAGACCTATTGGTGACGACCTTTTATCCGCGCACCCCCTTGCACGATGGCGGCGTGGTCATTCGCGATAATCGTCTCGTTGTGGCGGCGGCGGTTTTCCCACTGAGTGAAACCGAGCGGCTCGAACGTCCGCTCGGATTGCGTCATCGCGCTGCGTTGGGCTTAAGCGAGATGACCGACGCCGTCGTTATCGTGGTTTCCGAGGAGACGGGCGTCATCTCCATTGCCTTGGAGGGCAAGCTGGAGCGCCACTTTGACCCGGACCGGCTTCGTGCACGATTGACGGAGATCGTGGTTTAGCCAGACAATGCGCTCAAAAAATGGGAAGTGGCAATGGGTCTGCTGCTGCATAACTGGAAACAAAAGTTTATTTCCCTGGTTCTGGCCATCGCCGTCTGGGTGATCCTTCGAGAATCGATCGAACCGGGATCGATCGACCAGATCCTTTCTTCCCTTGGGCTGGCAAAGTAGCCTTGGAGCGGGGTATGAGGCAACCGGCGGAACGACTTTTCGGAACCGATGGCATTCGGGGGACGGCGAATCGACATCCGCTGACCCCTACAGTGGCCGTAGCCGTGGGCGCGATTGCCGCCTCCACCCTGGGGGATGGAGGAAAGAGAATGATCGTTGTCGGACGCGACCCGCGCATTTCGAGCGAGCTGCTCGAATCGGCACTGGTTTCGGGCGTTCTTTCCGCCGGAGTGGACGTAGTCCGCTTGGGGGTGCTGCCGACTCCGGCGGTGGGGGAGCTCGCGAGACATTTCGGCGCCGCGGGCGGCATTATGGTCAGCGCCTCTCATAACGCATTTCCCGATAACGGTATTAAATTCTTCGGCCCCGACGGCGCGAAGCTCCCCGAGGAGACCGAAGAAGAAATTGCGCGTAGGCTCACCGATTATCCCTGGCTCTCTGCCGAAGGACCTGTCGGCTCGTTGGTCGGTCGTGTTCGGCTCCTTCGAGAGGCGCGCGAGATTTATCTAGCCTCGCTTCGGAGCCAATGGCCGGAAACGGTGGATCTCTCGCGGCTTCGGATCGTCGTGGATGCGGCCAATGGAGCGGCGTCGGAACTGGTGATTCCTCTTTTTCGCGCTCTCGGGGCAGAACCGTTCGTCTTTTCGGCGAGCCCGAACGGAATCAACATCAACCTCGAGTGCGGCAGCATGTATCCGGAGAAGCTCACCGAGATGGTCCGTCTGACGAATGCTGACGTTGGGCTGGCTCTGGACGGAGACGGGGATCGACTGCTCTGCTGCGACCATCGGGGAGAGGCGCTCGATGGCGACGATCTCCTGGCCGTTTTAGCGATCGATTACCATGGACGCCGGGTTCTTGCCAAAGAGACAGTGGCCACCACGGTCATGAGCAATCTGGCGCTTGAT
>JBFXFN010000060.1:0-10409 GCA_050179015.1 Methylacidiphilaceae bacterium | reverse complement strand
CGTGGGTGTAATATCGCCGGTTCGTTGGTGTTCGTTTGGCGAGCAGCACCCCTTCCCGATCCCAACGTTGCAGCGTGTTTACGCTCCGACCGATCAGCGCGCCAAACTGCTTCGGCGAATATATGTTCGCCATGAATATATTTATCTATGTTTGCAGCGCAATATCAATAACTATTGTTTACTCCAATCCCTTGCTAACCGGCAACGAGGGAGGGCAGCGGCGTCGGCGGCAAGACCATGCTGGCTGGATACGCAAATTCGAGGTAAGTTGGATGGCGGAGTCCGGCTTCGTAGAATTCCAGAAGACGCATTCCTTCGTTCGGCTTGAGCAGATCGCTCTTGATGGCCGCGTCGATCTGCGCCTTGAAGGCCCGCTGAAGAGCGTGCGTCTCGTACTGGACCGAAGCTAGGGCTTCGGCGATCGTGAGAGCCGGAATCGTCTCTTCGATGTAGAAACCTTGTGGTTCGTCGGCGTCGAGGAAGACGTGTGCTTCGTTGACTCGACCAAGCAGGTTGTGCAGGTCGCCCATGATGTCTTGGTAGGCACCGATGAGGAAAATGCCGACGAGGTAGGGTTTTCCCGTGAAATCATGGAGAGGCAGAGTGCTCTGGACGGCGTCGTTCCCATCGATAAAGGTCGAGATCTTGCCATCGGAGTCGCACGTGATGTCCGCCAGAATGGCCCGCCGGGTCGGTGGCCGGTCGAGCTCGTGGATGGGCACGATGGGGAAGACCTGCCCGAGCCCCCAATAGTCGATCAACGACTGAAAGACCGAAAAGTTGCAAAGGAATTGGTCGCAGAGCGAATTGCCTAGCTTGCGAATTTCTTCAGGAATCTGCTTTGCCCCTTCGTAGAGAGAGAGAACCTCTTTACTGATCTCCCAGTAGAGAGTTTCCACGTGCGCTTTTGTGTGGAGATCGAGCAGGCCAAGGTCAAACATGGAAAGCGCATCCTCCTTGATCTGGAGCGCGTCATGGTAGTGCTCCAAGCGATTCTTCCGGTTCGAAAGCTGCTTCTTAACATCGAGCAGTTCCCGGACGAGCTTGTGGGGCTCCGTAGCCTTCGGAGCGGCCGCAGGAGTTCTTTCTTTCTCGATCGATCCAAAGGCATCGACAACGAGAACCGAATGGTGTGCGGCGACGGCGCGCCCGCTCTCGGTAATCAGGCAGGGATGGGGAACCTTTTCCTCGTCGCAAATTTCTGCAACGTTGTAGACCACGTCGCGCGCATACTCCTGCAGGGTGTAGTTGATGCTGGAGTCGGTCGAACGGCTGCCGTCGTAGTCGATGCCCAGGCCCCCACCAACATCGAGGTAGGCGATCGGAAATCCCAATTGGCGAAGACGGGCGTAGTAGCGGGTGGCTTCGCGCACGGCGCGCTTGATGGTAATGATGTCGGGAATTTGAGAGCCGATATGGAAATGGACGAGTTGCAGACAGCGCGCCATGCCGTATTGACGCAAGCGGTCGGCTACTTCAAGCAACTCCGGTGTGGATAGCCCGAACTTTGCATTTTCCCCGCTGGAAAGGGCCCAGCGGCCCCTCCCTTTGGCGGAAAGGCGGATGCGCACGCCGAGCAGGGGATCTACCTCTAATCTACGCGCGGCCTCGACAGCAACGTCGAGCTCGGTGGGCTTTTCCATGACAAGAAAGATCTTCTTGTTCAGCTTGCGCCCAACCAGCGCGGTTTCGACGAAGAGGCTGTCTTTAAATCCGTTACAGATAATCAGGCCTTCCGGATCTTGATGGAGGGCGAGAGCGGCGAAGAGCTCCGGCTTGCTGCCGACCTCCAAGCCGTGATGATAAGGAGAGCCCGCGTCAAGCACCTCTTCCACGACTTCTTGAAGTTGATTGACCTTAATGGGAAAAACACCGCGAAACCGTTCACGATAGCCTGCTTCCTCGATCGCTTCGGCAAATGCTCGATTCAGGCTTTCTACGCGATGCCGAAGGAGGTCCTGGAAGCGAAGGAGAAGAGGGAACTGAAGCCTGCGCTCCCGAGCCATTTCAACGACCTCGAGTAGATCGAGTTCCGGACCATTGTCCTGCAGAGGGCGAACGGTCATGTGACCCGTCTCATTGGCGGAGAAGTATCCCGCTCCCCATCGAGGAATTTGATAGGTTTGCAGGGCTTGAGAGACATTCCATGCGATTTTTAGGCTCATTGGCGCCCTTTATATAAAAACCGCTCGAAGCTCTTCGCAATCTCGGCGAAAGAGAAATTTTCCCTTTTTTGCGCCCTACGGTATTCCCGACGGCTTGCGAAGAGGCGGGATTATGGTACGAAAAAGGTGTGAAGAACGATCTCGTGCCTGTCGAGGTGGCGGGGATTCTCCCGACCGGGCCTCAGGGCTTCGCCATTTTCTTGGGCAATGAAGAGAAGGTGTTCGTGATCAATGTCGATAGCTATGTGGGCCGGGCGATCATGACGGCGCTTCGCGGCGAACGCAACGAGCGGCCGCTCACCCATGAGCTGATCGGATTAATTTTCGAGGGATTCTCGATCGCTATAGACAGAGTCATAATCAACGACTTGCGGAATAACACATATTTTGCGCGGCTTCTTCTGCAGGCCGAAAGCGAAGTACACAGGAAGATGATTGAGATCGATGCTCGTCCCAGTGATTGCCTGACACTCGCCTTGCAAGCCAAGAGGCCGATTCTGGTCGCTCGCGAAGTCTGGGACGAGGTAGAGGACATGACTGAGTTGCTGGAAAAGATGCGCGAGGCGCAGCGCAAGCAGCAAGAGCCGCCGGATGAGCCGTTTTTTGGCGGCGAGACTAAATAGGGCGTTCTATGACCGGAGGTGCCAACCTTTCCCTTTGACGGTAACGAGGAGTGCACCGAGGAAGAGAGAAGCGGTCAATGCGATCGTACAGGGTGTCGGGACCGAGAGCCACGGCTTGAGACAGAGCTCTCCGCCCATCAGCGCCAAGACCCATGGAATGGCTCGGTTCAGCCATTGCAGCCTCTCCGCCGCATGTTGCACGAGGGGGTAAAGAGAGCGAAGCCCCATGACGGCACAGAGGTTGGCTGGAAAGACCACGGTTGGATCCAGGGTGATGGCAAAGGCCGCGGGAACGGAATCGAGCGCGAAGAATAGGTCGGCAAGCTCGATCGACAAGAGGGCAAGCAAGCGAGCAGAGGGCAAGATCCGACCATCTCGACGGATCAGCCAGCGGCGCATCTCTCTATCGCTCTGGATCGTTGAGCCGAAGACGTTGCGGATTCCCGGGACCGGAGGCTTTCCGTCCCTCTTTCGGGAGAGTCGGACTGCTGCCGCCACGAGCAGGATTCCGAAGAGAGGAAAGACCAACTCGTGTTTTCCAAGCAGGCTCAAGCCCGCCCAGATCAGTAGGGCGCGCAACAGGATGGCAAGGACGACGCCCAGGGTAAGCAGATGAGACTGGGCGTCGTCCTGAATTTTAAAGAGCCGGAATGTCGCGTAAAAGGCGAAGAGATTGTCGATGCTTAGAAGATATTCGAGCCCATAGATGGTTCCAAAGTCGAGAGCCACGGCCAGTCCGCGCGCGTAGCAGAGATAGCCCGCATAGCCTAGAGAAAAGATCGACCAGAGAAGGCTCATAAGGAGAGTTCGGCGGAGTGACGTATTTCTAAAACTTTTGGCGAGGCGTGCGTCGAGCAGCGCGAGCAGGGCGAAGATGCAGAAGAAGGCAAAAAAGAAGGAGTTCATGAGAACCGGAGAGGGCGGCTTCTTTTGGAGCGCCGGCTTGATCGGCTCAAGGAAAAAGTGGGCTCTTTGGAAGAGAGGACGAGGATGCGGCTCATCGAAAATTTAGAAGAGATGCAGGCGGTTGGACTGCGCTTGCGCCAGGAGGGCGCTGCGCCCGTACTGGTGCCGACCATGGGGGCGCTCCATCCGGGTCATCTCTCTCTCATCCGACGAGCGAGAGAAGAGGGAGCGCCCGTGATCGTCAGCATCTATGTCAACCCTTTGCAGTTCGGCCCGGAAGAAGACTTCGCCGCCTATCCGCGGACGAGGGATGCGGACCGGCGGGCGTGCGAAGGGGCGGGTGTGGAGTTTCTCTTCGCTCCCCGCATTCTCTACGCACCCGACCATTCGACCTACGTCATGGAAGAAGCCGTGTCCTGCGGCCGGTGCGGGAGAACCCGGCCCGGCCACTTTCGAGGAGTAGCGACTGTCGTGGTGAAGCTCTTTAACCTAACCCAGGCGGCTGCGGCGATCTTCGGGTGGAAGGATGCACAGCAACTCTCCGTGATCCAACGCATCGTTCGCGATCTGGCCTTCCCCGTCCGGATCGTGCCGGTGGAAATCGAGCGGGATCAGGATGGGCTGGCATGGAGTTCGAGGAACCGGTATCTTTCCGTGGAGCAGCGGAAGAGGGCGGTTGCGTTTCCTCGGATTCTCAAGGAAGCGGCCCGCCGCCCGGATGCCTGTGCTTGGGCGGCGGCTGAGTTGAGCAGGGTGCCAGGCTTTCGTGTGGATTACGTCGAAGTCGCGGATGGCCGCTTGTGTGGAGCCATCTGGATCGATAGAGTCCGATTGATCGACAATTTTGCATGCGGAGCCTGATTCGGACGGTGCTTTTTCTCGGGGCCGGGCTCTTGTCGCTCTCCGTAAGGCAGGCGGAAGGCGAAACCGGGTGGCATCTCGTGACCATTGGTGCGCGAGAGTATGTTCCGATCGAGGATTTTTGCCGATTCTATCACCTCTCGTCCGTGGAACCGCTGGAGGGGGAAATTCGTCTGTCGGGCAGTACGGGGACGGTGGAAGGGAAGCAGGGAGGCCCGTATGTGTTTATCGACGGCATCCGGCACGCGCTCTCCTTTCCGCTGCTCCAGAGGGATCGACAGTGGTACGTCTCCCGGACCGACCTTTCCTGCTTGTTCGATCCTATTTTTCGTCCCTCTCGCGTTCCGGTTCGCCTTTCGTTTCAGGGGGTAGTGATCGATCCCGGACATGGCGGTCAAGATAAGGGAGCGAAAAGCCGCAACGGCCGCTACGAGAAGGAATACACCTTGGATACGGCTCGGCGGCTGGGGGCGATTCTCCGCTCCCAGGGCATCCCCGTCGTCTTTACTCGAACGAGAGATCTCTTCGTTCCCTTGGATGAGAGGGTCCGAATCGCGCGATCCTATCCGGATTATGTCTTTGTAAGCCTTCATTACAACCAGTCGGAGCCGAGCGGGCATGGAGTCGAGACCTATTGCTTGGCGCCTCGCGGAGCCCCCTCCAGCAACAACGGGAGTTGGGTGCGTCGGGTCGACTATCTGCCCCTCCCGGGAAATGGCAATGACCTGCTCAATACCCTGTTGGCTCACGAGATCCATCTGGAGCTCGTCCGCTTGCGCCCGGACGACCCGGAAATGGACCGGGGCTTTCGGCGCGCGCGATTCGTTGTGCTTCGGGACAATCCGCTGCCAGGGGTTCTCGTGGAGGGAGGTTTTCTATCCGACCCGATCGACTCTTCCTGGATCGATCGAGCGGAGTATCGCCAGCGATTGGCAGAGGCCGTGGCTTGCGGCTTAGGCCGCTTTTTCCAGGTAACCAGAATACAGACGGCATCACCCCCGATTGGGGAGCGAAACACGGGCAGGGGTTCGCACAGACGCGCGTTTCCCTGAGGTGGGCTGGACCAATACTGATTTCTTCACTAGATTGCCTCGAACCGGGGGCGGTATGGCGCTTGGCATGAGTTTGCGGAATTCGTTTTTAAACAAGCTCATCGGACGGATCGAACGGCTTGGACCGACAGAGATCCAGAACTATCTTCGGCGACTAGCCCAAGAAAAGGGCTTTCTGGAGACGGTCTTTAATGCCCTCCAGGAAGGAATCTTGGTCGTGGATGTCCGGGGGAAGGTGTTGTACGGGAACCAGAGCGCAGAACGCCTCCTGGGAATCGATTGGGAAGCGGCTCTTGGAAAATCAATCGGCCGCTATCTCCCCGACGTAGATTGGCCGTCTCTGTTCGCTTCTGGTCAAATCTTCAGTCGAGATCTGCAAATCGCCTACCCGGAGGTGCGCTACCTGAACTGTTCGGTCGTCCCGCTCGAAAAAGGGGTGGAGGGTACAGATGCCTTCGTCTTGATTATCTACGACATGACTGCCAGCCGGGAGAAAACTTTGGAGATGATCGAATCCGAAAAGCTCAACGCACTCACCCTGCTCGCAGCCGGCGTGGCGCATGAGCTCGGAAATCCCCTCAACTCCCTCCAGATCCATACCGAGTTACTCCAGAGGGAAATTGCCGGCAGGAAGACGCGGCGGGCGGTCGTCGAATCCCTCGCAGCCATGCGGTCCGAACTGCAGCGGCTCGACGTGATCGTAAACCAGTTCCTCCGGGCGATCCGCCCGGCTCCGCCGAAGTTGGCGTGGACCGCTCTGAACGAGATCGTGCGTGACGCCGTCTCCTTCCTGGCTCCACAGATGGAGAATCGCGATGTGCTGGTCGAGATGGAGCTGGCCGGCAACATGCCCTTGGTCCGGGCCGACCGGGATCAATTGAGACAGGCGTTTTTCAACGTGATGAAAAACTCGCTCGAGGCGATGGATCGTGGCGGAATCCTCGGAGTTCGGACGGATCTGTCAGATAGCCATTTTCTGGTCAGCTTTCAGGACAACGGCTCGGGTATGTCGGTGGTGGAGATGGGTCATGCTTTCGACCCCTACTTTACGACCAAGCAATCCGGTACGGGATTGGGCCTCTTGGTGGTTCGGCGGATCGTGCGGGAGCACGGCGGTGAGATCCAACTGGAGAGCCGGGAAGGAAGAGGGACAACGGTACGCATCCTTCTCCCGCGGAGCGAAAGGCGCGTCCGTCTCTTGCCAATGGGATCCGAGCCGACGGACGCTGATTCTCAAGGCGATGAGAAACGCTGACCAAACCCCATGCATGAACGTCCCGGATTGCTGATCGTCGACGATGAGCGCAACGCCCGCGAGGGGCTTCGGCGTGCCTTCTCGGACGGGTTTGAAACCTATACGGCCGATGGTGTGACGGCCGCCAAGAGCGTCCTCGAGAACGAAACGATCGATATCGTCTTGCTCGACCTTCGGCTTGGAAAAGAGTCGGGATTCGATCTGCTGGAATTTACCCGGAATATAGCGGGGACTCCCCTATGCGTGATCATGACGGCCTATGGCTCGGTCGACAACGCCGTAGAGGCAATCAAGCGAGGTGCCTACGACTACGTCACCAAGCCACTTGACCTTGGCAAGCTCGAAATCGTTCTGCGAAGAGGGATTCGTTCTCGCCAAGTGGAGACGGAGAATCAAAATTTGCGGGAGCAGCTTGGATGGAAGTTCGGCTTGGATCGGATCATCGCAAAATCGGCGGCGATGGTCTCCGTGGTCGAAAAGATCCGACATGTTGCCGGAAGCCGCGCGACGGTGCTGTTGGAAGGAGAAAGCGGAACCGGCAAAGAGCTCGCGGCTCATGCCCTTCACCTATCGAGTCCGCGTTGCGCCTTCCCTTTCGTTGCCGTTCATTGCGCCGCCCTTTCTCCGCAGTTGTTGGAAAGCGAGCTCTTCGGCCATGAGCGAGGAGCCTTTACGGGGGCTTTGGAGAAGAGGATCGGACGTTTCGAAGAAGCACAGCGGGGCACCATCTTCCTCGATGAGATTGGAGAGATTGATGCGACGACACAGGTCAAGCTTTTGCGCGTCCTTGGAGAGCGGATCATTCAGCGGGTGGGGAGCAATAAGGCGATTCCCATCGACGTTCGCATCATCGCTGCCACCAATCGCGATTTGGAGCGGATGGTCGCGGACGGGGCCTTTCGCGAAGACCTCTTCTTTCGTCTCAACGTGGTGCGCATCGTCTTGCCGCCGCTGCGGGAGCGAAAGGAGGATCTCTCCCTTCTCTTCCAGGCTTTCATCAGCGAGTTCGCGCGGGAAAACGGCAAGCGAGTCATCGGCCTGACCAAAGAGGCGGAAAAACTTCTGTGCCATTATGACTGGCCGGGCAATGTGCGGGAGCTGCGCATGGCCCTGGAGCACGGGGTTGTCATGGCGCGCGGGCCTCAGATCACCCCGGAGGATCTTCCGGAAAGGATTCGCACTCCTTCCTTTCTTCGTCCTGCTCGCGAGTTTGGGCCGCTATCGATGACTCTGCGCCAAGCGGAAAAGCAGTGGATTTTCCAAGCACTCCACTCCTGTGGCGGTAATCGAAGCGAAGCCGCCCGGAGGCTGGGCATCAGTCGAAAGACCCTCCTGCGTAAGATCGCTGAGGTTCCGGTGGAGGATCAGGCGAGCTGATCTTCAATTGATCAGGAACGAAATCCTAAAAAGCTAGCAGAGGAAACCGGCAACGGCTTTGATCGGCTGTTGATGCGGTCGCAGCCCGTTTTTATCCCGGATCGCGTTGATCGTCAGGATCGCCTCTGCTATCGACGAGCCTATGGCATTCGTTCGGTTAGGCGGGTTTGCCGCGGGGGCTCGAGAACGGTCCTTCTCCTTGTCGCCTGGTGCGTCTTTCTGTTTGCCGGAGGCGCCCAGGAGCCCCTTTTCGGCTCGTCCGGCGAAAGGAGCGACGCCGCCGATCTGGCGGCATCTCGGGAAATGAGCACTGAGAGCGAGAGGATGCGCCTCCAACGGCTGTTGGAAGAGCAGGGGATGGCGGTGAGTTCCCCATCCCCGGCGGTCCGGCTTGGAGGTTATGTCGATAGCGCTTTTGAAGTAAATTTCGTCAATGCTCCCTCCTTTAACCAGGTGCCACGCTTTGTTGCTCCTACCGCGGGGGGAGGGAGCCGGCTGGCTCGAGGTTATCCCCTCCTTCCGATGCGTCTGGCGAACGATGGCATACCGGGCGGCGGTTTTAACCTCAATCAGTTGAAGCTCTGGTCGGAAAAAGGTTTGACGGCGGAAAACCGCTGGGATGCCGGCTTTCGTATGGATCTGATGCTGGCCCAGGATGCCGCTTTGGGGGTGCCCGACTTTCTTTCCGGAACGGGCACGTCTGCCTCGACGAGCATGGGCTTCAACACGAGTGAGGTCTTCCTGGAGCAGGCCTACGTTCAGTTCCAAATTCCCATCGGGGATCGGAAGATCGAGGTTCATGTCGGAAAGTTTGCGGCCCCGATAGGCCTTGAGGTTCTGGAGCGGCCGGCGAACTTCAACATGACCTACGGCCTCTTCTTCAACAATGTCGAGCCCTTCGTTCTCGTGGGGACTCAGTTTCTCTTCCGCATGGATGATCGTTGGACGGTTCGGGGAGGGGTAACCGACGGAGGTTTTAACACGGGGCGAGGTGGCTATCCTTTTTTTGGGATGGTCAATAACTCGGTGAGCGGCCTTTCGAACTTTCTCCTCACGTTCAATGTCGACTACGTTTCGCCGGACAAGAGCTTCGTAAGCACCTATGGGATGCTTTACGGGCCTCATGGGACGAACCCCCCCGGTTTCGGCACCTCGCCCGGCGTGGTCAACGGCAGCTTCTACCCCGGTGCGTATGCGGCCGGAGACATCATTTCGGGGCCCTACAACACTGCGGGAACCTACATGGAGTTCAACGACTATGGAATCTGGACCCCTTCCTTCGTCTATCGGAAGCGGTTGGAGCTCGCCTACGAGCTGATCGGAGGCTTCTACAACAACGCCGTTGCCCCGGCGGGGATCACGGGGCTCGGGCCCGCGACCGAAACGGCCCTAGGGATCTTCCCGCTCTTTCCTTACGCTTCCGGTTACGGGGGGCCGACCAACTGGCTGGGTGCCGCCCTTTATCAAGTCTACCGCTTCAACCCACTGGTCAGCCTGGCGGCACGGGAACAGTGGCTTCAGGCCTCTTGGAATAGCTACCTGGAAGGGATGATCGCTCCGACGAACATCTATAGCACCACGATCACCCTTCGCTTCGATTTGGCAGATAACTTCATGGTGCGAATGGAATATCGAATGGATTGGGGCGAAGCGATGATGAACTATTATGCGCCCGCGAACGGGATTCCTCCGGCGGACGTGGGCCTCTCCGGCAATGGTCTCGTCGGCTCCTCGAACGGCCCGTTCTTCTTCGCTGGTTTGGAAGCTGTCTACACCTTTTGAGGGGAAGCATCCCATTCGACAAAATCTGGCACGCGTTCTGCTTTCCCAAGGGGCGATCGGACTTTGGTGCTCGCTGATGGATCTCGAATCCGATCGAGTTTCATGGATGAGAGGAGGGTGGAGAGGATGAAATGGTCAAGGCACGGGGAAGCGTTGGTTTTCGCGCTCTTGTTGGTTTTGGGGATTTGGGCGGGAAATTCGGCGCATGCTGCAGAGACGTCCGCCAGCGGAAACGGTACGACCGGCTCGCAGACGAATCAGCAGAGTTCGCAGGTGGCGGAGTTGATGAAGCGGCTGGAGGACCAGGGGATTCCGGTGCAAGCGAACACCAAGGGGATCGTCCTATCCGGGTATGTGGATGCGAGCTACACCTACAACGGGATCAACG
>JBFXFN010000059.1:0-10601 GCA_050179015.1 Methylacidiphilaceae bacterium | reverse complement strand
ACGGTAGTCAAGCGATCGGAAAAGACAATGGCCGCTTTCAGGCAGTTGATGTGCTGATGAAATTCTATGCCGGCGGGAGAAAAGTAGTCGGCAGGCAGGTTGGTCAATGGAAAGTCCAAGCCCCAAAAGTTTCCTTGGTAGGCGAGGTTGTGGATCGTGAAGACCGTTCGGAAAGGGAGACGCCCGGCGCGAATGAACGCCGGAACAAGGCCGGTATGCCAGTCGTGGAGATGAAGGATCTCGGGTGTCGGCCGCACGTGGGAAGCGAGCAAGGGAATGATTTTGGAGAAGAAAAAGAAGCGGCTGGCGTTATCGGTGTAGTCTTTTCCCGGCGGACCGTAGAGATAGGTTCGATCGAAGAACTCGTCCTTTTCGACCAGAAAGACGCGAATCTGTCGGTCGGTCCGGCCCTCCCAGATTCGGGCGCTCTGTTGACTAGATCCCAAAGGGGCGCTGAGCACGAGGTCGGTTGGCCGAAGTTCCCGAAGAGTCTCTCGAATCGACCGGAAGAAAGGGAGCACGCAGGCTACGGAATGCCCTCGCCGGCGCAGAGCTACGGGGAGCGCAGCCAATACATCGGCCAGTCCGCCCGTCTTCGCATAGGGGGAAAGTTCGGTTGCACCGAAGAGGAGATTCATCCCGGGTTAGCCACGCCGCGTTCTTTCGTCTTAGCCAGGGGCCCCCTTTCGATTTGCGCGGGTAAGGGCTTGAAGATAATCTATATTTAGGTAGAAAGTTTGAATCGAAATGTCAAAGGCATGCGCCTTGGCTCAGGTTCGTGATCGTCGTTCCCTCGGCTCGTTCTGTTCAGCGATGCCGCCGGAGGCAGTGGACTAATGTCTTGCGCAGGGGCTAGCGCGCAGGAGCGATGACACGGGAAACCCTTGCGTTCGATGGGCCGAGGGACGTTGCGGCAATCCTCGGGAACGAAGCGAAGAATGTGCGCATTCTCGAAGAAGCTTTTTCGGTGAAAGTGATCACGCGAGAGGGTTGGGTCCGCATCGAGGGCGAAGCGGATGGGGTGGCAAAGGCGACGCAAGCATTTCGTCAGCTTGAAGATGCTCGCCATCGCGGCGTGAATATCGGGAAACGGGAATTGCGATATGCCGTGGACGCCGTGGGACGGGGAGACAGGGTCGATTTGGCTACGTTGCACCGGGACGGCCTGCGTCCCTCGACCAACGGGGTGTCGATCGTGGCCCGGACTCCGGGCCAACGAGCTTACGTGGAAGCGTTACGTTCCCACGAGCTTGTGTTCGGGGTCGGACCGGCGGGAACCGGCAAGACCTATTTGGCGGTTGCCGCTGCGGTAGCGGCGCATCGGGCGCAAGAGGTGCAACGCATCGTTCTGACGCGTCCCGCAGTGGAGGCGGGCGAGGCTTTGGGTTTTCTGCCAGGGCAGGTGGAAGAGAAGGTCTTGCCCTATCTACGACCTCTTTATGACGCCCTGGAAGAGATGCTCTCTCCGGAGGAGCTGCAGCGTTACCTCAGTCGCGGCTGGATCGAGATCGCCCCATTGGCATTCATGCGAGGTCGTACCTTGGCCCACTGCTTCGTGATTTTGGATGAGGCTCAAAACACGACTCCGGAGCAGATGTTCATGCTTCTCACGCGCATGGGCCCGGATTCTCGTTGCGTAGTCACGGGAGACCCCACGCAGATCGATCTTCCCCGGGGTCGCCACTCCGGCTTGCTGGAAGCGGTCGCCGCGCTGCGCGGACAGCGGGGGATCTCGATCTGCGAGTTCACGGAAGGGGATGTTCTTCGCCACGATCTTGTGCGGCGAATCCTGGAAGCCTATCGCGAGCATCGCGAACGAGTAGGACGAAAAGCGAACTCATGAGTTTTTTCGAACGTTGGCGGTTGATGCGCAAGGGACTCTCCTGCGGCCGGTCCCGGCGCGGGCTGGCTCATCCCGAATGGCGGGAAAAGCTAGAGAAGGATCGAGGAGTTCGAGGCTTTCTCTTCTTTCTCTTCACCGTTCTTTGTGTCGTCTGCGGCAGTTGGTCTCACTCCCATCCAACCTATGCGGTCGCGCTGCTTACGAGTGTTCTAGCGGCCGGGATTTTCATCCCGATGCAGATCGGGCTCCCGGAACTCTTTCGAAGTAATTCCAAGCTTGTGCTGGTGTTGACGGCCGTTCTCATGCACCTATTCATCGGCAAAGGCGTTTATCTCTGGTCGATGCGTCAACCGGGAGCGGAATTTCATGCTCTCTATTTCTATGTTCCCACGGCTTTCGCTCCCCTGCTGACGACTTCGCTTCTCGGGGCCTTTCCCGGGCTCTTCACGGTTTTTGCCTCCTCCCTTTTTAGCGCCGTCTTGATCAACCAGAGCATTCCTCTTCTGGTGAACAACCTCGTATCGGGGTTCGTGGGCGTCTACATGACTCAGCGGGTCCGTCGCCGTCGGGACATCATTCAGGCGGGAATGGCGGTGGGTCTAGTGAGCCTCGTCTGCGCGATGGCCTTCGGCTACGTGGGTGAAACGGAGAGGGACGTGCTCATCGAGCAGGGCGCCTGGAGCGTAGTCCTCGGTCTGCTTACCGGAGTCTTCGTCAACGCGATCCTGCCGTTCATGGAAGAGCTCTTTTGTGTGAATACCGATTTCACCTGGATTGAGCTCTCCGATCTGAATCATCCCTTGCTGCGACGCCTTGCGGCCGAAGCACCCGGCACTTACCACCACAGCCTCATGGTGGCGAATCTGGCGGAAGCGGCGGCGCAGAAGGTAGGAGCCAACTCCGCCCTCTGCCGGGTGATGGCTTACTTTCATGACATCGGGAAGCTCGTGAATCCGCAATATTTCGCGGAGAATATCGATGGCGGAGAGAATCCGCACGATCGGCTATCGCCCTCGCTCAGTGCTCTCGTGATTCGCTCCCATGTAAAGGACGGCATGGAACTGGCCCAGCGCTACCATTTGAAGCGGCCCATTCTGGATGGCATCGAGCAGCATCATGGCGACTCTCTTGTCTACTATTTTTATCAGCGAGCGCTGCGGACGATTGAAGACTGCAAGGCAGGGGTCCGCATTTTGGGGGCATCGGAAAAAGACGTGCCCGGCTTCGACGAGAGCCAGTTTCGTTATCCGGGGCCAAAGCCGCAGAGTCGGGAAACCGGGATTCTGATGCTAGCCGACGTGGTGGAAAGCGCCTCTCGCAGCTTGGAAAGGCCAACCGCGCAGCGGATCGAGCAGATGGTCCGCGAGCTGATCTGGCGGAAGTTGGCCAGCCATCAGCTTGACGAATGCCATCTAACGCTCAAAGAGTTGCATTCGATTGAAGAATGTCTGAGCTTTACGTTGAAAACGATGCTGCACAGCCGTCTTCGATATCCGCAGAAAGAACGAGATGGTGCCGAAACTCTCAATCTGGAATCGTCAGCGACGGGTACGCCTCTCCCCCCAAGTCCTCTTGACCCAGTGGCAGGTAGCCAGTCGGCGGATCCGGACGCGAGGCAAGCCGTTGCCGCCGAGCATTGAGATCTCTCTGGTCTCTTCGCGCGTCATGGCCGCGCTGCACGCCCAATGGCTCCAGAAACGGGGGCCAACCGATGTTCTGTCGTTTGACCACGGAGAGGTGATCGTCTGCCCTTGGGTCGCGGAAAAGCAGGCGCCCCATCACAATCTGACCACCCAGGAGGAAGTGCTGCTTTACGGGATCCACGGTTTTCTTCATCTGGGTGGATGGGATGACAAATCCCCCGTGGATCGTCTGGCGATGGAGGAGGAGCAGGGCCGTCTTTTTGCAGTCGCGCGTGGAGCCGTTCTTCACCCGAGCGCCGGTGATTCCGCCCGGAGGCCCTAATTGATGGATCGGGAACGACAAACCGAAGCCATCCTCCTGCGTCGGCAATCCTATTCCGAGAGCAGCTGGATTCTCGGTTGGATGACTTCTGACCTAGGCTGGATTCAGTCGATGGCAAAGGGTGGGAAAAAGAATCCGGATTCCCTCCGGGGACCGCTTGATCTTTTCTACCTCTGCGAGATTTCAGTACTCGTTCCTCGGACGGGCGACCTTCACCTGTTCAAGGAGGCACGGTTGAGGAATCCCTTCCTAGCGCTCCGAAGAAACTGGGCCACTTTCTCCTGCGCGCAATATTGCGGCGAGTTGATCGGAGGCTCCGTGGAAAGAGGGACTCCTCTGCCGGAACTCTATGACCTTCTGCGCAAGGCGCTCTTCTACTTAGAAACGCATTCGCCTTCACTCATCCTGATCGAGCGTTACGAACGACGGCTTCTGGAGGCGAGCGGAATGAAGGGAGGGGGGCTCGGCGCTCTGAGCGAACTCTTGGGAGGCAGCGCTCCCCGAATTTTCGCGATCCGGAAGAGTCTACAAGCGGCGATCGATGCGGGTTAGTCGGCGCGCCAGGTCTTTTCCGATGGACGGCATCACTCCTCGCCGGCGAGGGCGATCTCCCGAACTTTTCGAAAATCGACTTTGCCCATCGGAGTCTTGGGAATCTCCGGTCGAACGATCACCTTTCGAGGACTCCAGAGTGGTGATAGTCCTTGAGAGATCAGCTTGCGGCGAATCGCCGCTGCGGCCAGAGGCCGATTGGAGAAAAGGACGAGTTCTTCTCCGCGGCTTCCGTGCGGGATGCCCACAATCGCAACCTCGAAGTTTTCTCCCTGTTCCGGGCCGAACGCGCGAAGGATGGCTTCTTCTACGGTGCCATGGGGCACCATCTCCCCGGCGAGCTTGGAAAATCGGCTGATCCTCCCTTCGATCTGGATAAAGCCCTCTTCGTCCACGCGGCCGATATCCCCGCTCAAGAGCCAACCGGCAGAGAGTGCCCCTTGGGTGCGGAGCGGGTCGTCGAGATATCCTGCGAAGATATTGGCCCCTCGAAAGCAGAGGATTCCCCGTTCGGAAAGGGGTTGATCGATGCCGCTTTCCGGGTGTTGGATCCGCACGCTGATTCCCGGAGCAAGGCGACCCGCGGTTCCCGGCCGATTGCGGCTGCTGTACGCGGCCGTGCCCGGCGGGTAACGGAGATCCACGAGGTTTGTGGAAATGACTGGAGAGGCTTCAGTCAGTCCATAGCCTTCGCAGACCGGGGTGCCGAATTTCGCTTGGAAGTCGGCCCCCAACGTTTGCGGAAGCTTTTCCGATCCTACGATGACCAAGCGAAGGCTGCGCAGCTGGTTGCAGTTGGCTTTCCGTAGGAGGGCTCGCAGGAAGGTCGGGGCGGTGATGAGAAGGTCGATCTCATGGGCGTCGATCAATTGAGCGAGTTTCTCGGCCTCCGTCGGGCTCACATAGGTGACGGCCTGGGGCCCTCCCATGAGCGGCCACCAGAGGGTGGCTGTGGCGCCGAAGCTATGAAATACGGGCAAGCAGGCCAAGATTCGCTGGATCGGGATCTGTCCGAGAATCGCCTCGATCTGGGCGACATTGGCGAGAAGATTGCGATGGGAGAGAGGCACGCCCTTAGGATCGCCGGCCGTGCCGCTCGTAAAGAGGAGCATCGCCTCGCGGTCCCCGCCGTGGATCGGAATGCCCGTCATCGGAAGTGCAAGCGGAATCGGAGCGTAGGCGGAGAGAAGCAGATCGCGGACGAAGGAGAGACGTGAAAAGCCGGCCAAGAGCTTTTGAAGGTCGATCGTCCGATCCGTCCAGGGAAAATCGGCGAGCTTCGCTCGGATGCCTTCTGCGGTAAGAACCGTCCGGAGACCGGAATTCCGGATCGCTACCATATTCATTGTCCGTCCTGCCGTAAAGTTGAGATTAACCGGCGTCTTCCCGGCGAAGAGGCAGGCCAAATTGGCCACTGCGGCGCCGATGCCGTGGGGTAAAACGAGCCCGACGCGCGGTTCGGGAACGGAGCGGCGTAGCCATCGGGCTAAGCGCAATCCCGCAGCGAGAAGCTTCCCTCCGGTCAGGGCGCGTCCGCCTTGAAAGCCGTCGATGAGAACGACTCGCGAGCGGGCTTTACGTAGCGCCAAGAAACAGGCCAATCCTAGGCCTCCTTCGGTCTCCGGCCTGCCGGAGAGGGCTCGTTCCCCAAGGTCGTACCAGCTCTTGACGAGCCAATCGAGAGAGGCGGCAGGAGCGGGACAAGGGGGGCCGATATAGATCAGAGGTTCCTCTCTCCGCCCGCCCCCATCAAGGGCCCAGCGTTGCAAGAGCCCCACCCACAACTCGTCGATCCACGCGGGAGAGGTCGGCCCTGGGTAATCCAGGAGCACCTTCTCGAAGATTGGATTTGGTGGATGGACGGTGTGATCTGGGTCCGGCCGAATCTCGTTCATTAAGGCTACCATCTGCCCCGATTCCGTCTG
The DNA here is from genome assembly GCA_050179015.1 of Methylacidiphilaceae bacterium. Lineage (GTDB taxonomy): Bacteria > Verrucomicrobiota > Verrucomicrobiia > Methylacidiphilales > Methylacidiphilaceae > Methylacidimicrobium. The sequence goes on along the minus strand of JBFXFN010000059.1, from coordinate 4,316 downwards.
CTCGCGGAGCCACCGCGAGATCGAGGGAGCTTCTTCGGCTCCAAATACAGTTACTCCATGACGTCGTAATTCCCCGATCGCTTCGCCCGAAAGGCCGCTTTCAGGAACTGCCAGAAGGAGGGGGCGTGGGGAGTCGGCCGTTAGGGAGAGGAGCACCTCTTTGGTGGCGCCGGCGAAAGCCAGGAGACAGCCGGTCGAAGGGAGCCATTCTTTCCCGAGCCAGCGAGACGTCGACATGCGAAAGGCTAGAAAAGTGCGCTAAAAACCGGCTGATGGCAACTGCTTTGCGGCGGAGGGAGCTCCCCTCTTAAAATGTCTCGACGGGGGACCGTTTGGCGTTGTCGAGAGTCGGCAGGCTCGCTTTCTCGGGCGAAAGGGTGTCCGCGCGCAGCCTTCCGATTTTGACGTCCAGGTCGACAAAGCGTTCGAGGGAAAAAGGGAGCGGAGGGGCCAGCCGCAGGCGAAAGCTTTCGATCCGGCTTTCGGCGGCTGCGCGAATAGAGACGGGCAAGCGGGCGAGCCGTTCCGCTGCTTCCAGGCAGAGCTGTGGCCGATGACATGCGAGCAGGAGGTCGTTGCCGGCGCGAAGCGCGAGCTCGGCGGCTTCCGCCAGAGAATAATGATTGGCGATGGCACCCATGTCGAGGTCGTCGGTGACGACGAGGCCGGGATAGTGCCAGTTCTGCCGGAGAATTCCTTTTACGACGGCCGGCGAGAGCGAGCTGGGAGCGCCGGAAGCGTCAAGATCCGGACAGCGCACGTGCCCGATCATGAGAGAGTCGCAAAACGGAAGCAGGCGGCGAAATGGTTCCCACTCTTCCGTCTCAAGTTGAAGCTCTGTCCGATTCAGGGTGGGAAGAGTCTCGTGGGGATCTGCCCGAACGAAGGTGTATCCCGGAAAATGCTTGCCGCAGGAGAGAATGCCTTCTGTGCGCATGCCTTCTAAAAATGCAGCCGCAAGGCGAGAGACTTCGTCGGGAGTCCGGCCGTAGCAGCGGTTCCGGAGGGAGTTGTCTGCCTCGTCGTCGATGCCCAGGTCCAGAACGGGAGCGAGGTTCCAGTTAAGTCCGAAAAGCCGGAAGATCTGGCCTGTAAGGGTCCCATGGCGGCGAACGAGGGAGAGATCCCCCGATTCGCGCAGATCACGAGCGCTCGGCGGCTCATTTCCGATCTGGCGCAGGCGGGCGACGCGCCCTCCCTCCTGATCCATCGCAAGGAAGGGGGGAAAGGGCAAAAGCCCGCGCAGATCGTCGAGGAGAGCGCGGAGCTGTTCCGGAGAACGGAGATTTCGAGAAAAGAGAATGAATCCCGATGGGCGAACGGCCTGCACGAGCTCCCGCGTGGCCGAGTCCATCTCCGGTCCGGGAATTCCGAGGACGAGAAACTTCCCACCGTCGGCTAGAGAAATAGGCATTGGCCGTTGGTCCTTCTTTAGGAAAGGTTGTCCTTTTGTGCCCAGGACGATAGATTGATAGATCGTTGGCGCGGGGCGACAAGCCGTCGTAAGCCTCCTGCTTTCTCCGCATGAAGAAACGGTTGCGCGTCCTCTATTCGGGTAGAGTCCAGGGGGTTGGCTTTCGTGCTACGGTGGCTCGTATTGCTCGTCGTCTCCCGGTGGAGGGGGCGGTTCGGAATCGACGGGACGGTCGAGTGGAATTGCTCGTCGAGGGGGAGCAAAGCGCCATTACCCAGTTGCTCGATGGCGTAAGAGCGACTCACGTTGCTGCGTGGATCGAAACTGTCGATGCCGCTTGGGAGGAGCCAACCGGCACGCTACGTGGATTCGTCATCGGCTGGGAGGAGGAGAAGCTTTCAGGAGGGTGACTCTCCTTTTTCTTTTAGCTCTTGCCGGACCCTCCTGGCCGCCGCCACTAGGTGGCGTAGGGAGGGAACGACTTCCGCCTCATTCCTCGTCTTGAGCCCGCAGTCGGGATTGACCCAAAGGGCGGTTGCGGGAAGGACCGCCAACGCTTCCCGAATCCTTTCGACGAGCTCTTCCACCGACGGAATCCGTGGAGAATGAATGTCCCACACGCCGGGGCCGATCTCGTTCGGATAACGGAAGTGTACAAACGCGTGGAGCAGCTCCATCCCGGAGCGGCTCGCCTCGATCGAGATCACGTCGGCATCCAGGGCGGCGATCGCGTCGATGATGTCGTTGAACTCCGAATAGCACATGTGCGTGTGGATGGCCGTCGAGTCGTCGACGACGCTCGCGCTGAGGCGAAATGCTTCAACCGCCCAAGTAAGATAGGCGGGCCAATCGCTTCGGCGAAGCGGTAGTCCTTCGCGCAGGGCGGGTTCGTCGATTTGGATCACCGAAAGTCCGGCCTTTTCCAAGTCGGCGACCTCATCGCGAATGGCCAAGGCGATTTGACGAGCGGTGGCCGCGCGGGGCTGATCGTCCCGAACGAAGCTCCATTGCAGAATCGTGATCGGCCCGGTCAGCATTCCTTTCATCGGTTTTTGCGTCAGCGATTGAGCAAACTTCGACCAGCGGACGGTCATCGGCTCTGGACGTGCTACGTCGCCAAAGATGATGGGTGGTTTGGTACAGCGGGAGCCATAACTCTGCACCCATCCGTTTTCGGTGAAGGCAAAGCCGGCAAGCTGCTCTCCGAAATATTCGACCATGTCGTTGCGCTCGAATTCTCCATGCACGAGGACGTCAAGGCCGAGATCTTCCTGTAGAGCGACGACCCGCCGAATCTCTCCCTCTAAAAAGGACTCGTATTCCGCAGTCGTGATCCCTCCAGCTCGCCACCGCGCTCGAGCCTTCCGCACTTCGGACGTCTGAGGAAATGAGCCGATCGTGGTGGTCGGAAGCAGCGGCAGCGGATTTCGGCTGCGTTGGGCCTTTCTGCGCACCGGGTAGGCGCTTTTTCGCTGGAGATCGAGGGGGCCGACGCTGCTTGCACGCTGCGCAACCGCAGGGTCGTGCACCCGATTGCTCTGCCGGCGCGACTGTTGGAGCCTCCTATTTTCCTCGAGTGCTGGCAAGGCGCCCGGGTCCTGGAGGGCGAGGCGAGCCAAAAGGTTGACTTCCTCGAGCTTTTCGTCGGCGAAGGCGAGCCAGCTGCGCAATTCCGGATCGAGCCGTTTTTCCCCAGCCAAGCTCACCGGGACATGAAGTAACGAACAAGACGGGGCGAGCCAGACGCGATCGGCCCCTAGGATTGCGAGCGCTCGTTCGATGGCGTGGAGCGACTCGGAAAAGTTGTTTCGCCAGACGTTTCGACCGTCGACGATTCCGAGGGAAAGAATCATGTCTTTCGGAACCGCGGTTAGCACACTCTCCAGTTCTTGGCCGCCTCGCGTGGCATCCCAATGCACGCCGTCGACCGGCAGGGAGAAGACCGTCTCGAGTTGATCCCGCAGGGGACCGAAGTAGGTGGTCAAGAGGAGCTTAATATCGGGAGCCGCCGACCGGAGTGCCTGATAGGTTAGGGCCAATGCATCCCGGAAGGAAGGCGAGAGGTCCAGAACCAGAGCGGGTTCGTCGATCTGAAGCCATTCGCATCCGAGCTTGCCGAACCGGTGGAGAATTTCCTCGTAGACGGGAAGAAGGGCGGGAAGGAGTGAGGCTGCGTCTCCGTTCCCTTCCACCTTGGAAAGCCGCAGAAAGCTAACGGGCCCCAGCAGGACCGGCTTCGCGGGAAATCCGGCCTGGCGGGCTTCGAGAAATTCGGCGAATGGCTTCTGGGAGGAGAGACGAAAGGTCTGGCCTGGCTTGAGTTCGGGAACAATGTAGTGGTAGTTCGTGTCGAACCACTTCGTCATCTCCATGGGTGCAAGGCCTTGGGAACCGTGCTCATGTTCTCGTTCCAGCAGTCCTCGTGCCATGGCAAAAAGCCGGTCGACGGAAACCTCCTCTCCAAAGGGAGCAAATCGAGCGGGAACCGCACCCACCAGCGCGGCGGTGTCCAATACATGGTCGTAGAGACTGAAGTCGCCGGTCGGAATCCAACGCATCCCTGCGGCCTTTTGACGGGTCCATGCCTGCTCGCGGAGGTCGGAGGCTGCCTTTAGGAGCGTGTCGAGCGTCGATTCCCCCTTCCAGTATGACTCGAGCGCACGCTTGAGCTCGCGGTTCGGGCCGATCCTGGGATATCCTAGGTTATGAGTGCAAAGCGCCATGCGGATCGCATTAACAGAGTGGACTGAGAATCGCAAGGAACCTTTTTCCGGTTGTCGTAGACAAGTGAAGTGACCGCCGCGAGGACAAATGAAATGACCGCTTGGGTTAGTGGAGCTGGATGGTTCATGAGGCTGGGGCGTGAACCGATTCAGCGAAGAGGAAGGATTACGGGTCATGA
>JBFXFN010000058.1:0-11972 GCA_050179015.1 Methylacidiphilaceae bacterium | reverse complement strand
GAGGTGACGATAACGGTCGTTGACGATCCGGACGTGAACGCCTTCGCCCTGCCGGGCAACCGGATCGTGGTATTGCGTGGGCTGATCGACACGGCGAAGGATGGGGACGAGCTCGCCGGAATTCTGGCGCACGAGTCCGCGCATCTCGCGCATCTCGATCCGGTAGTCGGGGTGATCCGCAATGTCGGCCTATCCGCGATCGCACACTCTCTCGGAATGGGCGGCGCCCTCGCGCCGAAACTGGGTACACGGATGCTCAGTCTTGCATATAGCCGCAGCGTCGAGGCACGAGCCGACCGGTCCGCAGCGGCCTATCTGCACGCGGCCGGGTTGCGCGCCGACGGACTCGCCCGATTTTTCACGCGGCTGCAGCAGCTGCAGGGTTCGGATATTCTGCCGGCTTTCCTGTCCGACCATCCACCGCTCGCGCAGCGGAAGACGAAGATGGCGGATGATGCGGCGGGGGTCGCAGCATTGAGCCCGCGCGAGTGGGCTGCGATTCGCAGCATGTGCGGCCGATGATCTGGCCGCGAAGCAGGAATCGACGAGAGCGCGCAGCGACCGGCCCAAGCCGCGGCCCAGCCGACGCGACGAGGGAATCTGCTTGCCCGCAGCGCGGTAAGGCGGTAGGCACCTGGCATGGCCGCGCTTCGTCCTCCTTTTGCTCCGGAGCGTCTCTTAGACCTCTCCGAGACGGCGCACGCCTCTCTTTTCCTCCAGGTTTCCTGGGTATGGGAAGCGTTGACGCGTATCGGTCCCTACCTGGCGGATCGGCTGGAGCCCGCGATCCTTGGGGAGGTCTCCGCACAAGCCACCGTGGGACCTCGAGTCCGGATCGGCAAAGGGAGCGTCGTCGACGCGGGGGCCGTCGTTCTCGGCCCGGCCTGGATTGGAGAGCACTGCTCGATTCGGCCGGGAGCCTTCGTACGGCAGAACGTCATCGTGGGCGACCGCTGTGTCCTCGGCAACTCCTGCGAGTTCAAGAACGCGCTTCTCCTTAACGGCGCTCAAGTCCCGCACTTCAACTATGTGGGCGATTCGATTCTCGGCGCTCATACCCATCTGGGCGCGGGGGCAATCCTCTCGAACCTGCGTCTGCGCGGCGACGAAGTGCGAGTCCGCTTCGGGGAAGAGGTCTTTTCTACGGGTCTCCGAAAGTTCGGCGCGGTCCTCGGAGATCAAGCGCAAGTGGGATGCAACGCGGTCCTCAATCCGGGCTCGATTCTCGGCCGCAAATCGCTCGTCCACCCGGGCGTCGCCTGGAGCGGCTATCTTCCGGAAGGAGCGGTCGCCAAAGCCGCGACGCGGCCGATCGTCATCGAAGATGCCTCGATCGATCGATAGCCGGATTGTTTCACCTATTTCAGTCACCATGTGCGCCGCAATCCGACGTGGATGCGCAGCGGAGCGCCGTCCCTCCCCCCTCAAGCGAGGAGACGGTGCCGAGCCAGGAAGAGGGCCAGCGCCCACAGGAGAAGGGCTGGGGCCAGGAAATAGGGGTAGAGATCGTCCGTCAGTAGTCCAGGGCGATCGGAGAAGGTGACCTTCTTTTCCGCATCGATCGCCCCAAAGGCTTCCCGAATCGTTCCCTCATCGAGGGCCCGGAAGTAGTGTCCGCCGGTCTGCTTCGCCATTCGGCGCAGCAACTCCTCGTCCAGATCCGAAGAGGTCATTTCCCTGCCGGTCGTCTGTCCACCCTCGTCGAAGACGGGCTCACTCGCGTCGGCTAAACGGCCCGCTCCTATGGTAAAGATGGGGATCCTCTTTTGAGTCGCCAGATCCACCGCCTCGTCCGGAGAGAGCGCTCCGCAATTATTTCCTCCATCCGTCAGCAGAATCAGAAACTTCCCTTTCCTCTTCCCCTCCTGCTTCGCTTCCTTCCCGGTCAGCCGGGCAAGGGCAAGGCCGACGGCATCGCCGATCGCCGTCCCATCTTCGATCATTCCTACCTCCAACCGGTCGATTTGGCGATCGAGCCAGCGATGATCAAAGGTAAGTGGGCTCACTGTGTACGCGCGCCCGGAAAACGCGACCAGGCCGATCCGATCTCCGACACGCTTATCCAGAAAGGATTTCACCACCTCCTGCACCGCATCGAACCGGCTCACCGTTCGACCAGACCGCTCGTAATCTTCGGCAAGCATACTTCCGGAGAGATCGAGAACCAGCACAATGTCATATCCTTCTCTGGGAATGCGAAAGATCCCTCTCTCCTCGAGCGGCCGCGCCAAGGCGACGATCGCCAGGATCAGGCCGCTGTACGCGCAAAAGATCGCCATCTTGCCCGAGCCGACCTCCCGCTTGGGCTTCCAGTGCCCGGAGAATGGGTAGAGCCAAGCGGAAGGTTTCTTCCGGTTTCTCGCCCAAGCCAGTAGCGGAAGCAGAGCGAGGAGGAGGAGGAAGATTGGCTGTCCCAGCCGCAGATGGCCCATGTGTCAAAAAGGCAAGACTCCCACTCCGGGGAGTAAACCGAATCAAGCCGCCTAGGTTAAGAAACGCGCATTTCGCGCATGCGCGCAAGAAGGAATTGGCCGAGCTCCGAGGAGACGGGTTGGTCCGTGCGGAGCGAGCATCGCGATCGCGCATCGGGAAAGAGTTCCGTCCATCGTTTTTCGCGCTCCCGGCGCCAGCCCTCCTGAAGCCGGCGAACGGCACGCGACGAGGTATTCAAGGTGAGGAATTCCCCGGAGGTCGGATCGAAGACATCTACCAGACCTATATCCGGCAGCCTTGTCTCCCAAGGATCCTCGATGCGAACCCCGACCAACTCGAACTTCGACCGCAGCCCCGCCCAATTCGCCGGCTTTGTCTCCTTCGAAAAGTCACCCACCCAGACCAGGACTCCGCCCCTCGACAGGGCGGAATGGACGAGGCTCCATGGGATTTCCGGCTCCGGCAGAGGCCACAGATCGGGAGGTCGACTCGTCAAAAGCTGCAAAAGCGAACGAAGGATCCCGCGGTACTGACGCTTCGGAGGAGAGAGGGCGTGACCCCCGGAAAAGACATGAAGAACTCCGACTCGGTCGCGATTATCGGCGGAGAGCACTCCGAAAAAGCAGGCGGCCTCCAAAGCCGTCTCCCGCTTGGTCTTGCCTTGAGAACCAAAGCGGAGCGACGGACCATCCTCGACCAGGAGCAGGAGCGAGAGCTCACGCTCTTCCACGAACTTCTTGCGATAAGGCTCACCCTTTCTCGCCGTGACGTTCCAGTCGATATCCCGCACATCGTCGCCGAACTCGTAGCGAACCACCTGTTCGAACTCCATTCCCTTTCCGCGGAAGGCGGACCGGTAACCGCCTTCCAGCAAGGACCTCGTGGAGTGACGAACACGCCATTCCAGGCGGCGCAAAAGCCCGCAGGCTGCGACAATTTGAGAAAGATCTTTGGGCGAGTCCACGAATTGCCGATTCCTGTTCCGCTCAATCCGTCTCGGGAATGGCGATCCGTTCGAGCAACTGATCCAGGACCCCGCTGACTTGAATCCCTTGCGCTTCAGCTTCGTAACTCAACCCCACCCGGTGGCGCAAAACATCGGGAAAGATCTCTCGGATCAGGCCCGGACCCACGTAATCGAGACCCCGGAGCCAAGCCAGCGTTCGACCCGCGAGAAAAAGAGCCAGGGAGGCGCGCGGCGATGCTCCATAGGAAAGCAGTCTTTGCCCTCCAAGAATCTCGTCCCGCCGGCTCGAACGCACAAGTTCCAAGATATATCGCTCGACGGCTGGACTGACGTAAACTTGATCGATCTGCGACCGAAGCTGCCGGATCTCCTCGGCCGAGGAGACTCCGCAAATCTCCGGTGTCTGCGTCAATCGCCCCCACAAGCGCAGCATGGAGCGTTCCTCGGCCTCCGACGGGTAGTCCACCAAGACCTTGAAGAGAAAACGGTCCGCCTGGGCCTCCGGCAACGGATAGGTTCCCTCCTGCTCGATCGGATTCTGCGTGGCAAGCACAAGAAATGGATCGGGAAGCCGATGGGCCGTGCCCCCCAAGGTCACCTGCCTTTCCTGCATCGCCTCCAGGAGAGCACTCTGCACCTTGGCTGGGGCTCGATTGACCTCGTCGGCTAAGACGATATTGGCAAAAATCGGACCGAGATGGGGATAGAACCTGCCCTCCTGCGGCTGGAATACCATTGTTCCCACGACATCGCTCGGGAGAAGATCCGGCGTAAACTGGATCCGCTCGAATTGTACCCCGACCGCGGCAGAGATGCTTTTCACCAAGAGCGTCTTGGCTAGACCAGGCATTCCTTCGATCAGGACATGACCACCCGAAAGAAGAGCGATCAGCAGCCTCTCGATGATCCTTTCCTGGCCGAGCACCGTCTTGTGCACCTCTTCCAGGATCCGCCGCGCCCACTCTGGTCCCTTCACCATCATTGCTCCGGCGATGAGTATAGCCAGGAGCCCCTTTCCCGATGCGAGGCGCTTTTTTGCGGCACCCTCCAAAAGCCGCCCGACCCCTAGCCTCGCCATCGTGGATTTGCCTCCGGTTTCTAAGCACTTCCGGCAAGAGATTCTCCGATGAAATCAGGCGTGACAGGCGGAGAAGAATCGGACTTACTAGATTCAGAGGTGTAAGGATCCCATCCCTTGGAAACGCAACGGTTTTCCCCTTCGACGACTCTCCACTGGTTTTCCGGCATCTTGGTAGCGGCGACCCTTGTGTTGATCGGCGTCGGCGCGCTCGTGACGAGCACGGAGTCCGGCATGTCCGTTCCCGACTGGCCCACGAGCTTCGGTTACAACATGTTCTCCCTTCCCTTCGCCCGCTGGGCAGGCGGGGTTCTCTACGAGCATAGCCATCGCTTGGCCGCATCCGCGGTCGGTCTCCTCACAGTCGGTTTGGCCGGTTGGCTCTGGTTTCGGGAAGAAAGAGTCTGGCTCCGGTGGGCGGGGACGGCCGCGCTGCTTTTGGTCATCCTACAGGGAGTGGTCGGAGGGCTGCGCGTTGTCTGGGCGGCCGATCGATTGGGGATCCTTCATGCCGCCTTGGCCCAAGGTTTTCTCGCCCTTGTAGCGGTCATCTGGCTCTCCACCTCCGCTCGCTTGTGGTACCCCTCGGAAGGCGACGGAACCTCCCGAAACGTCGGCCTCTCCGCCGTTCCCTCTTGGATTCCTGCCGCTTTTTTGAGTATCTGCCTGCTTCTCTATCTACAGCTTCTGGTCGCCGCAGCCATGCGCCATGCCCATGCCTGGCTCTCCATTCCGGATTTCCCGACCGCGTACGGCCATCTCTGGCCGCAGATCACCGAAGCCGATCTCGCGCAGATTAACGCGCAGCGCGCGGCAAGGAGCATCGCGCCCACCTCCATTTTTCAGATTCAGCTGCAGCTCGTCCACCGCGGCCTCGCCCTTCTGATTCTCCTCTGCGCCGTCGCGCTCGCCTCCGGCGTCTTGACCAAGGAGAAACAAGGACCTCTGCGCCGGACGACGTTCTGGTTTCTGGGCCTGACCCTTGCACAGATCGGCGCAGGGGCATTCGTAATCTGGAGCGGAAAATCCGTCTTCCCGACAACCGTGCATGTTCTATTGGGTGCCGGTCTCTTCCTTTTGGCCGTCTTAGGCACGAGCATCGCCTACCGCCATCGCTGGCTCGCCCGCAGGGAGGCTCTAGTTAAGGGCGATACCCATCTGGGCGATACGAGAAAGGAGTGCCCGGCCTAGGTTAAGAGCCTGCTTGCTGGCGTCATTGTCGTGAAACGCTCTATCCCGGATCCCGTCTCCCCTTCGCTTCCGGACTCCACGGTCCCGCAAGCGATTCCTGCGCCCCGGCCGCGAGATCTGCCGGCTCCCATTCGATGGTGGCGGGAACTTGCGCAGCTCATCAAGTTTCGGCTGACCCTCCTGGTTCTTCTCACCACCCTGATCGGCTACTGCATTGGATCGGAACGTCCGTTCGACGGGCTTCGGGCGCTCCACGCGATTCTGGGGACTGCGCTCGTGGCGGCCGCTGCGGCCATCCTCAACGAGGTGATCGAGCGCCGGCAGGACGCACAGATGACCCGAACGCAAGATCGCCCCATCGCGGCGGGCCGTATCGACGGCCTCCATGCCGCTGCCGCAGGGGTGGCCTCCGCACTAGCCGGCATCGGCTACCTCGCCGTGTTTGCAAACGCTCTTGCCGGACTGGTTGCCGCCGCAACCCTCGCCACCTACGTCTGTCTTTACACCCCCCTAAAGTTGGTCAGCCCGTGGAATACCTGGGTGGGAGCCGTTTCCGGGGCTCTGCCTCCGGTGATCGGGTATGTGAGCGCCAAAAACACAATCGATGAGCCTGCCCTATTTCTCTTCACGATTCTCTTCCTCTGGCAGATGCCCCACTTCTTCGCCATTGCGTGGCTCTACCGCAACGATTACGAAAAGGCCGGGTTCCGGATGCTGGTCGTAGTTGACGCGACCGGGCGAAAGCTTACGTCTCAGACGGTCTTTTTCACTTCGCTTCTCTTGCCCGCCGGTCTATGGCCGATGCTGGCCGGACGAGCCGCTCTTCCCTACGGCATTGGCTCGGTCGCCCTTGGATCGCTTTTTCTCTGGGCTGCACTCCGATTTCACAACACACCCAACCGAACTACGGCGCGGGGGCTTTTCTTTTCGTCCATCGCCTATTTGCCTCTCATCCTGGGACTGCTTGTCCTTTCCTGGAGATAAGGACATCCGGCGTCTTTGCTCTTCCCGCAGCGTCCGGCCTACGCGCCTACAGAGAAGCGCTGCGCCAGATCGGAGCTAGTAATCAGCTCCACCCCGTACTGACGATGCAGGTATTCCAGGCCGGAACCCTGTTCCGCCTCCGTAAAAGCGGTCACGCAGTCGATCGGAACTTCGATCCGGTAGCCGCGGAAAAACGCATCGGCAGCGGAGTGGCGGATGCAGAGGTGCGTGTGAAGACCGGTCAGGATCGCCTTGTCCACCTCCAAGGAGCGCAAAAGCGAGTCGAGCCCGGTCTCAAAGAAAGCGCTGTAGGTCCGCTTTTCGAGGACATAATCGCCGCTTTGCGGAGTCAGTTCGGAGATGATGCGGGCCCCTTCGCTCCCCTTCATCGCATGCTCTCCCCACACCCGAAGCTCGGGGTCGCGAGGCAGATGGGCGTCGCCCACATAAACAACGGGTCGCTTGGCCTTCCGCGCCGCGGAAAGAAGAGTCGCTACGGGCTCGACGACCGTCGTCTCCCGGCCTGTGGCCAGCTTCCCGCGAACGAAGTCATCCAGCATGTCGACCACGATCACCGCTTCCATGTGTTCTCCAATAGAGATGAATGCAATTTACGCGCCCGCCGTCGCCTCGATCCTCCGCCTCTCGATGGCGCTCAAGACTTTTTTCCGCAACCGGAGTTTCGTCGGGGTGACTTCGACGTATTCATCGGGTCCGATGTACTCGATGGCCTGTTCCAAGCTCAGGTTCCGGGGAGGGTCCAGAATAATTCCCTTGCCATCCCCTTGCGAGCGCATGTTCGTCAAATGCTTCGACTTGCACGGGTTCACCATGAGATCGTCGGGTCGAGCATTCTCCCCAACGACCATCCCTTCGTAGACCTCTTCCCCAGGACCGACGAAGAGTACTCCTCGCTCCTGAAGATTCTCCAGGGCGAACGAAGTCGTCAGACCCTTCTCCATCGAGATCAGAACGCCGTTCCCTCGGAGAACGATCTCTCCTCGCTTGGGGCCATATTCTCGAAAGAGATGGCTCGCGATGCCTTCCCCCCGGGTGAGGTTGACGAGTTCGGTTTCAAATCCGATCAGTCCGCGCGTGGGAATCACCGCTTCCACGAAAACCGTCTCCCGCAGATGACGCATGTTTTCGACTTGCGCTCCCCGCCGAGCGAGAGATTCGAGCAAGGAACCCAGAGCGGCCTGGGGAAGATCGACGTAAAGCGTTTCCAGGGGCTCCAGCACGCGGCCAGACTCATCTTTGCGGTAGATCACCTCGGGCCGCGATACCATCAGCTCGAAGCCTTCCCGGCGCATCTGCTCGACCAAAACCGCGATTTGCATCTCCCCTCGGCCGCTCACCTCAAAGGAACCCGTCCCGTTATCTTCGACCTGAAGGCCGACATTGGTGCGGATTTCTCGGAAGAGCCGATCTCGAAGATGCCGCGCCGTCAGAAACTTCCCTTCCCGACCCGAGAGAGGGGAGTTATTAACCAGCAGCCGCATGCGGACCGTGGGAGGATCGACCTCGATCCGGCGCAAGGGGGGATGATCTTCTTGACCACACAGCGTATCCCCAATCTCCACCTCTTCCAGCCCGGCCACCGCGACGATATCTCCCGCGACCGCTTCGGCCAGCTCCTGACGCTGCAATCCATGGTAACCCAATAGCTGGGTCACGCGCGCTTTGCGCGGAATTCCTTCTCGCGGAATACACACGACCGGATCTCCTACCCGAATCCGTCCCCCGTGGATCTTCCCGATGGCCATCTGCCCGAGATAGTCGCTGTAGTCCAGGTTTGCGACCAGAAGCGAGAAGTCGGCGGCGACATCGACTTTGGGAGGAGGCACCTTTTCGAGGATCGTTTCAAAAAGCGGCTCCATCCCTAGCTTTCGCGCCTCCTCCACCCCCTTCCAATCCCGGCAGGCGAACCCCTCCTTGCCCGACGCGTAGAGGGCAGGGAAATCGAGCTGCTCGTCGGTCGCATCGAGTTCCAAAAAGAGCTCGAACACCTGATCGAGAATCTCGTTTGGGCGAGCATTCTCCCGATCGACCTTGTTGAGGATGATGATGGGGGAAAGGCCGGCGGCCAGTGCTTTCTTCAATACGAACTTCGTCTGAGCCTGGGGGCCCTCTACCGCATCGACAAGCAAGAGAACTCCGTCCACCATTCGAAGGCTTCGCTCCACCTCGCCTCCGAAATCGGCATGACCGGGAGTGTCGACTAGGTTGATCTTGTAGTCCTTGTAATGAAAGGAGGCGTTCTTCGCCCGGATCGTGATCCCCTTCTCCCGTTCCAGGTCCATCGAGTCCATGACCCTCTCCGCTACCGCTTGGTTGCTTCGAAAAGTACCGGATTGGCGGAGGAGCTGATCGACAAGAGTCGTCTTTCCGTGGTCGACATGCGCGATGATCGCGATATTTCGTATCTGAGCCATGAGCAATGGGAACATAGCAGCGCCGCGCATTCCGCACAAGAGCCCCGATGCCATACTGTCAGGGTCTCACCAGGATACGGGTTCCCTCCGTTACCTTGAGCTGGCGGGCTGCGGAATTCTTGTTCATGACGAGTTCCAAATAATCCGAACTGTTGAACAGGACCCCCAGCTTCCCGGAGGGCACTTCCGCATAGGTCCCGACGAGAGGTGCCCGAATCGTCTGATCTCCAATGGAGATCCGCAGGAGAATTCCTTCCTGCAGCCGAGCGGAGAGATCTCGAGGAATGTTGGTGACCACATTGCCGAAATGGTCGATGTAGATCACCTGGCCCAGGAAACTCTGGCCGAGGATGCCGGCCGGAGCAAGGTTGAGCGATTCCACCTTCTGAATGCGGGAACCGAGCTTCTCCGGATCGACGCCGGCCGCCAGATGAGCGGCTCCCGGACCAAAGATGTCCCGTCCATGGAAGGTGCGTGAAGACCTTCCCGATCGATAAAACTCGGGCTTATCGAGCTTCCAAGCCCGCCGCATCCCTTCGCGGTCGACGACGAGCGAGAGGATCCCGTTGTCCGGCGCAAAAAAGAATTTGCCGGAACGCGTCTCCACCAAGATCGGGGCCCTCTCGGTTCCGACGCCTGGATCGACCACCGTTACGAAGATCGATCCCTTCGGGAACTCGCGCGTGGCCTCCTCCACCACGTAGGCCGCTTGCCAGACTTGGAATGGCTCGACCTGATGGAGCAGATCGACGACCCGCGCGCGCGGATGGACGGAGTAGATCACCCCCTTGACTTCGGCGACATAGGGATCGCGCAAGCCGAAATCGGTAAGCAGCCCGATGACCGGCTCAGGCTGAGGCTCCTGCCTCGAGCAACCGGCCAAGATCATGGCCAATCCTAGCATGAAAGCGGACTTACCTATGGTAAAATCTCCTGCTTCCCTCCCTTGGAGGATCGCTGCGGTAGTAAAGATAGACGATTCCGCCTAAGAGACTCCAGACCAAGCCCACGCCGAACAAGAGGAGCGAGAAGGCGATCGCCTCTTCGCGGCTCACCCCAAAGGAGCCGAGCAGGTAGATCAGGGCCCCTTCCCGAACCCCAAGGCCCGATATGCTGACGGGCATAGCCACTGCGACGTTCACGACGACCATGGTCGTTACTAAGAGCCAGAAGGGTAGCTCCAACCGGAGCGTCTGCATGACCGCCCAGAGCAACGCGGCGGAGGCGCCGTGAGCTAGGACGGATAGGCCGACGGCAATCTCATTCGGACGCACCGCCCTACGATAGAGTTGAAGAGCGGCGAATATCTCCTGGAGAGCGGTCTCGAGGCGAACCGCCACTGACCACCGCGCGGCAAACCGAAGTCGACCGGGGACAAAAAGACGGAGCAGGAGGGGAATCGCCGTCAACGTGGCCAGCGTCAGGAGGAAGAGAGCGATCCCTGCGTTGCGAAGCACCGGACGATCCGCCAAATCCGGAAAAAAGGCCGCGGCGAGCAAGGATCCCAGTACGAGCAGGACTACCCCTTCGAGAAAACGATCATAAACAACCGAGAAGCCGGCCATCGTCTCTTTTCCGGAGAACTCCCGCGCAACGTAAAAGATTCGCACAAGATCCCCGCTCGTCGCCCCGGGGAGGAATGCGTTGAAAAACTTTCCAACAAAACCCAAGGCCAGGGACCGACCGACCGGAAAGGGCAACCCCAATGCCTCGAGCAGCAGCCGCCACCGTAGAGACGCGATCACCGTGGACAATCCGCCAAGCAGGATCGATAAGACCAGCCAAGCGGCGCTCCCGGACGCCGCAAGCCTGCCGATCCGGCTCCAATCGGCCCGGGTGGCGATCCATCCAAGGAGGATCGCGGAGACGGCGGCTCGCGCCAACCACTTCCATGCCCGCCAAGAGTCCCGCCGGCCGTCGGCCTCCCCCTCGCCCTCCATCCTCCTCTAGCGCTCCGCAATCGGCTTGAGGGTTCGAAACCGGCTCCCCATCGTTTCCACCCCCCTTGCAGGCTCGAGCACGACACGCATATGCTGGAAATCCAAGGTCACCCGATAGGCATCGAAGAAGGCATTACCCAAGATGCCGTCGATCGGGAAGCCCTGCATATGATCGATGGAGGGGGGAAAATCGTACATGGTGCCAATGTCCGCCTTCTGATCCGTCCGAACGATCGCACCGATCCGGATCTCCCGGAACTCCGTATAGACCTTCGGAAAGAGGGCCGCCCGCCGCAAGCTAATGATGTAGCCACCATGGGCGGGAAGGTGAGCCCGATGGATGAACCGCCGGGAGAGCGTAACCGGCCGGCCGTCGGCGAGGGTGTCCAGGAGGAGGACCAGATCTTTTCCGTTGACCTCCCCTTGCAGCACGATCTGTCCTCCCGGCGTCCAAAAGAAGGGGAGAACGATCTGCCCAGCCCCTGGGCCTTCCTCCGCTAGCCGGGCTTCTGCCAAGCCCGGGCGGGCTTTGCGGAAAGAAAGCTCCTTTCGCGGATAGTCGATGCTCGTTTCGAAATGGGAAAGAAAATCGGTCCCGAGCAACCCGTCGACTAAGCCATTCCAATTTGGCAAGAGTACGGGAACCCGCTCGACCCGCATCGATCCCAAATCAAGGGTCGCCATCCGCCCGAAGCGATTTTTTACCGACCATTTTCCCCCCGCCCAGAACCAGAACTGGAGGAAGTTGCTCCGCTGCCGCTCGACCTTTGCCGCTCGCGCAAGGGTATCGTTGATGGCGTTCATCCCTCCCCGCGTGTCGATGTAAAACGCGGCATTCTTTCCGTTGACGCGCACCGCAAACTTCGGTCTGGGATCGTCCGCGATCAGGTTGAGCCGTACGGGGGCGACCCCACTCATCGCGTAGGCCTTCGGCTCGAGGCTGG
>JBFXFN010000057.1:0-12656 GCA_050179015.1 Methylacidiphilaceae bacterium | reverse complement strand
GCTCTTCGCGGGCATCGAGGTGACCGGCCGGCGGGGAGAGCCGGACGCGGACCTAGCCGGGCGGCTGATTTCCGCGCTATTAAAGACCGGTGTGATCCTGTTGGCGGGAGGACCCGAGCGCAATGTGCTCTCGTTCACTCCCCCGCTGATTATTACCCAAGAGGAGCTTGACTGGTCGATCGCCACCCTCCGCTCCGTTTTGGAGCGTATGGGATATTGAAATCAACTGGCCTCTTTGCCGGGATCCATGTCGAAGTTGTAGCGAACGACGCGCTTGGCATGCACATCGAGGATCTGTCTCTCGAACTGGTAGTAGATCGCATTGCGCTGGACGAACTCGAGCTTCTCGGGTGAATCGATGTCAAAGGAGAGAAAGAGGCTGAAGGGGTCGTCAGGAGCGAGATTGCGCCCGACGCGCACGTTGTGAACGTCCGGAAGCTTGAGCAGAAGGATCCGGATTTCGATCATCAGAGTGTCCAACTCCGACGGGGAAGTGGAAGGGAGGGTTTCGAGAAAGCAGAGGTGATGGATCATGACTTGTGATGTTAACGATTGTGCAGCAATGGGTTGGTTGCGTTCTTAGCACAGGTCCGGCTCAAAGGCAAATTTCCTCGACAGGCGCTGGGCGGGGACGGCACAGTCTCTCTAAATGTTAGGCAGGCTCTTAAAAAAAAAGTAGAGTCGGGCAAAAGTCTAGCAAATGCCGTTTCTCCTGAGGAATCCTCTCGAAATGAGGTTTCTCCTCTCTCTGCGGCGGCTCCTCCGCCTCGTTCCGCCCCTCCTTCGATAGATCAAGGAAAGGGCTCAAATGTGGAGCAAACGGAGGCGCTTGTGCCAGAGACTCCCGCCGCTCCCTCGGTTCCGCCGGCGCCTTGCGCGCCGGATGCGCTGGCCCCGAAGCAAAAAATATGCGTTATCGCACCGGGGACGCAACTGCGAGGAACGCTCGCCTTTTCCGGAAGGCTCGTCATAAACGGTGGCTTCTCGGGAGAGGTTCACGCTCCGGAAGGAGATCTGCGGATCGGACCTGAGGGAGAAGTGAGGGCGGACATCGAGGCCATGGGACTGCAAGTGGAAGGGATGGCCAGAGGCACCCTGCTGGTCCGGGGCGCAGTGGAGTTACGAAAAGGCGCCGATGTCCAAGGGGCGATCCGGTGTGCTCGCTTACTGATCGAGGAAGAAGCGATGTTCGAGGGACATTGCGAATGCCGCCGTCCGGCATCCCCGGAGCCCGAAAAGGCAGTGATGCGGACCGACCTCTCTGGATTCTTCACGGCCGCCCGGGTTGCTTCCATCCGCCCCTGAGCCGTAAGGCCTTGGAGGTGCTAGCGGAAGACGGCTGAGTCCGTTCAACGGCTCGGCGCGCAGAGCGGCCTGCCGACGATCTCTTCCAACACCGAAAGCGGGGAGCGCTCGGGATGGCGAAGTGCTGCGCGCGGCAGGTGGAACGTCTGCTCTAACAAATACTGGCCCGAATCGACCGCATGCAGGGCCTGATCGGTAAAACACATCCAGGTGGTGCGCGGAGGAAAGGCAAAGGCCTCTTGGGGACTCTGGCGCTGATACTCCATGTCGAGCTTTCCCTGATCATGGAGACCGAGCATGTAGTGGTCGTAGAGGCTTCGGTATCCCTTGGTAGCCCCGACGAGGGAAAGGAGAAATCGGGAGCCAGGGATGGGTGCCGGGACGCGCGGAGCAAAGCGAGCGGCGTATTCGCGGAAGTCTTCCCCGATTCGCCAACAGCGCGGCTTTCCCTCCGGATTGATGTTGCTAAAGACCCGCAGAATCCGTCTTCCACCGGTCGGTCGAGAGGGGAAGGCGTCGGCATGAAGGCGGGTATCGTCCTTCCGGAACGAGGAAGGCCTGCCGGCAATCTCGATGGGGCGAAAGCTCGTCCTCGCTTGGGAGAGAGCCGGTGCATAGGTTGGGAAAAGATTCTGGAGCAGTTCGCGTGTGCTGTCGGCGTAGCGGCGGAGCATGCGCGAGAGCGCGGCTTTTTCGGAGTCGTTGCCAGTGGCTCCCCAGATCCTTCCGGTCGCTCTCTCGAAGCTGATGTTTTTCGCCCCGCCCGAACTCCATGTCGGCTGAAGGAATGCCTCTTCCTCAGGTAGGAGGTCGAAAGCCAGCCCCGGGAAATAGAGGACGCGCCCCTCCTCGAGGCTCTCGACGGCCCGCTCCTGTATTTCGGAGGCAATGGCTTGCGTCCAAGAATGACCGGGCAGTTCGACGATCGAGCTCATGGGGTAGAACGCCTCTTCGAGAGCGAAGTTCCTATCGTGCCCTCGCGGAACGAGGGATTACCGGCTCTTCTTGAGAATCGGTAGGCCCGTTCGATCGCTCTCCGACACCTCGTAACCCTTTGGAAGGGCGTCGATGGCCCCGTCGCGAGGCTGCGTCGAGAAGAAATAGAGAGTGACCTTGTGACCGTTGCGCAAGGTCTGTTCGCGAGCATGCAGATAATAGGTTTTGCCTGATTTTTTGCTAACTACATGAAACGGCATGAATCTTCCTCCTCAAGGTTCTCCCGTGAAACGGCGATCGTACGGACTATCTTAGCGCTCCCGCTTCCCGTAAGGTCGCGTAAACTCCTTTTTTGCTCAGCGTCTTGAGACCCCGGGCCGAAAGCCGCAAGGAAACCCAGCGGCCGAGCTCCGGCACAAAAAGTCTCTTTTGCCTAAGATTCGGGAGAAACGTCCTGCGCGTTTGAGCGGTAACGTGAGTGCCGATGCCCCCTTCTTTCTTCGGCTTACCCTTGCGCCGGATCACGTGGCCGCGAGCCGGCCGACGGCCTAAAATGCAACATTGACGAGCCATGGAAGTCTCCAAATAACTACTTCAAGAGCAACACGTTGCGTGCACGCTTAATTTCCTGTGTTAACTTTCTGTGAAGTTTAGCAGGCATCCCCGTGATTCGTCGAGGAAGAATGCGACCGCTTTCCGTTGTAAATTTGCGAAGGAGATCCGTGTTGCGAAAGTCGATTGCTTCCGCATTGATGTCGATTCTTCGTTGGCTTTCCGGACGATGAGGCCGCCGGCTGCGACTGTTTTTCCTTTTTTTCATGGTCCTCCTACTATTGTCTTCGTATTAGTCACCGGGACCCTCTCTCTCCTCCCGCTCCCCTCCGGCCTCTTCCTCTTCCTCCCGGGATTCGGCCCCTTCTCCGAACTGTGGAACCGATTCCCACCGCCGTTCGAACCGGGTCTGCAGCTCCATCTGGCGTTGACATTCTACGGTAAAACGCGCGTGCGGGACCGCCTCGAGGCGTTGAAGAGGAATTGGTTTGCCGGACATTTCACACACCCCATAGGTCCCGGCCTGGATCCGTTTGATGGCCTCCTCGATCTCGTAGAGAGCATCTTGCTCTTGCGAAAGCAGACTCAATGCAAAATCCTTATCGTAAGCGTCGGTGCCCGCATCCGCCTGGTGCATCCCAAATCCGCTCGCCTCGCTGCCTTCGGGACGGACACGCAAAGAGTCCTGGGCGATGCCTTGCATCTGCCCCAGGACGTCGTCCCGCAACTCGAAAAGACGCCGTTTCTGCTTTTCGAGAAAAGCTTCACGTCGCTTCGGCGAAAGATCGGAGATGGTTAGCGTCGAGGGGGTGTCGAAGCTCTCGTTGCCCATCCCGCCCTCTTCCGGCGCCTTCTTCTGTTTACGCTCGCTCGGTTGACCAACGGAGTTGTTCTTTTTCATGCTGACCCTCCTCGTTCCTGAGGCGGATTGTTCTGAGGCCGCCCTTTCCGAGGTGGTCCTCGAGGGCGGTGCGGCCGGCGCCTCGGTTTTTTCCGGCGTCTCCTTCGAGTTCTTCTTGCTGCTCTTCCGAGACATGGCGCGGGTCAATATGGGAGGGAGTTCCCGCTTTGCCAAGGATTTTTTCCTGGAAACCAGACCCTAAAGAATGCCGCGGGGGATGGGCCGCCGCCAACCTTTGGGCATCACCGCGGTCAACCGGAGAACGAGACGACCATGGCGTCCCCCGGGGTTTTCCCGGTCCAAAAGCAGAGACAGAATGGCGCGTCCAATCCGGCGTAGGCATGTTTGGATGGGTCTTTATCAGCAACCGCATTATCCTCCTGCCATGCGTCCGAAGCGGATTTTTCTCGGATGGGACGATCCATTAGCCCTGCGGGCGGCGCAATGGCTTCTTGAGCGGGGGGGAAACGGATCCTGGCCTGATCTTTCCCGGTGGCTCGTGATCGTTCCCACCCGTGAATCGGGACGGATCCTGCGGGGTGCGCTCTGCCTGCGCAGGCCGGAAGGTCTCCTCGCTCCTCGCTTGACGACCCCCATGGAGCTTTACGGGCGGGGAAGCTGCTCCGAGAAGTCGGCCGGCCGCACGGCGCGGCTCTGGGCATGGACCCAGCTTCTGCTTTCGGAGGAGGGGATGACAGAGAACGCTTTCTTCGCAAGAGAGCCGTGCGAGCGGGATTTTGCCTGGGCGCTGGGCGTGGCGAGGAGTCTCTGCGACGCCCAGGACCTTCTTTCCGAAGGCGCTTTGACCTTTTCCCACGTAGCGGAGCGGAAGGATCATCCCGAACCGGATCTCTGGCTTCGTCTGGCCCAATTGGAGGAGCGGTACCGAGAGATCCTAGCGGGGGCGGGGTTGCGGGATCCCATGGAGGCTCGGCTCGAGGCTCTTGACAAAGCTTCCTGGAATTTCGACGCCGAGCGGGTCGCGCTCGTCGGCTGTCCCGATCCTCATCCCCTCGCCTTGCGGCTGCTGGAGCGGGTCTTGCCGGCCGGGGTCTGCTTCGTGTTGATCTCTGCTCCGGAAGAGATCGCAGAGGGTTTTGATCCTTGGGGCAGGCCCGATCCGTTCTTCTGGCAAAAGAGGGAGCTGCCATTTCCGCCGAATACCCGGATCTACGCGGAGGAGGGGGAGGTCGCGAGTCGCACCGCGGATCTAGTGGCGGCCAATCGCTCCTGGGATGCGGTGACGATCGGCGTCTGTTCTCCCCGGCTGCTTCCCTTCCTGCGCCTTTGCCTCGATGAGAGGAGAATTCCCCTATTCGATCCAGGAGGCCTACCTGCACAAAGGTCGGAGTGGGCCTCTCTTCTCGCGGACTTTCGGGAGCTTCTGCAGGAGAGGAGTCTTGCGGCGTTCCGCCGCCTGCTCTGTCACCCTGCGGCTGCGGCTTGGCTGGGCGTTCGGGAAGGCGAAGCCGGGCGCTCCTTCCTGCTCGAGAGGCTCGATCGGGCGGGTTCACGAACGCTCTCGAAGGACTTCCGTTCGGCGGCGCGGCAGGAGCCCTCACTGCAACCGTTCGCCGAGCGAGTGGAACGCTTCTTATCCGAGGCGGCAGCGGAACCGCTGGCCGCGATCCGGAGGCTCTTCGAGGATCTTTCCGGACGGGAAGACGGAGCGGCGAGGACCGCGGCCGTGTTGGAGGCGTTGGGAAGCGCTATCGAGGAGATCGAAGCCCTCTGCCCGCCCGCGAAGCGGCCATTGACTCCGATAAGCGCAACGGAATCTATCGATCTCCTCCTCGATCGGCTTGCTCAGCAAGAGCTGCCGGAGGAGCGGCCCGAGCAGGCGGTCGAGCTCCGGGGCTGGCTTGAGCTTCCCTGGGACGACGCCCCGCACCTCATCTTATCCGGTTTTCAGGAAGGCTCGGTTCCGGAGTCGATCTCCCACGATTTTCTGCTCCCGGGAAGTCTGCGGGAGCGGCTTGGCTTGCGGACCAACGCCCAGCGCGAAGCGAGGGATGCCTATCTCTTCGAAGCTCTTGTGGCGCAGAGGAGAGAACGGGGAAGAGTGGATGTCCTGGCCGCCCGGTTCAGCAGGGAAGGGGAGCCGCTCTTTCCCTCCCGCCTTCTCTTCCGCTGCGCCCCGGCGGCTCTACCCGAGCGGGTGCGGCGGATCCTGGAGGTTCGCGAATCTCCGCTGCGCCATCCGCCCGCCGCGACCGACCGGTTCGTCCTTCGCGTCGGGCCGCTGCGCTGGGAAGGAACGAAGGAGCTCTCCGTCACTGCCTTGCGGGACTACCTCGCTTGCCCGTTTTTCTTTTTCCTTCGTCGAGTTCGGCGATGGGATCCGGTGGAAGAGCTACACGAGGAGCTCGATGCGCGGGAGTTCGGCGCTCTGCTCCATGACGTCCTAGCCGATTTCGGGCGGGCGGACCAAATGAGGACGTGTGATCAGAGCGAAGACATCGAGAAGTTCCTTTGGGAGGCTCTCTCAAAGCGCCTCTCGCGGCGTTTTCCGGAGGGGATTCCACCCGCCGTGGCTCTCCAGTCGAGGGTGATCCGGGGGAGGCTCGCCGCATTCTCCCGAGCGCAGGCGGAGGAAGTCCGCCAGGGATGGAGAACGATCGCGGTAGAACAGCCTTTCCAGCTCGCCATCGAGGGCTGGAAGCTCGAAGGCAGGATCGATAGGGTCGATCGAGGGCCCGATGGAAGCATTCGGTTGATCGATTTCAAGAGCTCGGAGCGGGCCGAGAACCCGAAGTCTGCGCATCTGCGGGCAGCGGCGAGCGGGGAGGGGCCTTCCGTCGCCCAATTCCTATGGGGAGGAAGGCCCTGGAGGTGGATCGACCTGCAGCTTCCACTCTATGCGGCTGCATGGCGCCTTCGACAAGCCGAGCATCTCGTCCTTCGGCTCGCCTACTTCGCCCTGCCCAAGGAGGGGGATAAAACAGGGGTTCAGGAGTGGAAGGGGTGGAGCGAGGAGCTCGAGGGAGAGGCGGAGGCGTGTGCCGGCCGGATCCTGCGAGCCCTAGAGAGGGGAGAGTTCTGGCCGCCGCAGGACTCCGCCGTCTGGAATCGGGAGCCCTGGCGCTTCTGGTTCGATGGCCGTCCGGCGGAGCTCGTGGCACCCGTCTCCGGGTCCGGCTCAGGCGTGAAGGTCGTTGAGGAAAAGGCAGAAATGTGAGGGAGAGTCCGCAGATCGTCCGATGCTGCTTGATTCGCGCTTCTGCCGGGACGGGAAAGACCGAGGAGCTGGCGGGGAGGATTGTCGAGCTGCTCCGTCGCGGCGTCGATCCGCACCGGATCGTCGCGGTGACGTTTACGAGGAAGGCCGCGGCCGAAATCCTCGATCGAGTCCTGGTGAAGCTCGTCGAACAGGCCGAGGCGGATGCGACCGGCGCCGGACCGGTCTGCGACCGGTTTTCTCGCAGTGCTCTTGCCGCCCTTGAGGGCTTTTTAGAGGATCTGCCCCGCCTGCAACTCCGAACGATCGACAGCCTTTTTCAACGCATTGTGCGCGTCTGCCCGTTCGAGCTCGGGTTGCCCGAGAGCTTCCAGTTAATGGACGAGTTCGAGGCGAGGGAACTGCGCCGCTCCCTCCTCGGTCAAATGCTCCGGGAAGGCGGGGAGGCCGCAGGCAGGCTGGCAGAAGCTGTCGGTCAGGTGACTCGGGGAGAGGGGGGAAAGAGCGTCTGGGGGGCTCTCGACGAGCTCGTTTCGCAATTCTGGGAAGCCTACGCGGAGGAGCCGGACCCGGAGCGCTGGCGGAGAGAGGCATTCTGCCAAGAGCTGTTCCCGGGGGCGGAGGAGACGGACGGGGAGAGGCTCTGGCAGGAGATCGCCCACTGGTTGAGCGTCCACGTTCCCGATCGTTGCGATGAATGGGAGCGGCTGCGCCCCGTCCTGCTGGCCTATCGAGGAGACGGGGCCGCCCACCGCCTGATCTGCAACTTATTGGAAAGCTACGACCCGGCTTGCGGCTGGTGCGGGGAGTTTCATTTTCAAAGGAAGAAGATCGTTCCCGATGCACGGCTGGCCCGGCTTCTCGGCGGCCTGG
Source organism: Methylacidiphilaceae bacterium (assembly GCA_050179015.1). GTDB lineage: Bacteria > Verrucomicrobiota > Verrucomicrobiia > Methylacidiphilales > Methylacidiphilaceae > Methylacidimicrobium. The sequence continues at coordinate 4,911 of JBFXFN010000057.1, read as the reverse complement.
TCGAGTTCTGGCTCCGGAAGGGCTTGGCGAGCGCTTGCGAACGGACCTGCGGGCTCGCGTCCCTTCTCTCCGGGTTTCATGCCCGTTACGGGCGCACTCTTCGCAGCCAGGGGCGCATCGCCTTCAGCGACGCGCCGAGGCTTCTTCGGGAACTGGGAGCTAGAGGCGGAGGCATGGACCAGGAGCTCTGGCTGCGCATCGCCTTCCGGCTCGATTCCCAATGGGATCACTGGCTCTTCGATGAGTTTCAGGACACGAGCCGGACGCAGTGGAGAGCCCTGGAGCTGCTGGTGGGTGAGGTCATCCAGTCCGCGGAGGGGACGCGGAGCTTTTTTTGCGTCGGGGACGCAAAGCAGTCGATCTACGGATGGCGGGGAGGCGATCGGAGGCTCGTTGAGGAGATCGCCTTCCGTTACGAGGGAGGGCTTACTTTGAGGACGCTCTCTACTTCCTACCGGTCTCATCCCGCGGTGATCGATCTGGTCAATGCGGTTTTCGGCAACAGTAGGGCCCTGGAAGATCTCTATGGGAAAGCGGGGACGGCCTGGGGGAAGGATTGGGGGCTTCACGCATCGGCCTTCACCGGAGCCATAGGATACAGCTGTTATCTCGAAGCCGGATCCGATCGCGGCGAGTCCCGAGAGAGCGAAGAGAGGGGGGAGGACCCGGGGGAGGGGGCCGAAGAGGAAGCCGCTTCGGCCGTGGATTCGGCCCTGGCTCGCTTGGTTCGTGAAATTGTCCGCCCCGCCGAGCGTGGCCTCTCCTGCGCGGTTCTCGTGCAGACCAACCGATCTGCCCGCCGGCTGGCGGATCGGTTACGCAAAGAGCGGGTCGGTTCGGTCTATTTAGAGGGAGAGATCTTTCCGGGCGCGGACAATCAGGCGGGACGTCTCGTGGCTGCGGCGCTCCAGAGCCTAGTCCATCCGGAGGATACGCTTGTACGAGGTTGGCTGCGGGCCTCCCCTCTGGGCGATCGATTCTGGGGGGAGTGGGAGAAGACCGGCTGGCGGATCTTGCATGAGAAGGGCTTTCAAGGGCTGGTCGCGGAGATCTTGGCGCGATTGCCCGGACCCGCGGATGATTTTGCAAAAGAGAGAGCGGGCCTGCTGCGGGAGATGGCTTGCCAGTTCGATCAGGGTGGCTCGCGGGATGTGGAGCGGTTCCTCCGCTTTTGGAAAGAGCAGCCGGTCCGGCTTCCGGAGGCGACCGGCGTCATCCAGGTGATGACGGTCCACAAGGCAAAGGGCCTGGGGTTCGATACCGTGATTGTTACCGAGCTCGATCGTCCGGTTCGAATGCAGTGCGGCCTGCTGGACATCGAGGCTCCCGGGGGGGCATCCCGGTTCCTTCTGGCTCCGGCAAAACCGATCGCGGACAAGATCCCCCTTCTGGCCAAGGCTAGGGAGAAGGCGAGGGAAGAGCAGCTCTTCGAGCAGCTCTGCGTTCTCTACGTAGCCCTGACGCGAGCCCGGAGGGAGCTCTACGTGCTGGCGGAGGCTCGGCGGTCGGACGGAAAGGGTTCGTCCACTCCCGCTCATCGCGATCTCTTGCGCCGAACGTTGGCGGGGCAGGAGCCCCGTCCTCTTTGGGAGAAGGGAGCGGTCAACGTCTTTTTCGAGCGGGGAAGGCGCGAGGAGTTCAAAAAGCGGGAAGAGGGTTTCAGAGGGATCGAGAGCCAGGAGCCTCTCCTCTTCCCGCCGCGCTCCATCCGCTCGATGCCGCTCGCTCCTTCGCGAACCGCGAAGGAGAGGGAGAGTGCGGGAGCCTTCTCGCCCGCCCGGGCAGCCGGCTTGGAATTCGGCACCCTCGTTCATGAGCTTCTCGCGCAGGTGGAGCGGGCGGATCCTGCGAGCCTGGAATCGCTGCGGCGGATGGCCTCCTCCCCTGCATCGGCCCTGTTCAAGGAAGCGGCGGCTGCGGCCCTCGGTTGTGTCGAATGGGGAGCCCGCGAAGCGATCTTCGCCCCTACGGGTGAGGTCATCATCTGGCGGGAGAAGTCATTCGAAGCCCTCTTGTCCGGTCGATGGATCAGCGGGATCTTCGACCGGGTTCACCTCTTCGCCGCACCGGGCGGCTCTCTCTCTTCGGCGGTTCTCTACGACTTCAAGACCGACCGGAAATCCGGGGACGGAGACGAGGAGGGGCTGCTCGCGCGCTACCGGGAGCAGATGGAGCTCTACCGGGAGGCTCTTGCCCAGATGACCTCGCTTCCGCTTGGTTCGGTCCGGGTATTCCTGGTCTGGGTGGGGCCGCGGCGCCTCCTCGAGGTCTCTCCTCCTGCGGCTGCCTCGTAGCCGCATCAAGAATTCTGATCGGTCTTCCGCAACAGCTTGCGCTTTTGGGGTGGGAAATTCGCTAATGAAGGGGAACGCTACATATTCTGCAGGGAAGAGCCGACCGGTTTAGCGGTACCAAGCTTCCCAGACGACGCGAAGCGTCCCCAACCGCGGATCGGCGGGAGAATCTCCCAGATTGTGGTAGTACCACCAGATCTTGTTCCCGTCGATCCGGTATCCCGGGGGCGACACCTGAAGAATCTTGTTGGCGAGAAACTGCGGGAAGGCGGAGGCGGGAGGAGGACCGGGAGCGTTGTTAGGCGAGAGACCAAACGCGGGGCTCTTCGATTCGTGCGTCATATAGGCGTTGAAGAGCTGACCAAGGTCGACCACGACCCAGTAGTTGACGATCGGAGGCCTCCAGCCGGTGGGCTGGATCAGATCCTCGAGCGAGTCGATTTTCTGGCGGGGATCGACGGGAAGAACCTGCTGGAGAGACTCGATTTGCACGCGGACCCTCTGTCCGCCGGGAAAGTGGAGCGGCACCCAGTAACGGTTGCCCTGTTTTTGGACGGAAACCGGAAGGCCGTTTGCCTTGGCGCGAAAGTCGATATAAGGGAGATGGGCTGGTTCCTGTTGAAAAAGGGAGATGTCGCCCGTCGCTCCCCAGTTTACGCACTCCCAGACGCCCTGGTAGCGGATCTGGGGGTAGACCGGGTCGCCCGGGCGGGCCGGAGTCGATAGAGAGAGGGAGTAGTAGCGTCTCGCGCTTACGAGCTGTACCGGCGGATTGGCCGCCCAAGCAGGGACCGCGGCAAGTCCGAGGGAAAAGATCAGTGCGCCTATCCAGCAGGCTTTGCACGCCTGGCGCTGCAGGGGGGCAGGGATGCGGGGGAGGCGCAGCCGAGTTCCCCTTCGGTCGATCACCATGGTAGCCGCATCCGCGCAGGTCTGGTTTCGATCCGCCGGAAGGATCCTCCGCCGGGCCGCGCCAAGAGAGGTCTTTTCATCCAGCGGATCAGGCACGGGCGACCCGATCCTTCTTCGCCGCCTGGGCGACCGCCTGAGCGACGCTTTTGACGACATCCCGATTGAAGACGCTGGGCACAATGTACTCGGGAGCCGCCTCCGATGCGGGGATGCACGAGGCGATCGCTTCGGACGCCGCCAGCTTCATTCCTTCCGTGATCCGGGAGGCTCGCACGGAGAGCGCGCCTTGAAAAATCCCCGGGAAGGCCAGAACATTATTGATCTGGTTTGGATAATCGCTGCGTCCCGTGGCAACGATGCGCGCGTATCGGGCGGCTTCCTCGGGCATGACCTCGGGCGTGGGGTTGGCAAGCGCAAAGACGGTGCGCGGTTCTCTCATCTCCCGAAGGGCCTCGGAGGAGATTCGGCCTCCGGAGGAGACTCCGATGAAGACATCCGCCCCTTTCAAGGCGTCTTCCACGGTTCCTCGAATGCCCTCGGGGTTCGTATGGGCGGCCAGCCACTGCTTGACGGGCGTGGGATTGGAGCGGGCGGGTTCAATGATTCCGCCTCGGTCGCAGACGACGATCGAACGGCAGCCGACCTTGAGAAGCATCTTTGCCACCGCGACTCCGGCGGCTCCCGCTCCCAGAAGAACGTAACGCTGCGCCGGCAGTTCCCGCCCAAGAAGCCGGGCGCTGTTCAGGAGCGCGGCAAGAACCACGACGGCCGTGCCATGCTGATCGTCGTGGAATACGGGGATGTCCAATCGCTCCTGGAGCTTCTCCTCGATCTCGAAGCATCGGGGCGCCGAGATGTCTTCGAGATTGATTCCGCCGAAGCCGACGGCGATTCGCGCGACGGTGTCGACGATCTCTTCAGGATCCCGGGTGGCGAGGCAGATGGGGTAGGCGTGAACCTGCCCAAATTCGCGCAAGAGCATCGCCTTCCCCTCCATGACCGGCATGGCTGCCGCTGGTCCGATATCCCCGAGACCAAGGACCGCGGAGCCGTCGCTGACCACCGCGACCGAGTTGCTCTTGATCGTCAGCTCGTAGGCGAGCTCCGGCCGTGCCGCGATCGCTTCGCAGACGCGGGCGACTCCGGGAGTGTAAGCCATGGACAATGTGTCGCGGTTGGTCAATGGAACCTTGTTCTCGACATGGATCTTGCCTCCTTGGTGAAGGAGGAAGACGCGGTCGGATGCGGCAAGGATCGTGACGTCCGGCAACTTGGCGACTTCCTCCTGGAGCTGCTTTGCATGCTCTTCGCTCCGGGCATTGACTGTGATCTCCCGAATCATCCGGCCCGACTGCACCGAAACGATGTCCATTGCTCCGAGATCCGCCCCGTTGGAGCTCAGTACGCGGACGACCTCGGCCAGCATCCCGATCTTGTTGGGATAGGAAAGACGTAGAAGGAAGCTCTGGCTGGCGGATGGGTAAATCGATTCGGGCTCCATAAGGCAAGGTCTCCGAGACATGGAAAACAGCCACTTTTAATTGGTGCCGAGGCGGGGCGCACGTTCTTTTTCGCTCGATGTCGTAGACAAGTGAAGTGACCGCCGCGAGGACAAATGAAATGACCGCTTGGGTTAGTGGAGCTGGATGGTTCATGAGGCTGGGGCGTGAACCGATTCAGCGAAGAGGAAGGATTACGGGTCATG
>JBFXFN010000056.1:3807-12795 GCA_050179015.1 Methylacidiphilaceae bacterium | reverse complement strand
TCCATCGTTCCCCGTCTCATTCGGGAGAGGGCGGAAGGCGGGCGGAGCTTCCAGGAAAGGAGCCTGCGCCCGGATTAGGGCTCCGCCGGGTCCGAGGTTGCACAGGAGGTCGCCTTTGCCCAGAAGGGCTTCCGCCCCTCCCTCCCCCAACACCATGCGGGATTCGATCGCGCTGGAGACCCGGAGGCAGACGTGGACGGGGAGATTGGCGCTGATCAGGCCGGCGACGATCTTCCTTTCCGGCCGCTGCGTGGCGAGGATCAGATGGATTCCGGCGGCCCGGCCTTTTTGCGCGATGCGGGAGGCGAGCTTTTCGAACCGCTCTTTGACGGGTCGAGCCCCCAGCAGCCAGTCGGCAAACTCGTCAAAAAAGATCACCCGGTAGGGGATATCCCTCCTTCCGGTCGCCATCCGCTGGGAGAGGGATTCGAAGCCCTCGACCTTGAGCTGCTGGTAGCGCCGGTCCATCTCGTCCGCGGTTTGCTGCAGGCATTCCAGTGCTCGGTCGTGTTCGGTCAAGAGTCCCCTTCCCCGGAGCTGCGGGAGCTCGGCCCAACGCCCAAAGGTGAGAATCTTGGGATCGATCAGCACGACCTCGAGCTTCTCGGAGGGAAGGGCGCGGCAGAGAGTCGCCAAGAAGGATTTGAGCAGGACGCTCTTCCCGCTTCCGGTGGTGCCGGCCACCAGGACGTGGGGGCAGTTCGCATCGGTCAAATCCCGCGCCAAGACCTCTCCTTCGACCGTCTGTCCCACTAGAAGGGGTAGCTCCAGGGAGGGAGGAAGCTTTGCGCAGAGATCTTCCCAGCGGATGGGGAAGGGCTCGGGATTGGCGAGTTCAACGGCCACAAAGCCGGCTCCGGGAGAAATCCTCGGCTCGGAATCGAGACCGAGGTCGACCCGCAGGGTCGGCGCCAAGGAAAGGAGCTTTTCGATCCGTACGCCCGGAGGACAGGAGAGCTGAAAGCGGAGGAGCTGGGAGGCGCGAATCGCTCCGGTGCAGCGGACGGCGAGGCCGTGGCACGCGAAGAACTTCTCGAGTCTTTTTCCCCAGTCGCTGCTCTCGGAATCGACCTCCCGCCCGGCCTCCATCCGGCTCTTCCCTTCTTTCCCCAGCTCCGCGAGAACCGGGCGAACCCGCTCCAAGAAGAGGGCGTGCAGCTCTTCTTCGGCGACCGGCCGTGCGGCCAGCGAGGGGCCGTAATACTCCAGAAGCCCGGAGAAGGGAGAGGCACCCGGGCGCTGGCGCAGCAGCTCGGCATAGATCGAGAGCTGGAGCAGATCCCGAGGCGAGTCGGAGGGTTGGGAGAGCTTGTAGTCGACGAGCTGCCGCCCCTCCTTAGGATGGCGGCGGAGCGTGTCCAAGCGGCCTTCCACTCGGATGGAGCGGCCTTCGGGGTCTTGGAAAGAGCCGCAGAGAGAGATCTCGGCCCCCTCGAAGAGCTCCTTCCAGGAGGAGATGCCGCCCGAGGCGGCAATCCGATCGAGATTCGTCCAGAACTCTCGGAGCGCGGCTTCGAGGTAGCCGGCCTCCTCTCCCCTCCCACGACGCCTTCGCTCCTCGATCTCCTTGCGGGCGAAGCGCTCCCGCAGGATCGTCCAATACTCCTCCGGTTCCCGCGAACCTCCGCTTTCTTGGAGGAGCCAGCCCGTAAACTCCTCTACGATCTGGTGGAAGGCGCTGCCAAGCTCCCTGCGGCCCGGGGGCGGAGCCGGCTCTTTGTGGAAACAGCGTTCGACAAGTTGCCGGACCGTGATCGCGATCTCTTCGGGAGCACTGGGCGACTTGCCGGGATCGCCGCGATCCCCCGCAACGAGCTCCTCGGCCCACGGCCGGAGCCGTTCCCAGACGAAGGCCAAGCACTCCTCCCGGGAAAAAGGGAGATCCCCCTCGAGGACCTTTGCATGGAGCTCGTAGAGGGCCGCCAGGGAGATCCAGTGCTCCGGGTCGAACGAGACGATCCGCATCGGTCCCCGGCAGGCTTGGTCGATTTCGTCCGCACGCTTCCACTTGGGGTCGGGAATGGGACGCGCGTCGAACGGGCGAAAGAAGGTCAGCCGCGTGCAGCCGCCCGGTCTCTGCGCTTCCTCTTTCGCCTCTTTCGCCAGCGACTCCCATTTCTTCCAATGAACGCCCGTCTCCCATCCGAATCCGACCGCTGCTCCCTCCTTTTTCCACCGGAGCAGAAGCCTCTTTTTGCGGCCCGTGTACGGATCTTCGACCCCCCATGCGGAGAGCGAGCGGCCTCCCTGCCGCAAGAGCCAGTGGAGCGCATCGGCATCGACCGCCGGAGGCTCGGGCCGCAGCCGCTGGGCGATTCTGTCGTAGGCTTGGGGCAGGGTCTGAGCGGGCCGACTCTCCCACCGCTTCTCGGCTTCTTGGAGGAAAAGACGGACCCCGTGCGTTTTGGCGCCCGAGAAGAACTCCGGAAGCCACCGGCTGGCCTCAGCCCGAAAGCGGTCGGCCCTTTCCTTGTCGCCCTCCTCGCGCTCCAGTCGACTCTCCAAAAGAACGCGGGCTTGTTCTTGGGTCAACCCCTCTAAGTGGAGAGCCGGGTCCTTGTAGGCCATTCTGTCTCGAAAAGCGTTGTCACATTCGGGGAGGATCTTCTTCGTCCACGGGTCTCGATTGGCGGTGATCACGAGCATCTGGTTGGGTGCCCGGTCGACAAGCTCGGCCACGACGTAACCGAACCGCCTCGCACGCTCCGGGTTTTCGCCGAAGGGCTCGGTCTGGTCGAAACAGAAGAGGAATGGACGGACGAAGTGGGCGAGTCGGCAGAGGTCGAGGATCCGCTCCTTGGCCCGCTCGTTGGCCGACTCAAGCGGTTCTTCCGGAGAAGGGATGTCGGCGGGCGGGATTCGCAGAAACTCCACCTCGTCGGGATCGATGCTCGCCGCCCGCAGCCAATCGAGGCAGAGGAGCCGGCGTTGGGGATCGTTCCGGTGGGAGAGGTAGGCGAGCAGGACCTTGAACCAGGAGTAAGGGTTGTTTACCGAGCTGAAGTCGATCTGCCGGCCCCAGAGCCGATCGAGCAGGGAGGGGAAGATGTGCGGCTCGGAAAGCCACCGGCTCCAGGCCTCCGCATCCGCTCCCTCCCAGAGGGAGAGCGGGTCATTCCGGAGAAGGGTGCGGAGGGCGTCGGTCCGGCCTCTCCATCGGGCGGGAAGGAGCGAGTCGTTGACCGCCAGGGGTAACTCGAAATAATCGGCCGCCAACTGGCCGATCGTGCGTGCCGCCAGCTGGTCGAGCTGGGTACGGCGGCCGGCTCCATTTCCGGAACTTGGTGGATCGGGCCGGTCGAGCTCGCGAACGATCTTGTCGAGGATGCGCTCCCAGCAGCGGTCCACAGCCTCGAACGAGAGGAGATAGACCCGAGTGGCTCTCCCCTCGAGCTCTTGGAAGAGCCGGCCGATCAAGTGGGACTTCCCATAGCCCGGTTCGGGCGAGAGGAGGACCTGCGCCCGCTCGACCCGCCGGCCCGACTCGAGAGCCGAGAAGAGCGAAAGGAGCCGTTCCAGGGGGCCGTCATTGAGGCCGGCGACGGCGGGCTCGATCTGCCGGGGGTCGCTGACGATTTGCGAGGAAAACGGATTCATCCCCTGGCCTATGGCTGCGACTCCAGCCGGACGAGAAGATAGGGACGACCATCGAGGGAGACCGCGGCCTTCCGCTCCTCTTCGGTGGCAAGCGACCAGTCCCCACGGGCGAGGTGAGCGCGCCCGGCGCGACTCTCCTCTAGGAGCCAGGCTTTCAAGGGCTCCAAGGGAGCCTCGGCGCGGGCGGCGAGATCGGCGATCCGCACATCGAGGAAGCCCTCCTCGTCGACGATCTTGCGGTAGGAGGCCTGCACTACTTTCGGGTCGAAGGGGCGGTCGCGAACCGGAGCCTGCGGTAGACCGAGACCCGCTCCATGGACGTAGTAGGCGCTCTTCCCGCGTGTCAGGCGCAGGAGAATCTTCTCCCGGACGAGCTCTTCGACGGCTTCCCGGAGGAAAAAGGCCTCCCCGCGGGAGCAGAACCGACCAAGCTCTTTCTCCAAGAAGAGCCGGCCGGGAAACTGGGCGACCCCGCGGCCGATCGATTCGGCCGCCTGCCGGGCGCCGGGCGCGCAGTCCTCGAGAAAGTAGAGGGCCTTTTGGGCCGGGCCGATGCGCCGGAGGCGCCCATCCCGCAGGCAGGCTTCCAGGGCGCGTTCCGCCTCGGGCTTCCGAGGCGGTACCAGCCGGCTGCGGGGCAACCCCTTTGAGCCCGCCTTTTGGAGCGCCCCGAGGATCCGCTCCACCCAGTCGATTGCCGGTTTTTTGGGGACGGACTTGCCCGCTTGTTTCATGGCTGCCAAGATCCCGGCTAGCGCAACTCCGCCCGGCAGACAAGGTTTTCTTCGAGATCCCCGGGGGAAAGCTTCCGAGCGGTCGTCGTTAAGTCAGATAGATCACGAGGATCACCGTTGCCCCCACCGTGCAGAAAAGCCCGAGGAGAAAGAAGAGGTCCGCCGCCTTCTCCCACCGAGAAACCTTGGGGCGCAGCCGGAGTGCCAGGTAGGCGCAGACCGTGCAGCCGAGAAAAAGGAGAGCCGCCAGCCCGACGACGTCTTCCATCACGGCTCGGGCTCTTCCGGCTTTCCAGAACCCTTGGATCAAGCTCAGGCTCACGAAGGAGAAGCCGAGGAGGCGGGAGGCCGCGGAGAGGAGATGTTCTGCCATGGTGGCGCGGTTAGGTTGTATACGACGGCGGAGCCGGGGTGGAAAGCTTTCGTGCGCTCCGGTCCCGGTAGCCGAATCCCGCCCGTCCGAGGCTTGGAGTCGGGCGGAGACTCTGGAAGGAGCGGATTCTGCTTGATCTGCAGACAGAAGAGGGAGATCCCCTATCGGAAATGGAGTCTTTATGAAACCGGAAAAGGCGAAGCCTTCCCGCAAGGAGGCAGCCGCTGCGCCGAGCCGCTCGGCCAATGCCGGGCCGGAGGAGAAGATCCTCGTTCTCGACGTCGGAGGCCAGCATGTCAAAGTCTATGCTTCCGGTCATCCCGATCCGGTGAAGATTCCTACGGGGCCGAAGTTTACTCCGGCCGATCTGGTCAAGAAGGTGAAGGAGGCGGCGGGGAGCTGGAGCTGGAGGCTCGTCTCGATCGGCTTTCCCGGCCCCGTCGTGGGCGGGAAGCCTAGCCGGGAACCCCAGCATCTGGGACCGGGATGGGTCTCCTTCGATTTTGAGGGCGCGTTCGGCAAGCCCGTGCGGATCGTCAACGATGCCGCGATGCAGGCGCTCGGCAGCTATCATGGCGGAGACATGCTTTTTCTCGGGCTCGGCACGGGCCTCGGATCGGCCCTCATCGTCGAGGGGGTCCTCCAACCGCTGCAGCTGGAGGCGATGCCCTATCGACACGGCAAGACGGCGGAGGAGTATGTAGGGCAAGCGGGCCTGCAGCGGCTGGGGCATCGGAAGTGGCGCGCCCATGTCCGGCGGCTGATCACGCTCCTCCATTTCATTTTGCAGGTCGATTACGTCGTGATCGGCGGGGGAAACTCGAGGTTCCTGAAGAAGCTTCCCGCTTTCTGCTCGCTCGGGGAGAACGAGCTCGCCTTCCCCGGCGGGTTGCGCCTCTGGCAGGGGCTGCCCGAAGCTCTCTGCGGGAAGGCCGTAAAACCGCCCGGTTCCCTGCCTCCCCATTGAGCTCTCCGACGCGATGACCCGGGAAGAGGAGAAGCTTCAGGAAGCGGCCTCGGGCCAAGCTCCATGGAGATTGTGGGGTCCCTACCTGAGCGAGCGCCAGTGGGGAACCGTCCGAGAGGATTACAGCGTCGATGGAGACGCCTGGGCCTTTTTTTCTCATGATCATGCGCGCTCGCGCGCTTACCGGTGGGGGGAAGACGGGTTGGCCGGGATCTGCGACGAGGGCTGCCGGCTCTGCTTTGCGATTGCTCTCTGGAACGGCAGCGACCCCTTCCTAAAGGAGCGGCTCTTCGGACTCGGGAACCCCGAGGGAAACCATGGAGAGGATGTAAAGGAGTGCTATTTCTACCTCGATAACGTCCCGTCCCATAGCTACCTCAAGTTTGCTTATAAATATCCCCATCGACCCTTTCCCTATGCCGACCTCCTCGCGGAGAACGGGAGAAGGAAGGCCGATCTGTCGCTGCCCGAGTACGAGCTCCTCGATACCGGGATCTTCGAGGAGGGCCGCTATACCGATGTTCTGGTCGAATATGCGAAGAACGACCCCAAGGACATCCTCGTTCGGATCGAGCTGATCAACCGGAGCCCGGCCTCCGCCCGGGTCTGCCTCCTTCCCACGCTCTGGTTTCGGAACACCTGGTCTTGGACGCCGCAAGCCCGGAAGCCGCGCCTCCGCGAACGGGGCTCCGGAAGCCAGCGCCCGTTCTGGCAAGCCGACCATCCGGAGCTCGACCCCATGGCCCTCTACTTCTCCTCCCCAGCGGAGACGCTCTTTGTGGAGAACGAGACCAACTTCGAGCGCTTCGGCTGGGGTCCCAACCGGTCTCCCTATCCGAAGGACGGCATCCACGACTACCTCATCCATGGGAAGAAGACGGTGAACCCCGAGAAGCGGGGCACCAAAGCGGCGGCGTACTACCCGCTCTTCCTCGAAGCGGGGGAGAGCCGGATCCTCCGGCTGCGCCTTTCGGCGGATCTCTCCCTGGGGGATCGCTGGGAGGAGGGGTTCGAAGCTGGCTTCCAACGGGAGAGGGACAACGCGGACCAATTCTACCGATCGATCGCCGCGCCCGGCATGGGGGAGGAAGAGCGTCAGATCCAGCGGCAGGCTTTCGCGGGTCTTCTCTGGAACAAGCAGTTCTACCACTACGTCGTAGAGCGGTGGCTCGAGGGGGATCCCGGGTTTCCGACGCCTCCCCTCTCCCGTTACCGCCTCCCCAATGCGCGCTGGACCCATTTTTACGGCGAGGAGATCCTCCTGATGCCCGACAAATGGGAGTTCCCCTGGTTTGCGAGCTGGGATTCCTGCTTTCAGGCTCTGGTCCTGGCGCTGATCGATCCCCAATGCGCCAAGGAGCAGCTCCTCCATCTCGCCCGGGAGTGGTACATGCATCCGAGCGGCCAAATCCCCGCCTGCGAATGGTCCTTTTCCGACGTCAACCCTCCGCTCCATGCCTGGGCGGCTTGGCGGATCTTCGAGATCGAAAGGCGCAGCAAGGGGAAGGGAGACCTCACCTTCCTAGGCAATATCTTCCACCGCTGCCTCTTCTCCTTTTCCTGGTGGCTCAACCGCGAGGATGCCGAGGGAAACAACCTCTTCCAAGGGGGATTTCTCGGCCTGGACAACATCGGGCTTCTCGATCGGAGCGCCCTTCCGGAGGGGGTAGGGATGTTCCAGGTGGACGCCTCGGCCTGGATGGGTCTTTTCGCCGTCAACATGATCGAGATCGCCACGGAGCTCGCGGAGACCGATGCCAAATTTCAGGACATCGCGGCGGAGTTCTTCATCCACTTCGCCCGCATCGCCCGCGCTCTTAACGAGGTTCCTTCGCTGCCGCAGCGGGTGAGGGAACGGCTCTGGGATCCCCAGGATCACTTCTATTACGACGTATTGCGCCTCCCGTCCGGCGAATACGTTCCCCTCAAGGCGCGCTCACTCCAGGGAGTCATGCCGATCTTCGCCGTGGGCTCGGTCCCCCGGAGCCTCTTCTGGAACCGGCGGGGCCGCCTTCGGGAGCGGATCGGCTGGTTTCTGCGGAGCCACCCGGAGTTCCTCGAACAGATCGGCTTCCCCCATGAGGAGCTCGCCCCGGGGATTCCCCGCTCCGATCCGAGTGCCTCTCAAAAAGACCTCTTGCTCCTCTCCCTGGTGAGCAAGGAGAAGCTGCGCGCCCTGCTCTCCCGCCTCCTCGACGAGAAGGAGTTCCTGAGCCCCTACGGCATCCGCTCGGTCTCGAAGCACCACGAAGATCACCCGCTCGTCCTTACCCTGGACGGGAAGGAGTATCGCCTGGCCTATGCGCCCGGGGAGGCGACCACCCGGCGTTTGGGCGGCAATTCGAACTGGAGAGGTCCGATCTGGTTCCCCATCAACTTCCTTCTGATCGAATCGCTCCAAAAGTATCACTACTACTACGGCGACGAGTTCCGGGTGGAGTGTCCGACCGGCTCGGGGCGGCTCCTCAACCTCTGGGAGGTTTCCCAGGAAATCAGCCGCCGGCTCGTTTCTCTCTTCACCCGGGACGAAGCGGGCCGCCGCCCCGTCTTCCGGAACGCGGCCCTCTTCGACGAAAATCCCGCCTGGAGAGAGTTCTGCCTCTTCTTCGAGTATTTCCATGGCGACACCGGCGCCGGGCTGGGCGCCTCCCACCAGACAGGCTGGACCGCCCTGGTGGCCAAGCTCATTCAGCAGCTCGCCGAGTACCGGGCTCCGGCCGCTTGACGGGGCTGTCGCTTCCGCATAGGAATGGCGGCGGCATCCCCCCCGATTCGGGAGCCTCCCCGATGATCCAAGCTCTCAAAGCCAACAACCGCGCCTGGGCGGCCCGAATGGTCGCGACAGATCCCGACTTTTTCGGGCGCCTGGCCCGTCAACAGGCGCCGCAATACTTATGGATCGGCTGTGCCGATAGCCGGGTGCCCGCAAACGAGATCGTCGGTCTTGGGCCGGGCGAGCTCTTCGTCCATCGGAATGTGGCCAACCTGGCTCCTCCCCAGGATGCCAACTATCTTTCGGTGCTCCAATTTTCCGTCGACGTGCTCCGGGTGAGGCATCTTCTGGTGGTTGGCCACTACGGCTGCGGAGGGGTGAGCGCCGCGGTCGACGGGAAGCGCCGGGGCCTGATCGACCATTGGCTCCATCCGGTTCGCGAGGTCTGGGAGGAGCACTACGACGAATTGCAGGCGATCGAGGATCCCAAGGTGCGGCTCGACCGGCTCTGCGAGCTCAACGTGCTCCGCCAAGTCAAGAACGTGGCGACCGACATCTTCGTCCAGGAGGCGTGGGCCCGAGGCCAGGAGCTCTCCGTTCACGG
>JBFXFN010000056.1:0-3707 GCA_050179015.1 Methylacidiphilaceae bacterium | reverse complement strand
GCCTCCCGGAACGCCTCCCGCTTGCGCAAGATGGTGAGCCAGGAGAGGCCCGCCTGGAACCCATCGAGGACGAGCTTTTCGTAGAGCGCCCGCGGATCCAATTCGGGCAGGCCCCATTCCTGGTCGTGATAACGGAGCAGAAGGGGATCCCCCTCCGCCCACGGACAGCGAACCGGGTCTTGTTGCACGACGATTGCTCCGTCTCGATCGAGTCTTCCCTCACGGGGAAAAGCAAGCGTTTCCGTCGGCCGGGATTGTGGAGCTACGGAGGCTAGCGCCGTCCCAAGGCGCGGAAATGGCAAGGCGATCGAGATTGGTCTTGGCGGATCTTTTGTTAAGGATTTAATAAGAATGATCTCGCGAAAAGAAAGCTGCAGCGCGGGCCCGCGTGCCAAGGAACGAAGAAGGTCGGAAGAGATGGATCAACGCCACGAAGCGGTCAGGGAAGAAGCCGGGAAGCTCGGGCCCTGGTGGTTCGAGTTCCGGTGCGGCGAGCTGGTTTTCGGGGGGAACTGCCCGAGGGACAGACGAAAGACGGAGCTTCTTTTTGAATGGGCCGAAAGACTCGGCATTCCGCTGCACGAGATCCTGGAGCTTGGCTCCCACGAGGGATCACATACCCTGCAACTCGCGGAGCCCCCGTTCGTCAAGCGCGTGGTCGGGCTCGAAGGAAGGGGAGACAATTTTGCCCGGGCCAACTTCGTCAAGCGCATCTTTGGCTGCCGAAAGTGCGAATTCCACCAGACCGATCTCGAAGTCTGGCAGCCGGCTCCCGGAGAGCGGTACGACGCGGTATTCTGCGCGGGCCTTCTCTATCATCTGGTCAGGCCCTGGGAGCTGATCGACAAGGTCGCTTCCTGCCAGCCGAGGCTTCTTTTCCTGGACACGCACTACGCGCCGGTGGAGACGGCTCTCGCCGGGCGCTGGGCGGGGCAGTGGATGGGCGAGGGAAGCGATCCGTTGAGCGGCCTCTCCCCGCAAGCGTTCTGGCTCAGCTTTAAGGATTTGTCTCTCTACTTGATGGAGAAGGGCTTCCTGATCCGTTTCGTCCAGGACATGGAGCACCACGGCAATGGCCCAAGGGTTCTGATGGTCGCCGAGCGATCGGACGCCGTCGGAGCGGCCTGGTCTGCCGTCCAGCAGGTCGGCCAGCCGGACAACCGAAAGAAGCGGGGAGTAGGGGAGCTCCTGCGCACCCTGGAAAAGAAGATCCGGGAGAGGCGGAAAAGGATCTTTGGAGGCTGAGGGCAATATCCTAAATGAGATTATGCGTTTTACGTCAACCAGTTGCACAACGGGCCGAAACGCGATCCGCAATCCATTGAAAATGAGTCTCCGTCGCGGAGGCAAACATCGGATCTAACGCGCTTGATCGCCCAGGGCGAACGGCTCGTCGGGTTTGATCCAGGTCGAAGGTGCGCTTAGACGCCAGCCGGTCCGGCACGTTCATGACTCATGTCATTGCGCACGGTCTCCTCGCGGGCTTAGTAATCTCTTGCGAGGATCCTGCGTGACCACCTCGCTCAGGCCTCGCCTTTTGCAACCAATTGAGCATACGCCTCGAGCGTGATCTCGCCCCCGAAGTTCTGGGCTTTGCCTTGATCCCTAGCAGGCAGGGCCTCCTGCACGACGTCGATGCGTTTCCATGCCGGAACCGGGGTCTCCCGACCAGAGGCGGGCAGATATTTGGAAGACCCGAGCTTTTGATACTTATGGATGTAGCGTGGGCAATTGACCCAAATTGCGTCGACCGCGACGGTCACGATGAACTGGGCCTCCGGGTAGTCGTCCAGCAACCCATGTTCGAAGACGATTTTCGCGTCGCCCCGGACGCGCAGACGATGCGGCTTCTCGAAATCGATGAAGAGGAGCCCGACCTGCGGCGAACGCATTAGGTTGCCCATCGAATAATACATCCCGTTGCCATCATAGCAGGGAAAGGCAATGGTCGAGGGGCCCATGACCCGCACGAACCCGGGCGCTCCGCCTTTGTAAGAGACGGTGGGACGCCCCGCAGGGTCGACCGTCGACAGAAAAAACATATCGCGGCTTTCTAGAAAGGCTTTTTCATCGGCTCCGAATTCGGCATGAACAATGGTGTTTTCCATCAAGTCTGCCAGCCGGCGCGCGTCGAACCGCTCCTGCAACGCACGGTGTTGGTCCGAATAGAAGTTGCTCACGAGGTTCCTCCCGCCGCTAGTCTGTTTCTTGAGCGTCCTGTATCGTTATCCACGCTGAAGTCACAAATGCAATATACGCAGTCTTTGCGGTTCGAGCAAGATGACCGCGCGATGAAGCGGCATTGGCCTTGCGAGCGGCGGGCGCTGCCTGCAGGACAGGGGCTGCTTGTAGGCTTTGAGCGGCCGGAGTGCCGCTGGTCTCGAACCGCCGCCAAGACTACCACGGGGCGTTGCACATTCTCGCACGTGTCTTCCAAGAGTTCCTCGAATCCGCGCCCGAAAAAGCTACGCGCGCCCTCATGGATCTTCTGGAATCCTACGTTGCCCAGTGGCATTCCTCGGCTTCCGGTAAGACGCAGAAGAAAGTCTTCGACTTCGACGGCCAGCAAGTTCGTCTTTGCCTTGATTACAGCTGGATGTGGGATGGAAACGACCGCTACCACCTCGACCCGTCTATCCAGCTTCTGGATGCCTTCCAGCAGTTCTTGGAACAGCTAGCAAGTCGGCAAGACAGGGAAGGCACGCTCCGTGCTTTGATCGGAATCCTTGTTTCGGAAAGCCGGGTCGCGGTCGTCTGGCGTCGGCTTCTCATCGCGGGGGCGCATTTCCTGAGGCCATCAGGCGGGAGATCCTGCCGCTCGCCTGGTCCGTTCCCATCTTGACCGCCCAGGACACTACAGTACCGGCGGGCGAGTACCTCAAGGCGATCTTCCCGATCCTAGAAACCGGTCAGCGTGAGAAAATCGAGATGGCCGTTCTAAGCATCCCCGCTGCCATGGCGCCAATTCCGCGCGTGGAGGAGGCCGAAAAAGTGCGCGATAGGCTTCTCAGATGCCTGCCGCTCGAAGCGATCATTACCGACGAAGCACGGCGGGGGCTGGATGAGATGCGAAACCAGAACGCTGTCCCACCTAACGAACCGCTCATCCCGCTCGAGGGACGGTGGATCCGCCCTTACGGGGAGGAGGAGTACCTCAAGGAACAGGGGGTGCCCGTAGGAGGGGAGCCAAACCGGCGCATCCGTGAGATTGGAAGGGCCAGTCAACGAATTCGCAAGAAAGCATCTCAATTCCAACCCCACGCTCGAAGAAGCTAACTCCGCGCTCAGGAGATGCGGACCCTTTACGATACGCTGAATCGCGCTGATGTGGAGGGAGTGCACCCGAAACAGAAGGATCATGCCTGGAGAGTCCTCGCAGAGGCGTGCGCTCGCATGGCGCGAGCCGACGGTCTCTCTTGCGGTCAGGAGCCAGGCGCGTTCGCGAGCGCCGTTCTCCTCGAGGCGAGTCGCCACCACGAGCCGGTCTACGACCGTCAATCCGACGCTCAGTTCGACGAAGATCCCTCCTGGGGAAGCCCGGCAGCCCCCCGGATCTCGGGGGTCGACGGACTGATTACCCTGGCACACCATCCGGATTGCGCCACATCGGATGTTCTCACGGCCATAGAAGAACTTAGCGGCGACCCAGTGCGGGCCGTGCGTTATCAGATCGCGCTGCATTTGTGCAATCTCCACCGAACGGCGCC
>JBFXFN010000055.1:0-13101 GCA_050179015.1 Methylacidiphilaceae bacterium | reverse complement strand
CGTTGAAGGTGTAGAAGCAGATTAGATCATCCTGGCTCCCGGCCAGCGCGAGCAGGCTGGCCCGCTCGGTGTGGCGGACAGGAGCGGCGTGGCACGGTCAGCCGTCCGTTTTGAGGTATTGGTACAGAGTTTCGCGACTGATGCCGAACTCGCGGGCGAGCGCCGCTTTCGGCTCGGCGGCCGCAGCCCGGCGCCGCAGGTCGGCCGCGCGTTCGGGCGAGAGCGCCTTCTTGCGGCCCCGATAGGCACCGCGCTGCTTGGCGAGCGCAATGCCCTCGCGCTGCCGCTCGCGGATCAGGGCGCGCTCGAATTCCGCGAAGGCCCCCATCACGGACAGCATCAGATTCGCCATCGGCGAGTCCTCGCCGGTGAAGGTCAAGTGCTCCTTGACGAACTCAATGCGCACGCCGCGCCGGGTGAGTTTCTGCACAATGTGCCGCAGGTCGTCCAGGTTGCGGGCCAGACGGTCCATGCTGTGCACCACCACCGTGTCGCCCTCGCGCACGAAAGCGAGCAGCCGTTCCAGCTCGGGGCGCTGGGTGTCCTTGCCCGAGGCCTTATCGGTGAATACACGATCCACGTGAATGCTCTCCAATTGGCGTTCCGGGTTCTGGTCGAAGCCGCTGACCCGGATGTAGCCGATACGTTGACCGTGCAAAGTGTTCTCCTGAGGGTAATATGTCAGGAAGAACTCTAAGACCATTGACGGCGTATGTCAAATAATTCGAAAGTTGGCTCTATCCTGACGGATTTGCACAGGATGGCCTGACGCCAGTTTAGGGTATGCTTCAACTAGACAAGATCAACCGAAAAGCTCGCTATGCGAGCCAAGCCGCGCCAGTCTCAGGGTGTCGGCATCTGACTTGCGGTAGATCAGCAGTAGATCGGGCTTGACGTGGCATTCCCGGTAGCCTGCCCAATCGCCGCTTAGATCATGGTCGCGGTATTTGGCGTCAAGTGGCTGGTCGGTCGCCAGCGCCACTAGAATGAGCTGCAATGCGTTATCGAGCGTATCCTTGTGCTGACCTTTGGCCTCGCGCTTGTAGTCGCGCTTGAAGGCTGATGCGCGCTCAAGCCTCCGCATGCAGGTCCGCCATCAGGTCATCAACGCTGGAAAAACGCTTGCCTTTTCCAGCCTCAAGCTCGGCAATGGCCTTGCGCGTGGTCGCGTTAGGGGCCTTCACATCAAACGGCATCCGGCGCTCGTCCGCGATGCGCAGCATCAGCAAGCGGATAGCGTCAGAGATGGACAGGCCCATTGCTTCGAGGGCGTCAGCGGCTCGCTTTTTGGTGTTGGCGTCAATGCGAGCGCGAACATAGGTATCGGCAGTGCTCATGGTGGCTTTCCTTTAAAGTTCGATAATTTTTATTGTAGTCTCAATGAGACTACAATTCAAGAGCTAAGCCGGATTGCTTACCGTGCTTTATCTTCCGTTTTCTGCAACGGCCCTAAAGTAACTTATACGACCTTCCTCGACCTGCTTAGGAAGGTGTCGCGATTCGCAGGCGAACGCATTCGGCGTTAGCCGCGATGATATCGCTCGCGACAAGCTTGGACACCCATAGATCCCAAACGACATCTCCTGTCTTTGGGCGACCGACGGTGCCATTGCCTCTAGCTTAAGTTTGCCCGAGGCGATCGAGATGATGAAGCAGGAGAAAAGACTGGAGATCCAGCTTTATGGATTGGCGGAAGTGAAAGAGGCGACTCAGGACGATTACGAAAGGCTGGCGAGGCTCGGAATTGGCTTTGTCCCGGATGATCTTCTCCATCCGGAGGTGATCGAGGCGGCGAAGCAACTTGACCTGCTTCCCAAGGACTTCGTGCCGCGCGTGGCCCAAAAGCCTCACTACACCAAGGAGGAAATCGAAGCGTATCAGAAGGCGGCGCAACGGTACCGGGAAGAGGCGAGAAGAAAGAATGCCATAAGGAAGGCGTTGCACGAGCAGCGCCAGGAGCCAAATCCTTCGCCTACCCGAGAGCCCTGAAGACTGCGTCCAATTGGGATGGCCGGGTGTTGCGAGTTGAGGTCCGCCTCACGATCGTTTCCCGCCCGCTTCCGTTCGCCAATCGCGGAGGGAGACCGTCTTTTCGTAGAGCGCCCGTCCTAGAACGGCCCCGTAAAGATCCGGAATTTGTTGCAGCGATCGAAGGTCTGCCTGATTTCCGATTCCTCCGGACGCGAAGACCGGAAGGGAGACCGCTTTGACGAGTTCCCGGGTTCGGGACAGGTCGGGTCCGGCAAGCATGCCGTCGACGGAAACGTCGGTGTAGAGAAGAAAGCCCGCTCCGTTCGCCTGGGCGTAGCGAGCCGCGTCGATCATCTTCTTGCCCGTGCCCTGCTCCCAGCCGGCGATGCGGACCTCGCCGTTGCGCGCATCGAGGGCGACGACGAGTCGTTCCGAGCCAAAACGGGCGGCGAGGCGAGGGAGAAACCCCTCTTCTTCCCATGCCTGAGTTCCAATGACGACCCGTGAGGCTCCGCAACGCAACGCCTCCCCCACGGCCTCCTCGGTCCGTAGCCCTCCGCCGAATTGAATGGGAAGCCGGACCCGCTTCGCGATCGTCTCGATCCAGGGCAGAGAGGCGGCGGCTCCCGAAAACGCGCCATCCAGATCCACGATGTGCAGGCCGTCCGCCCCCTCCGCTTCCCAACGAAGCGCTGTCTCCAGGGGGTCGTTCGAGTAGATTGTTGCGGAATCCCGTCTCCCTTGCCGGAGGCGCACTACCTTTCCTCCCAGCAAGTCGATGGCGGCGAAAAGATTCATGGAGAGGATAGGGCTGTCGCCCCGCGCCGTGCGGCGACCGCAACGAAATTGCTTAAGAGCTTCAATCCCACCCGCTGGCTCTTTTCCGGGTGAAACTGGACGGCAAAGAGAGCATCCCGGAAGACCCCGCTGGCGAAAGGGACTCCGTATTCGGTTTCGAGCGCGATCCACTCCGGATCCTTGGGGACCGGAAAGTAGCTATGGACGAAGTAGACGAAATCCCCCGTCTGGATCCCATGAGTGAATTCACTCTCTCGAACGATCCGGATGGTGTTCCAACCGATTTGGGGAATCTTTCCGACCCCTCCCGGAAAGCGGACTACTTGTCCTGGGATATGCCCGAATCCGGCTACCCCGGGGCTTTCGGCGCTTCCTTCGAAGAGGAGTTGATAGCCCAGGCAGATGCCTAGGAAAGGACTTCCGTTCTGGACCCACTCCCGCAAAGGGTTCCAGAGCCCGCTTTGCGTCAGCCGGCTGGCGCAATCGCCGAACGCGCCGACTCCGGGAAGGACCACGCCGGCCAAATCGGCCAGGTCATCCGGACGGACAACGCGGCGGGTAGCGGCGCCGGCAAATGCCAGAGATCTTTCCACGCTTCGGAGGTTGCCCATGCCGTAGTCGACGACGCCGAGGAGTGGGTGAGAGCCTTCGGGTGTGGCTTCTGGGGAAAGGGAGTCCAACGTTTGTCGTGCAATTCCTTTGCAAAAAATCCGATTCGAAGAAAACTTTGCGTCTACGAATGAAGCTTCATTTTACGAAAATGACAGGGGCCGGCAATGACTTTATCCTGGTCGACAATCGGAACGGCCGCCTTCAACTCGGGCCGGGCCAGATTGCTCGGCTCTGCGATCGTCATTTCGGCATCGGAGCCGACGGACTTCTTCTTGCGGAAACGGATGGGAAGGAGGCCCGCATTCGCATGCGATATTATAACTCCGATGGCGGGGAGGCTGCTCTTTGCGGAAATGGAGCCCGATGCTTTGCCCGCTTCGTGCGACCCTTTTTGAAAGGGAAAGAGGTGGAACAGATCTCTTTCCTCACCGGTGCCGGCCCCGTGGAGGCCTCATTCCCCGGAGAGGAGGTCTCCGTCGCGATGCCCGAGCCCGGCCCGGCGCGTCTCCGGTGGCTGCTCTCCGCAGGGCATGGGCCGCTGGAGGCCCACTGGATTGATACCGGAGTTCCCCATCTAGTGACCTTTGTACCGAGCGTGGAGCAGCTGGATGTGGAGGAGCTGGGGCGAGAGTTGAGATGGCTGCCGGATCTTGCTCCCGATGGGGCCAATATCGATTTCGTCGAGTTACTCGGCCAGGACCGGATTTCGGTGCGGACCTATGAGCGGGGGGTCGAGGGAGAGACGCTGGCTTGCGGAACCGGGGTCACCGCTTCTGCTCTAGTGGCTCACTTGGTTAGAGGGATTCCGTCTCCGGTGTCGGTTCTCGTTCGGAGCGGAGACAGTCTCCGTGTAGCCTTCGAGCCCACGGGCGATGGATTTCGTGGAGTTAGGCTCCAGGGTCCGGCTACAATCGTGTTCACAGGAGAGGTGGAGATACAGGAATGAAGCTTTCAGGAACCTATACCGCACTGGTTACCCCGTTTCGCGGCGGTGCCGTGGATGAGGAGGCCTTGCGACGGCTGGTGGAGGCGCAAATCGCGGGCGGGGTGGCCGGCCTCGTCCCCGTGGGAACGACGGGAGAGTCTCCCACGTTAACCCACGAGGAGCACATTCGGGTCATCGCCAAGACGGTGGAGTTTGCGGCGGGGCGGGTCCAGGTTCTGGGGGGCACCGGGTCCAACAGCACCGACGAGGCGATCGAGCTCACGCGGGCGGCGGCAGAAGCGGGAGTGGACGGCGCGTTGCTCGTCGCCCCGTACTACAATAAGCCGAGTCAGGCCGGGCTCTACGCTCATTTTTCGGCCATTGCCGAAAGCACACGGATACCTCTGGTCCTCTACAATATTCCCGGCCGCTGCGGCGTCGAGATCGCCGTCGAAACCGTGCTCGCTCTCTCCCAGGCGCACAAGAACGTCATCGGGTTGAAGGAAGCCGGCGGCTCGGTCGACCGGCTCAGCCAGCTTCGTCAAGCACTCCCGGAGGACTTCGCGCTTTTGAGTGGGGACGACTCGTTGACCTTGCCTTTTCTGAGCGTGGGTGCAGTAGGAGTGATCAGCGTCGCCTCGAATCTTCTACCCAAAGCGGTCGTCGGCCTTGTTCGGGCCTTTCTCTCGGGAGACTTGCAGGAAGCCGAGCGGCTGCACCGGCGTCTTTATCCCCTCTTTCGCGATCTTTTCGTGGAAACCAACCCTGTGCCGATCAAGACCGCTCTCTCGCTCCATGGTTGGATGGCGTCCGATGTCCGGCTTCCGCTGGTCCCTCTTCAGCCGAGCAGCCGGGCCCGGCTGGAGAAGACGCTCTCGCTGGTCGGGATGGATGATTTATAACGAAGGGAAGGGGAAAGAGGGAATGATTCGTCTCGTTGTGGTTGGTTCCGGGGGGCGGATGGGGACGGCGGTCCTCGAGCAGGCGCGTCTTGCCGGTGAATGGGAGATCGCGGGAACCGTCGATCAGGGTGACCCGTTAGAGCCGACGCTCGGGCGTGGAGATGTCACCATCGACTTTAGCTCGCATGCCTTCTCCACGGTCGTCGCCGAAGCGAGTGCGGAAATGAACAAACCCCTGGTGATCGGGACGACGGGCCACCTTCCCACGGAGTCCGTTCGGGTGCTCCGGGCAGCCGAGCGAGTTCCCATTGTTTGGGCGCCCAACTTTTCGACGGGGGTCAACCTACTCTTCTATCTCGTTCGGAAGGCGGCCTTGGTTCTGGGGGAGGGGTTTGACCCGGAAATCGTCGAAGCACACCATCGCGGGAAACGGGATGCGCCGAGCGGAACGGCGCGCCGCTTGGCGGAAATCGTAGCCGAGGCGCGTGGGTTCTCTCTCGAGAAAGCCGCACGGTACGGAAGGGAGGGAGAACCGGGGCCGCGGGCAGCAGACGAGATCGGGATTCATGCGCTGCGTGCGGGGCAGATTGTCGGGCTCCATACCGTTCTCTTTGCCGGTGCCGGGGAAGTTCTCGAGCTTACCCACCGGGCCGAGACGCGGGATAGCTTCGCACTAGGGTCGCTTCGAGCGGCGCGCTGGGTGGTGGGAAGATCTCCGGGAGTCTACTCGATGGAGGATGTCCTCGGGCTGTCCGAGAAGGCGGGCGAGAAGGGTTCCGATTCGGAAGCTCGGCTTGCCAGGACCGCTGGGGAAGAGTAGCCTTGGATACTTTCATTCGGAGGAAATATGAAACTTCGCTGTTCTGTCGATCCCGTGGAAGCCCTGCGCAGAGGTATTGACGCACCGGAGTCCGTCGTCCTGGAACTCAATCCGGCGGTTTTAGCTCCGGCGGAGCGGGAGTGGCTCGCCGGAGTGCTTCGGAAGGGCGAAAGCGCCTCGCCCGAGGAGCCGGCCCCACTGATTTTCCCCTATCCGATTCCCGCTCCCTCCGTGGAGGGGCTGCGGGAGGCGATTGCCGCTCGCATCGCAGGCCGGACTGCGGCTCCCGGGCATGAGCATGGCATTGCGACCCGATTCGACCAAGTGCCGCGGCAAGAAGAGCTACAACGACCTGCGGCTCCGGCGCCACCGGCAGCGCCACCATCGAATGCGAATCCCGTCGGCGAGGTGGCAAAAGCTGCGGGATTTCTGGGCTTGGGCGCGTTCATGGGAGGAATGCTCGATCGGGTGTTTGGACAGCGGCCCCAGTTGCCGCCGGAGGTCGTCGTTGTTGAGCCCGAGCCCACGCGCCAGGGTTCATGGGGCGAGCCTAGTTCGGGGGAGACGGATGCCGGGAGGTCGTGTTGCGACGACCAGGGAGCCGGCGGCGATTCTTCGGCGATCCTTGCGGATGACGATTCGAGCGATCTCGGGAACTCGGACGGGGATTACGACCTGGTATAGCGGCGCCTCCCTGGAGGCGAACCGCAGAGCGGGCCTTGGAACCAGCCTAGGCAAAACCTTCCATAAGGGCGCGGGCTCTCCGGGGAGGACCGTGACGCTCGCGGAGCAGCTTGGTCTTTTCCGGAAGGAGGCTCATCGTGCGTCTGGTTGTTGGGGTTAGCGGGGCGAGCGGCGTTCTCTATGCTCAGAGGCTGCTCGCCTTCTTGGAACAGGGGGACCACGAGGTCCACGTCGTCGTCAGCGATTGCGCGCGCCAGGTGGCAAGGGAGGAGCTGGAGAAGGGAACTCTCCTCGTTCCGCCTCGCTTCATTCTCTACGGGCAGCGATCCATGGAGGCACCATTCCTGAGCGGATCGAATCCGTTTGCGGCGATGGTCATCATCCCCTGCTCGATGGGAACGGCCGGGAGGATTGCCCACGGAGTCTCCGAAGGGGCGATCGGTCGAGCTGCGGATGTTTTTCTCAAGGAACGGCGGACCCTAGTTCTCGTTCCACGGGAAACCCCCTGGAACTTAATCCAGGCGCGAAATATGGTCGCTCTGATCGAAGCCGGAGCGACCGTAATCCCCGCCTGTCCATCCTTTTACGGGAGGCCCGGGAGCGTTCTCGCCCTAGTGGACACGGTCGTCGCCCGCGTTCTCGACCATCTGCATATTCCGAACAATCTCGCTCTCCGGTGGAGGGAAGAGACATCATGACGACCGCCTGCTCCCCGGGCATGCGCTTTTCGAACTTGCTGCGGCTGATAAAGTTTAGCCACACGCTCTTTGCGTTGCCCTTTGCCCTGGCCGCCATGTTGGTTGCGGCTCGAGGGCTACCGGCTCCCCCGGTTATCTTTGGCATCTTGCTCGCCATGGTAGGCGCGCGGACCGCCGCCATGGCTTTCAATCGATATGTTGATTGGGAGATCGATCGCCGGAATCCGCGAACGGTAGAGAGAAGCCGACTGGCGACCCGAGGAGCGGCTCTGGCTCTCTGCCTCGGAGGGCTTGCCGTTTTTGGCGCCGGGCTCTTGTTCTTGAACGGACTTTGCCGTCTTCTTGCTCCCCCGGCCATAGCCATTGTCTTGGGCTATTCCTATGCCAAGCGCTTCACTTCCTTTTGTCATGCCCTCCTGGGCCTCGCCTTGGCGTTGGCGCCGCTGGGCGCCTGGGCCGCGGTACGGGGAGAACTGGCGAGCGTTACCCCTTATCTGCTCGCCGCTTCCGTGCTTGCCTGGACCTTCGGGTTTGATCTCATTTACGCCCTGCAGGATCGAGAGGTCGATCTTCAACTCGGTCTCCACTCCTTTCCCGCCCGCTTCGGAACCGAGGCCACGCTCAGGATGGCGCAAATTCTCCATGGGGTGGCTTGGGCGGGTTGGATCGCTTTCGGCTTGCAGGCCGGTCTCTCGGGAGCATATTGGTTGGCTTGCGCGATCGCCGGGGCAGCACTTCTCTACGAACATCGACTCTGCCGAAAGAAGGACGAGCGAGCCTTGAACGTCGCATTTTTTGAAGTCAACGTGGCGGTGAGCATGCTTCTTCTCCTGGGAGTGGTTGGGAGTCTATGGTTGTGACGGGCTTTTGGCATGCCTGCCGGAGGGCGGAGATCGCGGACATCGCGGAGAAGGCCGCTGCGGGAGAAAGGCTTGACGAGGAGAGTGCCTTGCGTCTCTTCGCCTGTCCGGACGTCTGTGCCGTGGGCGCATTGGCGGATCTTGTTTCCCGGCGGAAGAACGGCTCGCGCGGCTCCTTTCTTGTCAATCGCTATCTAAACTACTCCAACATCTGCGTGTTGAGCTGCCGTTTTTGCGCGTTTTATCGCCGGGCAGGCCAGCCGGGAGCCTTTCTCTACTCGATCGAGGAGCTGGCCGCTGAGGCCTATGAGTCGTGGCGCAGCGGCGCGGTCGAAATTCATTGTGTAGGAGGTCTGCATCCCAAGCTGCCGTTCTCCTACTACCGGGACCTGATCTCCGCGATCAAGGAGCGTTGCCCTGGGATGATGATCAAGGCGTTTACCGCCGTGGAGATCCGCCATATGGCCGGCCGGATCGCTCGCCGCTCCATTCCGGAAGTGCTGGGGGATCTGGTCGATTCGGGTCTCGACTCCCTCACGGGGGGAGGAGCGGAAATTTTTGACGCTCAGGTCCGAGACGAAATCTGCCGGGGGAAGGAGACGGCCGAGGAGTGGCTCGATGTGCACCGGATCTGGCATGGCATGGGGAAAAAAAGTACGGCGACGATGCTCTTTGGGCATGTGGAGAACGTAGCGCAGCGCGTCGATCACCTGCGGCGATTGCGAGAACTGCAGGATGAGACAGGGGGGTTTTGCGGCTTTGTCCCGTTTGCTTTTGAGCCGGCCAATACGAAACTTTCCTCTCTTCGGCGGGCTAGCGCTATGGACACCCTGCGGACCATCGCGGTGAGCCGAATCTATCTCGACAATTTTGATCACATCACTGCCTACTGGATCAGCTCAGGTTTGCCCGTCGGCCAGATCGCCCTGTCGTTCGGCGCGGACGATCTTCATGGGACCATCGGGGAGGAGAAGATCTTTCACATGGCGGGCTCGAAAAACCCCGTTTCGCAAAGAGCTGACTGCCTTGCGGCGGCCATACGGGAGAGCGGTCGCGAGCCCGTTGCGCGCGACACCTACTATCGGGTCCGTTCCGCTCTCGGCTGCTGCCGGGAGCCGGTTGGAGCGGGAACGTGAACGGGCTGACATCCTGGCCAGCGTTTGCTAGCGCAGGAGAACGGTGATATGCTCTAGAGCGACGATCTGACGGAAGGAGAAAAAACGATGGCGCTGCCGCCGACCCAATTTCCCGAACGAAGCAAACCGCCTCGGGGGAAGAAGAATGATTCTCTGCTGCGGGACCCGAGAGGTTCCGGAGAGGGCAAATGGAAGGGACTGGTCTTCTTCCTTGGGATCGCCTTTATTTTTTCCGCGCTGCTCTACTTCGTAGGCGCCGGGCAGGCTCCTGCGATAGAGGGGAAGACACTCCCGCAGCTCGTCAGCCTGCTCGACCAGAAGCGGGTGAAGTCGATTGCCTTCGTCCGGGACACCTCGAGCGGCCAGACCTACCTGGAAGGACGTTTCATCAAGCCTTCGCCCGATTCCTCGGGAGGAGCGATTAGCGTTCCTTTTCGGACGATCGTCGATCTCGATTTTAATCGAGATCTTCATGAACTTCTCGCCTCCAAGGGTTTCCCCGAGGTTGACATCCGTGTCGTCCACAATTTCTGGGGCCAGGCGCTGCTGAGCATCCTGCCTTTCCTTCTATTCATCCTGGCTCTCTACCTGCTGTTCCGGCAGCAGATTCGGATGGCGGGAAAGACCGCTTTCAGTTTTGGGAAGAGCCGAATGCGGCTTCTCTCCGGAGAAAAGACCAAGATAACCTTCCAAGACGTGGCGGGGATCGAGGAGGCCAAGCAGGAGGTGCAGGAGATCGTGGAGTTCCTCAAAGACCCCAAGCGCTTCCAGAAGCTGGGCGGGCGCATCCCGAAGGGAGTGCTGATGGTCGGGCCTCCGGGCACAGGGAAAACCCTCCTCGCCAAGGCGATCGCGGGCGAGGCCGATGTTCCATTCTTTAGCATAAGCGGTTCCGACTTTGTGGAGATGTTCGTGGGCGTGGGCGCATCTAGGGTGCGAGACATGTTCGAGCAGTCCCGCCGCCACGCTCCCTGCATCGTCTTCATCGACGAGATCGATGCCGTCGGACGGAGTAGGGGGACCGGCTTGGGCGGAGGCCACGACGAGCGTGAGCAGACGCTCAACGCTCTGCTCGTCGAAATGGATGGCATCGAATCCCAAGAGGGGGTGATCGTCATTGCCGCGACCAACCGCAAGGATGTGCTCGATCCGGCACTGCTCCGTCCCGGCCGTTTCGACCGGGAGGTCCGGGTCAGCCTGCCGGACATCCGGGGTCGCGAGGAGGTCCTCAAGGTTCACTCGGCAAGGGTAAAGTTGGGAAAGGAGGCCGATCTTCATGCCCTGGCCAGGGGGACCGCCGGATTCTCGGGTGCGGAGCTGGCCAACTTGATCAATGAGGCAGCTCTTTTGGCCGCTGGTCGGGGCAGAGAGTCGATTGGCCAGCCGGAGCTAGAAGAAGCTCGGGACAAAGTCCGATGGGGACGGGAAAGGAAAAGCTTGGCGATGAGTGAGGAGGAGAAGCAGATCACGGCCTATCACGAGGCGGGCCACGCGCTTCTCAACGTGCTCCTCGAACATACGGATCCCTTGCATAAGGTGAGCATCATCCCCCGGGGACCTGCTCTCGGCGTAACGATGATGTTGCCGGCCACGGATCGGTACAACACGAAGAAGAAGGAGTTGCTCGACAACCTCTGCGTCGCCATGGGCGGCCGTGTGGCAGAGGAGGTTTTCCTGGGCGATATCTCCAGCGGGGCGAGCGGCGATATCCGCCAGGCCACCTGGTACGCGCGGCGGATGGTTTGCGAGTGGGGGATGAGCGAAAAGCTTGGAATGGTTCATTATGCCGACGATCCGACGATGACTTTTCTGGGTCGGGACTTGGGAACGTCGAAAGCGTATAGCGAGGCGACGGCCGAGCAGATCGACGGGGAAGTCAAGCGGCTGCTACAAGAGGCCTACCAGCGTGCGAAGGAGCTGATCCTCGCAAATCGTGGACAGATGGAGACGCTAGCAAAGGCTCTCTTGGAGTACGAAACATTGGATGCCCGGCAGGCGGAGGAGATTGTGAAAACCGGGCGGCTGATTTCTCCGCCGCCTCCTCCGAGTTCTCCCAACAGTATGGCTCCATCCGCCGCCGGTACGGTTTTGCCGATACCAACCGGCCAGAATCCTGGAGGTGGACTCTTGCCCGGGTTGGAGGGATCCCCCGCGTAGCCGGACGGCCGTTTCCCCCTCGGCCGGCAACTATCCACTCGCCGAGGCGCTCGCCACATTCCCGGCTTCATCCTCGGCCCGGATGAATAGGGTTTCACCCTTCAAGAGCGGGGTATCGAACTCCTCTTCTTCGGAATCGAGGATTCCGTCGACAGGGGGAATGGGGAGGAATTCGCGGCCGTCTCGAGAAATCTGGACCGATCGAATACCGCTTGCGTCCTCGCTCACGCGGAAGCATAGCTTACCTCCCCCTGAGGAGAGGATGCGGATACGGGGCGGGGTGTTGTCGACGAGGAAAGGCCGGCTGTTCAAGGAGCCGGTGAGCCCTTGCCCGGGCGCGTTGTCCCGAGCGTCGGAGGCTTCGATCTTGAGGACATACCGACCATCCGGCCATCCCGAGGTATCCCAACTGAAGAGCGGATCTTCCAAGTCCTTGATGAGCAGGTGCCAACCGGTCTCCTTCTCGCTGCGGTAGAAGACCGAGTAGCGGAGATCGTCGCCGTCGGGATCCGCCCCTTTCCAGACTACAGTCCGCAGTCCCCGGGCTTCCTTCGCTTGATAGCGAGGAGGCATGGGCGGGAAGATGTCGAAGGGCTCGGGCTTGTTTTCCTGAGAGAGGAGCTGATCGAGAGTGCGGGCTTGCAGGGGAGCCGGAGGAGGAGGCATCTGTGAGTAGGCGACGCCGGAGGGGAGGATCTGGAGCTTTTCGACCTTGGGAGGGAGGTTCGTGGGTAGAAACACCGCCTGGACTCGATTGACGGAGCTCCCCGGGGCGAGGCGGAGCTCGAACTGAAAATAGCGGGCCGGAGGACTTTCGCATCGGCCGCTCGGAGCCGCCATCCATTCATACCAGGAGCCGTCGGGCTTTGCGGTATTGCCTGTGCGCGTGCGTACCTCTACCGCGCCCGATCTTTCGACGAGCAGCCGCCCCCACCGGGCGAAGTTTCCGGCATCCAGGGTGGCCGAGCGGTAAATCCCCTCCGGCCTGGAAGTTCCACCCGCCAAAAAGATCCGCGCCGGATTGCTGGCGCCCAGGAGAAGCTGCTCGGAGAAGGCCGGCACCGCCACTTGGACGGCGGGAGCATCGATCTTGAGCAGGCGATCGCTTCTTCCTTCCGGGCTAATGCGATACATGTAACCATCGCCGCTCATCCCTGCCAAAAGGCCCATCGGAGTTTGAAGCAGGGCATAGAGGACGTCCCGGCTTCCCCAAATCGGACGGGGAACGGAGGATCGGTCGATCGACCAGATCTGGGATAGGGGGGCGGGAGCCGTGACCTTTACCATCCCTAGGGGCAGCCCCCTTCCCGGTTCTCGGGACACCTCTTCAAATTCAGGGGTTTCCGGTGTGCTCGTTCCGGCCTCTGTGACTGCAGAGGTTGGTTCGGGAGAGGTTCCCGCAGGGCGCGGGGGATGGCGTGCTCCGACCGCCGAAAAGAAGACCGAGCCGTTCGGGTCGACGGCAATCTGGTTCACTTCCTCTTTCTCGCTGTCGGCAAGAGCGACCGCTCGTCCTCCGGGTAGGATCCGCAGGAGCA
>JBFXFN010000054.1:0-14285 GCA_050179015.1 Methylacidiphilaceae bacterium | reverse complement strand
ATAAGGTTGTCCAACTCCCGATTGGCCCTTTCGAGCCCTCTCTTTGTCCTTTTTGACATTGGCGCGGACGAGATCACCAAGCTTTTCTCAAAACTCTCGTTTCTGCCGCTTCTCCTCTTCGGACAGCGTTATCGGTTTGTCCTGCCCCAGCATGATCTTGAGGTACTGTTCGTCTTTCGTCGGCAGGGGCGGAAGGACAAAGTCCCTGGGGCGAAGGCCAAGCTCTTTGCGAGCTTCAATCTTTTCCGGATAGAATAGCTGACAAAGGGGCGATTGCCTGCGAGGCCCCCAAGCTGAGATGGAATTACAGGGCTCCCGAGCTATTCACAATCTGGTACAGGTCCGATGCGACCTTGCGAAAGTGGGCGGGATCGAGGTCAAAAAGATGATGCCGTTGAGAAAGCGCCGCGGAGCGGAAACGCGGACTCGGACATTGGGATGGCCCTCGGCCATTCACCGCTTGGAGCCTGATTCTGACTGGGCGGAAGAATTGGCGACTGGCCGGGGCATGAGCTTAGCATCAAATTCCGGGGGGACATCCTCGAATTGGTGACGGACTGCGTTTATGCGGTCGATCATCTCCTGGCTTTGGAGGATGTCGGCGACGCTAGCGAGAACGCTAGTGACTGCACGGGGTCCCTCATCGATCCCGGTGAGGCGCCTGGAAGCATCCAGCTCGAAGAGGCGCATCGCCTCGGAATAACTCGGCATGAAGACAAGGCGCTGCAGATCCTCGAAAAACCAGTGGGGCAGCGTGAAGAAATTCCACTTATACATAAAAGGCCCTATCACACCCCCGATTTTCGCAAACATTCTCAAAAAATGCTCTGCTCCGATGGGGGTGGAGAGAAGCGCCAGGAAGCGTTCCGAGCCCATCGAGAGGATCGATCCCTTCAGCCGTTTCCCAATGGTGACAGAATCAGCGTTCTTTTCCCATGGTCCCAGACGCCATATGTCGTCGAGCGCCTGGATGTCTTGATAGGTCTGCCGGGGCATCGCTGCATACTGGTAGGCGTCGATGATCGATGCCCTAGTAGAGAAGATTTCATCGGGTTGCAGCTTATGAAATCTCTCATCCAAGCCCGGGACGAGACTTGTCGACCAGTGGTAGAGGAGATCAAGGGTCTGCTTTGGCAACTGCATCGCGACCCCGGTGAGTTTCTTGGAATAGTTGTAGACTTGCGGATAGTCCCGCTTGAGGTAGCTGCTCTCTCCCTTGACCTTGGGCCAGAGAAAACCCGCCGCCAGCTCCATGCTTCCCTCCGGAGTGGAAATGAGGCTTTCGAGTATCTTTGGATCGACCCGCTGCAGGAGGCGAAGGGTCTGCTCGGCATTCAGGGAAGGCAGGCGCCGGCGCAGGGACTCGAGCGTGACGAGATCGTCCCTCTTGATGGAACCGAAGAGGAAGAACGAGCCCAGAAAGAGAAGGGTTCCGATATAGAAGGCCATAGGCTTGGACATAGATTTTTCTTACTTCGCATCTAAGGGACTAAAGAAGGCGGGGAGGACTTTGGCAGCAACGGCTGCACGCTTTTCACCATGCGGTCGATCGCCTCGCGCAGGTAGACAGGAGAGTCGAGCCCGCGATCGTCATCCAGCGCGGGGGTGTGGAAGGGATCCTTGGAAACTTCCTGCCTGTAGTGAGCTCGTATCCGCGCCAACTGCGCGGGTGAGTAGGACGCCTGAGCTAGAGGATCGTGTTGCGCACGAGCAGTCAGATAACCCTTTTCTCCCACCACCGTAGCGGGGTTGAGGGAGATCGAGAGATGGTGGTACTGATCCAGGAGGATCCGGTTCGTATCCATCCAAGCACCCGTTTTCCCCGGCCGGGAGCGGGTTGCGCTCATCCCTGTGTGATCCGATCCCAAGATGGCGCCCACCGGCGCCTTGTCGGCGTCGGCGGCGATCGTCGCGGCCTGAACCTCCTTGCGCGTTTTCATGGCCGCGGCGTCAAGTAGGCTTTTTGCGCGGACACGCGAGACGTCGCCCGCATGAACAGCATAACCCATTTTCCCCGCATCCGGCCACATCCGAAATATCTGCATGCTGGCTTCGAGCGAGGCAATTTGTTCGGGCGTAAGCGGCTGCATTCCTATTTGCTGGCGCTGCTGGTTGACCTGGACCAGCAGTTGGGGATTGCTTCTGCTATCATCCACCGCTCGAAAGAGCGGTTCTACAAGATTGGCCGCCATCTGCTTGTCCTTCTCCCCACTGGTTCTTGCGGGTTGTCCAATCCAACATCGACCCGGGCCATGTTGTGATAGCTTGGATTGGCGATCATGCGAGAGAGGGCTTGCTGTTCGTCCTTGGGATACTCCACCACCAGGTAACGGGCGCCTAACCGGTCGTGAGCCGATTGGAGGAACGCGTCTTCCTTGGCAATCGTTCCAGGCTGCAGGTGGAATTCGCCGATCGTGATGACGCGAACGCCTCTCTGCTTTAGCTCCTGCCAAGGATCGGGAGAGGGCAAGGAAGTATGCGCCACGGACGGAGCGGGTGGCTGCGCTACCGGAGCTTGGTTTGCCGCGGGGGAGCTGAGGAGGGCCGTGCCCGTGCCTGCTTGAAGGGCGGCGAGGATATTTGCCTCGCTCTCGGTCGCGTAGGAGTAGGCGGCCGCCGCTTGCCCCGTTCCGTCCGTGGCGCTTCGGTCCCCCATCGAGTAGACCCAGGGTGGCCTGTCGGGAAAACCGTTTCTAGTGTTCAGGTTCGTCCCCTGCGCGGCCTGGGCCTGGTATGCGGCAAGCTCGCTCTTAGTGGTTGGGAGGTGGGCTTTCTTGAGGTTGGGGGGATCGGTGTCGGGCTGTCCCTCGTCGGAGGACTGGGGATTGGGGTCCTGCTGCGCGGGCTCGGGCAGAGCGGTTCACGGCGCGCTCGGAGGTCCCGGCATGGCTACCCCGGACGGAGGTTTGCCGCTGCGCTTCTTTGTCCGGAGCAACCGCTCACGCGGTGCGCGTTGTTCGGCGCGGACGCGATCGTGGTGAACGCGCTTTTACTGGAAGGGGGACATGCTCTTTCCGCCGCGCGAGCTTCTTGCTTCAACGAGCCCACGGAAGGCCGAATGCCTGGAAAGCTGAATGTGCGCAATCTGGACGAAGAGTTGATCGCCTGTATGAAGCATCGTGCCGTGCATGGCCATCCGACCGAGACCGAGCACCGAGGGAGATCGTTGCGGGGAGCGTCCGGAGAACTTCTTTCCGCACCGTGGCGTCGGAACTTTTATGCCTACTCAACGGCCGCTTGCCGCTGGGCTTCCAGGGCAGCCCTCTTTGCCCGCGCCAACTGCTCCCGGAGCGCCTTCTCGGTCGCCTTCCGCTGCTCGGCGAGCGCTCGCTCTTCCGCGCGGATCCGATAGTGGAGTTCGTGCTCTTGCTGCAAAAAACGCTTTTGCGCCTCTTTCTGCTGCGCAAGCTTCCTGGTCAACGCGATCAGCTTCTTGTCTTCGGGGGAGAGGGCAGGTGCTTGTTTGAGGGGAAGCTTTTTGGGAGGACGTGGCCGTTCTCCGGCGACGGTTGGCAGCCGTTTCGAGGACTGGGGAGGGAGCGTCCCCTGCCGCGGAGGCGGAGTGGACTTCGCCTCGGATTTCGACAGGGCCGACTCCGAGGGTGGAGGGAGCGCGGCGGTGCTTTTTCTCTGACTGAATGCACTCCGCGAAGGGTGGGGTTCCCCGTCGGAGGGCGCGCGATGGACGACAAAGACACCGTCGAGCGACTCGAGCAGGTATCCGTTTACTCGCGCTCCCGCTTTGGCCATGGATACGGGGTCGAGGTCGTAGAAGACCGAGTTGACCATGCCCTGGACATCCGGGGTGGGGATGTAATTGGCTCCTGCGCGTTGCGCCATGGCTTGGAGAAAGGCATTCAACGGCATGCCGAGGATGTGATAGGCCCTCGCCGGCGCATCGTCCTCCATCCTTGCGGCGGGATTTTCGGCCGAAAGCGGGGAGGGATTCGATCCGGGGCGAAAATCGATGTCGAACTGCTGCCTGGCGCTCGCCGGTTTGCTCCATGCATCTCCCCGCGCGGAAGAATAGGGACTAGAGAGCGAGAGAGAAGCCAAGAAAAAGGGCAGGAGAAGGGCTTTCATGGTTCGGGAGAAGATGGGTCTACAAAGACTTCGTTAGCCGGAGTTCCCGATCCACTGCTCGGCCCCGGCCAAGGGATGCGCACCTCGGTCCCCTCTTCATCTCGGAGAACAAGGCAGTGGCGATCGATCTGGGCCACCCGGGCCTTGCAGAGCCCGGCGGGAGTCCGGATCACAAGCGGTTCGCCCGCACGGTAAACCCGCCCCCCGACGATCACCTCTTGCCCCTCGAGGTATCCCCAAATTGGCAGATAGGGGGCGAGGGAGGAAAGGGAGAGAGGATGATCTCCGCTGCGGGCGGAGCCCGTTTCAAAGGCCCCGTTTGCCGGCAAGCCGAAGGCGTCGACTCCTCCGGGAGGAGGGATGGGGAGGCTCCTCGTAGGCTTCGAGGTGACCGCGCCCGCCACACTTCGCAGGACATTCTCCGGCCGCTCCGCCGGCAGGTTTGACCCGGCGTCTGTTTCCGCAGCGGCATGGGTGACCCTTCCGGTTTCGAAGCCCCTTTTCCGGCTGGGAAGAATAAGAAGGAAGGAGAGAAGGCCGATGATGCCCAAGAGAACAAGCGTCGTCGGGGAAATAGCTGCACGCTTTGCGGACGGCAGGTCCCGTTTTCCCTCTTTCTCCTGATTTCCCGGATTCATCTCTATCTTCCTCTGTCACTGTCGTAGTCCAAGGTCGGATGGTCTCGGGTTCTTGATCGAGAGAGGGGGAGGGGTCCCGGAGGGGGGCGGGGTAGAAGCGGCGGAGACCGCGCCGGGATGGGCCAGACCACGAAAGGCGATCTCGGCCCGAAGGCTTCCCACCCGGGTGGCGGGAGGACAGCCGAGGGAAATCCGGGCCGGGACCAAGTCGAGGAGCTCCTGGTCGCAAAAGAGAAGGAACTCGACCGCCGCCTGCGACCGGCACTCCACTTCCAGCAGGACTCCCTCGGGAGCCCGGCTCAGGCCCACCAAGCGAAAGTCATCCCGGCGACGCTGAAAGCGGCTCACTGCATCGACAAGCCGTGCTTCGGCCGGGCCGGCCACGCACTCCTCCCACTGCGCGATGCGCTCTCGGGCCGCTTCGATCTCCCGAGAGTGTTCTTGAATAAAACTGTGAGCCGCCTCGCTCTTTCGGCAGACGGCCTCACGCCTCTTCCCTTCTTCGGGGATCCATTGGGCAATCGAGAAGAAGCCTATCCCGGCCCCAAGGCTCGCAGCAAGAAGGGCGAGCGTCCCGCCGCTCATCGAAGATCCTCCCATCGCAGCGGGCCGACCAGGGTGGCGCGGACCGGCTCGGGCCCCGGATTGTCTCCCCTGTCCAAGGAGTACGGGATCTTCAATCCCGTTGGATTCAGCCGAATCTTTCGGCCCGTTGCCCTCTCGTAGGCCATGCCGACCATGGCACCAAAGGTCGCTATCGCCCCCATCCCATCGGTATCGAAGCTGCGAATCTTGATTCGCATGCGCCCCGCTTGCGTGGACGAGGGGCTGATGATTTCCATCTCATCGACGAGAAGCGAGGGCACGGAGGAGAAAGCGACCGCCGCCACAATGGGAGCGAGCCGCGTTCGCGTCGCCAACTCTCGATCGATAGTGTTTGCTGCCGCAAGGACCGCTTCCGCCTCTTGCCGCTTCTGAATCCATTGGGTTTCCATTGCTCCAGCCCTCCACCAGGAAAAGCTGGAGATAGCCGGCAACGCCTTGAGCCCCATGTAGAGAAGGCTCACCCCGGCGACCGTCAACCCGGCTAGCCGGCAAAGCCGCTCAGCCGGGAAGCCGAAAAGGAGAACTGGAGGGAGGGGGGAGGTTCCGCCCACCGCTTGCCCATTGGCATTCGGTGAAGACCGGTCGAGCGTTCCCAGGAGGAGAGGAGGTCTTCGCTTCTCGGTCTGGAGAGATGCCTCAAGAGGAGGGGGCCCGCTCTGGTTCTGCATCCTGCCGGGACGGGGAGCCAGAAACTCGCCTGCAGAAAAGACCGGAGGCGTGCCCGTCTCCTTGTTCGAAAGAAGCTTTTGGGAAGGCGGACGATCCGGCGAATACCCCTGGGATCGCCGGAGGATCTCCGGCGGGCCTGCCGGGGGATGTGGATTACGCGGAGGCGAATCGCTGGGAGCGGAAAGGGGCGCCTTCGGCGCGGGGTGAGTCTTCGCGACCGATTCCGGAGGGATCCCCTGTGGATTCGTCATTCCCTGATTCTTCATAGGACGTCTTAACGGCTGGGAGGAGGTGCCGCGCGCGGAATCTGCGCATTGCTCAGAGTCGCCCAGTAGACCCCGTCCTCGTCGATCACGTTGCCCGTCGCCGGGACGAATGGGGACTTCGGATCGGTTCTAAGGCCATCGACCACATAACGAGGGGGTAACGACTGGACAAAGACCCGCGCAGAGCGGAGCTCAGTTCCGGCCGGCAGAAGGCGCTTGCCGTGCAAGCGGAGAGACTCGGTGAGAACAAAGCCGGAGCGGGAAGGTTGGACTCGGACCGGCTGGGAAGAGAGCAGCGGGTCGCTGGCGCGGCACGGAACGTCCTGCGCGCAGGTAGGCGCGAAAGCGATTTTGGTTGCGTTTCCGCATCCGGTTTGAGCCAACGCAACTGCCGTGAGACAAAAGAGAGCCCTCTGCGCCTTTCCCATAATGACCTTCTCATCCATCTACTAGGACATCGGGCGCGGAGGATGACTTTCGTCCTATTAAAAAAACAACAGAGATGGCCCCGAGGAGACGGGAAAAGGAATCACATCCCCGTCCCGCTTTCTGGGAGAGGGGGATGGCGAGCCTCACGGAGCTGGTGGCGCTCCTGGCCCTCTCTTTCGCGATCGCCGGACGCTGGGGAGAGATCCTATTCCTGTTCCTCTATCCGATCTGGTGCGGCCTTTGGGAGGCGAAGATCCGCTCCCGGCCCCTTCACTGGCTCCTCGGATGGCGCCTCGCACCCTTCGGCCGCTTTACCGCCACGCGGTTGCTGGTGCGGGGACTTCTCCGTATGCTCGTCCCCTTCCTGCATGCCGGCTGGCACCGGGTCACTCTCTTTGACCGCTGCACCCGCTGTCGCTGGACGGTCCGTCCTCCCCGTCAGAGCCCTTTTCGTCCCCATTCCGAACCGAGCCCGGCAGGGTATCGGTGACAGGCCGCAAGCGAAGGAAACGGCTCTTCCTGCAGGAGCGGGTCCCATCGGCCTGCCGATCGTTAGACCAGAGCATTGGCTTCCGTCGCTCCAGCCTTCCGACGAACTTCAAGAATCTGTTCGACCAGGAAGATTTCCTTTTGCCGAACCTCGCGTGCTTGGGTCAGCTCGGCGTCGGAGAGCCGATAGAAGTCCGATTGATTTCCCAGACGGCTCTCCGCCCGCATCCGGCCGACATCCTTGACGAGCTGATCTCTCGTCCGTTCCAGTTCGTCCAACTTCTCCCCCAAGGCAAGCAACGCCTCGCCCATGCGGTTCTTCTCCAAGCTGAGTCCGAGAGCCCGCTCCTCCGTCCGGGCAAGCTTTTCTTCGATCGCCTGGAAAGCGACTTCCACGATATCGGCCTCAGGCGGCCATGGCGCGACTGCAGCGATCCGGTCCTTCTCGAGCAGGGAGGCCGCCTCGCGCGGCATCAGATAGAGCCTTGGCGCCAGCCGACGGATCGATTGCGCCGAGTGCCCCGGCAGCCGCAAGATCCCCGGGTCTTCGCGAAGCGCCACGAACGCACGAGGAGGAGGGGGTGGTTCGTGCGTCTGACCGCTCGACGCCTCCGCTCGGGAGCGCAGCTGGAAAGCCACCAAGCCGAAGCCTGAGAGGAGGCAGAGTCCGGCGGCCAAGCCTCCAAACTGCTCCAAGGAGTAGGCGAGGGGGGCGTGGGGAGCGAAGAGACTCACCCGGCCGAGCAGAACGCTCCCTGCAAGCCAACCGCCGGCGATCCAGCTTGCCTTGGGATCCCGAGCAAGGAACGCTCCATGTGGCCACCAATTCCTGGTAACCAGAAACCATGCGAGATGGAGAGATCTTTTGGAGGGAGGGGGAGGGAGGGGGACTCCGCGCAGGGCAAAAAGCAGTCCAGCGTACAGGATGAGAAGCAGGCTCGCGTCCATTGCTCTTTCCTTGTCGTCATCTCCCTATTTGTGGCAAATCCAATGGGCTTCTCCCATGCCGCAGGCGCAGAGACGAGCCAGGGAGGCCCATGGGGAAACCGCGAGGTCGGAAAAAGGGGGAACCCAAACCGAGACAGATTTAGAACTCCCTATCAGAGGATAAGAGAACGCATGCGTCAAAAGATTGGACATTATCTCGTCGACATGGCCCTGGCACTTCTTGTGGCCGTTGCGGCTGATCGCTTTGCGCCCGAGCCGATCCACTCCTGGCTTCGCAACGGGTGGAGCATGACTGGGGATGCAATGGAGGCGGTTGTCCACTGGGTGGGTCGGCTTTTTCACTGACAAGCTAAGAAGAAACTCGGCCTTGCGCCTCCTTCAGGAACCCCTCTCATTTCTTGGAGGTGAAACTACTCCCTTCGTCAATGTGCCGCGGGCTTGTGCCATCGCTCCTGCGGCCAGTCTTTCGCGCGCCATGAGCGCGAGGGCGTCGAACACCTCGGGACCACGCAACGCGCCCTCCGCCTCGACTTGCCAAACGGGGTAGTAGTAGCGGAGCAAAAGGAAGGGGCGCCAAGAAGTGGGGCAGTCTCGAAGAATCTCCAACCACTCTCGTTTCAGCTCGTTTCCTTCGGAGATCCGTGGCAGCGCCGCCGGATCGGGAAAGACCTCGTGGAGCGTGGCCGCTTCCTCCTCGGAGTCGACGGCCATGCCGGATGCGTCCAAGCTGAGCAGCTGGAGTTCGGAGCGGGGGAGGTGGCTCTCGCCCTCGACGCAGTCAGCCTCATCCTTCCGCGCTTTTCTCTGGCTGTGGCCGGTGAACGACACGGCCCGCGACCGGAGCGCTCCCGCAGCGATCTCGTTGCGGATCCAGTAGGCGGCATACTGGGGAAAAGAGCCCTCCCGCGTTGGGTCAAATCGTTCGAGAGCGCGGTAGAGCCCGATGATCCCATCACTGCGCATCGCGTCTCGGACGTCGTAATGCCGCTGTGGCGTTACGGTCTGGCGTGACGCGTTAGCCGAACTTCCGGGCGAAAAGCCCGAGAACCAAGATAGAGGCAAGGATTTGTGGAAATTGAGTAGCCAGATTGTTAATAATGTTTATCGCTTTTCTATTTGACTGCGATTGCGCTATCCTGCTTAGGATAAGCCAGAGTGTATATCCAGAGAGTCCGGAGAACCCAGAACGGCAAGACCTACGAGTCGATTCTCTTGCGGGAATCGGTGCGCACTCCGAAGGGGCCGCGAGCGCGGACGATTCTGCATCTGAACCGAGTGCCTCCCGCAGTGCAACGGGCCATCCTTGCAGCGGTGGAAGGCAAGGAGACGGTGGCGTTGCCGGATTTGGAGGTATCCCAGGTTTTGGGGTACGGAGGGTTGGCGGTGTTGCGGGAGGCATGGGAACGGCTCGGGTTGGGAAGCACTTTTGCTCCGTGCCGGAGGAACGGCAGAGGAAGCTTCTGATGGCGATGGTTTTCGGACGGATTCTTTTTCCTTCTTCGAAGCTCGCGTTGGGGGAGAAGGCGCTGGGAAGCCTGTTGGCGCAAGCTTGCGGTCTTTGCCAGGGGGAAGCCTTTGGCGAAGAGGATCTCTACGGGGCGATGGATGCACTCAACGGCCGCTGGAGCGGGATCGAGCGCGGGCTCTACCGGGAAGCCTTTCCTGTAGGGGTGAGTCTTGTGCTCTACGATCTTTCCAGCGTCTATTTTGAGGGGGATGCTCCGAAGGGATTGGCTCGTTACGGATATAGTCGGGATCATCGGCAAGATCGTCAGCAGATCCTTTTGGCGGTAGCGACCGATCTGGAGGGAATTCCCCTTCACGTGGAAGTACTCCGGGGAAACCGGGCGGATAGCAGCACGCTGATCGGGCTCTTGGTGACCTTGCGGCGTCGGCTGGGGATCCAGGAGGCGACCTTCGTCTTCGACGGAGGAATGAAGAGCCAGTTGAATCTGGAGATGCTCACGGGCATGGAGTTGCAATACGTGACCCGGGCGAATCAAGCGAAGCTGCGGGAGCTGGTGCAGCATCTTCCGCAGGGTTCCCAACCGGAGTTGTGGGATAAGACCCGTCTTATGGATATCGAGCAGGATGGCGTGCGCTACGTGATCGCCGGAGGGGAAGACCGGGCGTTTCGGGACGCGAGCAGGAGAAAGACGCGGCTGGCGCGAGGAGAAGAAGAGCTCCAGCTCCTGGCAAAGGCGCTTCCCAAGGAGATCGATCCTGTCCAGCTCGGAAGCCGGGTCGGACGGAGGCTGCAGTGGCTAAACGCCCACAAGTATTTCCTCTACGGGATCGACGGAAAAGGGCGGTTCTGGTGGAAGCGCAACGAGGAGGCTATCCGGGAAGAAACGGCTTTGGACGGCTGGTACGTTCTGAAGACCAATCTTTCCTCGGAAAAAGCGACTCCCGAGAGGGTGCTTGGGCACTATAAGCGCCTTGCCGCAGTCGAATCGGCCTTTTCCGATCTAAAAAGCCATCTTGAGGTCCGTCCGGTCTACCACTGGCGTCCGGACCGAGTCCGCAACCATGTTCGGATCTGCTTCCTTACCTACTGGCTGACCGCCAAGCTCTCTTGCGAGTGGAAGAAGCTCGGAGTGAGTGAGGAAGTTCGTCGGATCCTGCGGCAGCTCCAGTCGATCCAGATATGTACCCTTTACGCAACCGGCAAGACTTTGGGAAAACGGCTGACGCATATCCCCAAGCCGCTGGAGAACTGGATCGAACGACTAGGAATTCGTTCTCTCTTCCGGAATTTGCCGGATTGGGCTGCCTCGTAGCCATCAAAAGAATTCTGATCATTCTCTCGCAATCACTTACGTTTTTTCGCCGGGAAATTCGGGAAGATGCTGTGAAGCTCGCATTATCAATAAATGGCTTGTATGTGATCGCTATACTGGGATTTTGCCGAAGCAAAGAATCCCCCACAATTTTCTTTTTCCCGGCAACCTTCGCATTCCGGCATGTATTCATTTTTCCAGTCGCTGATCGCTTTACGAGCGAATGGCCATAGACGCCTATCCAGAACGCACAATTGATGATTGTAGATCGACACGTGCATCCGGCTGTCCGCTAGGAAGCTCACGGCACGATATAATTCATCCTGGTAGTCTGCTGGATCAATCCAAAGGATACCGAGATTACTGCGGGTGAAGCCGGTAATTTCAAGCCCCATGAACGCAACATGATCTACGAACGTGAGATTGCGTGCGAGAAATTCGGCAAGTTGGGGTAGCCGGGCGTAGGTTTGCCGGTGGACTACAACGCGAATTTCCACTTTCTGTTCAAGACGCTTGAGATTCAAAATGCCCCGTATCGTTTCGTCAAATGCGCCATCTGCTTGAACCACGTAATCGTGGATTGTTGACACATCTGCATAAAGCGGTATCCCGACCATCATGTCAAAATGCCGGACATCAGCATAGAGCTTCGCAAACTCTGGGATGGCAAATTTCCTCCCGTTGGAAAGAATATGGACCGCGGTGTACGGTAAATAGGATCGCATTGCTCGCAGAATGCGGAAAAGAGCATCTCCCAAAAGAGTCGGTTCACCCCCGGTAAATCCGACCTCACGCGTCGACATGTCAATAAGGGGGATTGCAGCCAGCACATCCTCAACAATCCAGCTATCGTCGATATTCTTCGGGGGCTGGGAACACATCAGGCAAGAGTGATTGCATCGTTCAGTCAGGAGGAAATGGTTGTGACAAGCGGCGCGCCGGTAAAGGACCCGAACGTCGCTGCCTTTTGCCCCTATGCGCACCACGTCGCCATCGGCAAGGTAGCTAAATTTATCGGGTAAAATGACCGTCTTCGCTCGGGGAGGAAGACTGCCTAACACCTCCGCATCTTTCGCAAGCGCCATATAGATGCCGAAACCATCGGGTATATCGCGCTGGCTTACGAGAAATGCCTCGGCTGCCCGAAGGGCTCGCGGTCGGTTCTGCTGGTCGCTCACCCGCATGACCATGCATGACCATTCTGGCGGAGCTGTCCGTCAGGTTGCGGCTTTCGAGGTTGCGGGCGGAGAGTGTCAGCAT
Organism: Methylacidiphilaceae bacterium; assembly: GCA_050179015.1. Taxonomy (GTDB): domain Bacteria; phylum Verrucomicrobiota; class Verrucomicrobiia; order Methylacidiphilales; family Methylacidiphilaceae; genus Methylacidimicrobium. The sequence continues at coordinate 2,117 of JBFXFN010000054.1, read as the reverse complement.
CGCGAATTTGCCCACTTAACGAAGATGCGACGTACTTCGTCGTCGGCCCGCATGAGCGCAATGAGCCGCCTGAAGATTGCCATGTTCCGTTTGCAAAACGCGGAAAGAGGTTTGCGTCCGACAAAATCTCCCTGTGTTGCGTAGTGAAACACCGGATCGGCACCGCAGAAAGGCTCAAACGCGCAGTCGGAGCACATCGGTACCGATGTCGCGAAAGATTCCTCAATCGGCTTCAGCAGTGCGTCGGAGAGGATAATATCCTCGTAGCGGTCACGATGGACATTCCCGATTCTGAATATCTTGTCGCCCATCTCCGCGAGCATGCGGCTTTCATCGGAGGCGTACACGTCCCCGTCATAATTATAGACCATCGCGCCGATGCCGATGCCCGCCGGACTCCGCAGATCGACGAATCCAGGCTCGAAAGGCGTCAACATTTTGGCGAGGATGGTGGCGGCATAGAACTCCGTAAAGTCGTAGGCTGATCGATTAAGTTCAAGGATGTAGTCTAGACCAGCAAAATAAAATGCGAGCCATTCGTCCGTATCGTATGCCTTGAACCACTTCGTCTTAACGGCAAAGCCATAGGGAGACATGGGCCGGAGAAAGATGCCTCTGAATCCTTGCGCGACATACACATCGACAATGTCCCGCACTCGGCCGAGACTGAGTGTCGTGGTAGTCATCAAGGCGCTGACGCGGGCGCGGCCGATCGCGCTGCGCACCTTTGAGATGCCCTCGATCGCACGCTGATAGCTATCGTGGCCCGGTCTCGGACGATTCGCGTTGTGGAGGTCTGCCGGCCCGTCAAGCGATGTTGAAATGAAAATGTTGTGATTCCTGCAAAAATCCAGAAATTCGTCATTGATGAGTGCGAGATTGGTTGCAATGACAAATTGGAGGTCGCGGCCTTGTGTAATGTTCAGTGCTTCCGCGCGCTCGACAACATGTCGGATGAGAGGCAATTTCAACAGCGGTTCTCCGCCTTGAAACTCGATTTTGATAGCAGGTGAAGGAGATCGGAACACCAGGGCCAGAGACTTCTCAGCCGTCTCCACCGACATGTCGAAAGCCAATTGGTCATCGCTCTGGCGAGACACTTGGCAATAGGGGCATGAGTGCTCACACCTTAGAGAAACGACGAATATGTGCAATCCTGTGAAGTCCGAGAGTCGCTTTAATTTTGTGCGTACTTTTAGAGCTAGTAGTGCGGTCGCCACCGATGAATCCCGATCGATGATAAAATGTTTTGACTTCAGATCATCGTAGAGTCGATCTGTAGGAGGCAACTGATGCTGCACCACTGCAGCCAGCGTTTGCCGATCAAGGACGGTGAATTCGCCAGCTTGATTGGTCAGAACGTATTCACGGTCATTAAGCGGCGTGAACCGGAAGGGTAGGAGTTGATAGCCATCGGCCGAGGGCCGTTGATAAGCCGATAAAGCCTGGAATTTGCTCACGGGCCTTGGAGCTCGGTCTTGGAAAGTGCGTAGGCCAAGACGGCATTGCGAATGGCTTCTGTCTCTTTCGAAATGAGGACTCTGAGGTCTTGGTCTAGTACCTCGTTTTTGAAAGCGGCTATGATAGCCTCATCTTGTCCTTCCCCTTGCGATCCAGAAAGAAAGTGGAGAACGCATTCGATCTCGCCGAGGCGAGGGACTATGTCGATGGCCAGCACATCCGAAAAGCGATACGCGGCCTTTTTTATCGTCTCAATGCTGTAGACCTGCGCGGAAAAGACCAGCATACGAGACATAAGCTATCCCCCGCATCCAAGCAGCGTGAAACTACGAGAGGCTGCATGGTTGTGTGCTGCTTTCTGGAATAGGTGCGAGTGGGAGCGTTGTCTTTCTTTGATGGTCTGAAACGGGGTTAGGTGATTGAGGGACTTTTGAGGGTGGTGTTCGTTGTGAAGCCAAGCATAGCGATGGAGCGTTGCTTCTAGGACCATGGAATAGTGGAAGTGATGAGTACGGAGGACCTGCATCCCGTCGGCTTCGTTTTTTGGCTTGCCACAACCTATCGGAACACTGCGCATGCGATCAATACCAGCCCGCGATGCGAGAATAACAACCATACGAATCCTGATGTTAGATCGGAAGAGCGTCGTGTAGGGA
>JBFXFN010000053.1:0-14642 GCA_050179015.1 Methylacidiphilaceae bacterium | reverse complement strand
TGCGCATCGTCTTCTGCCCGACTGGGGGAGCTGGATCGAGCTTGCCAGTCCAACGACCCGCCTGGTGTGGACGAAGCTGGTTCTCTTGGGATTGACCATTGGATTGGCGGTTCATGCCCGGCTGCGCGTCCTTCCAGGGCTTACGGCGGATCGGCTGCCCGTGATGGCGGCGCATATCGTTGCAGTGACGGTTTTGGCGGTTCTTTTCGTAGTCGTAGGGGTCGCATTCCGGACGGACCCATTGGGATAAGGGGAAGAATGACCGAAAACGGAAAACCGGCCGGTACGAGTCCCTTGCCGTGGCGGGAATGGTTCGGGCTGGCTGGTGCCGAGCCCTACCGGATCCTCTTTCCCTTGGGCATCCTCTTGGGAGCCTTGGGTGTAGCGGTCTGGCCGCTCTTCTTTTTTTGGGGAGTGGCTTGGGCCCCGCCCCCAGTCAGCCACCCCCGGATCATGATCGAGGGTTTTGTCGGCAGCTTCGTGGTCGGTTTCCTGGGGACCTCGCTACCGCGCCTTCTTGAGGTCAGACGGCTTTCGATCCGGGAGACGGGCGGCGTCGCGGCGGCGCTCTCGGCGGTCGGTCTGCTCCATTTCCTCGGGCTGGCCGGATGGGGAGACAGCCTGTTCGGGAGCACGATTCTCTTCTTCCTCTGGCGGCTCGCCTCACGGTTTCCGAGGAGGACGGATAATCCACCGCCGAGTTTTCTGCTCGGACTCTTCGGGATTCTGGGAGCGGCAGGTGGAGCCCTTCTGCAGGCGATCGAGGAGATGGGGCTGGCGCTTCCCGGGGAACTTCGCCGCCTGAGCCTCCTCTTGCTCTACCAGGGATTGCCCCTTTTGCCGATTTTGGGCGTGGGCGCCTTTATCTTGCCGCGTTTCTACGGTCTGCCGAGCCGGGAGAGCCTGCCGGAATCCCGGACGCCGACGCGGGGTTGGATCGGCCGGGCGTCGGCCGCGCTATTCGCGGCCTTGGCGCTCCTGGTCAGCTTTGTCTGGGAGGCGGCCGGGGGCATGCTGGGCGGGGGAGTTCTCCGGGCGGGCACGATTGTCGCCTATCTGCTTTTTGCGATCCCGATCCGCCCGGAGCTCTTGTCCAAGGGAACGGTGGCCGGCTGTGCGCGCTGGGTGCTCCTGCTTTCGGTCCTTGGACTGCTGCTCGGCGGCTTTTCCCTGCCGCTGCGGGTCACTTGGCTCCACCTCTTTTTCCTGGGAGGCGCCGGCCTTCTCATCCTCACCGTAGGCGCTCGGGTCATCTTGGGCTTCAGCGGTCGGGGAGAGCTCCTGGACAACCGGTTCGGACCTCTTTCCCAGGCGAAGTGGTGGATCCTCGGCGCGATCCTCCTCCGCGTCGCGGCAGATCTCGTTCCGGTCCAGCGGGGTCTTCTTCTTTCGGAAGCTTCCCTTCTCTGGCTTGGGGCTCTCCTTCTCTGGGGATGGCCCGTCCTGCCCAAGGTGCGTTGTCCCGATGTGGAGGATTAGCTTTTCGGCGCCGGCGGCGTGGAACCGTTGGGGGGCTTCGGCTGTGGCGCTTCTTCCGCGGCCTTCCGGGCGGCCTGGTCCGCCTCCCGAACGTGCTCGGCGAGCGGAGGAGCTGCTTCCAAAAGGATCTGGCGCAACCCCGTGTTCCAGCCTTCCATGAGAGCGGAGGCGCTCCGCTCCCGAAGAGGAATGCGGCGGGCGATGGTCCGCTCCCAGAAAGGAATGCCTCTCGGGGATTGAACGACTAGAAACCGCAGCGAGATCGCCGCTGCGGGCTTGCGGTCCGGGCGGAAATCCCCATAGAGCTGGCGGACGGAAATTTCGGCGAAGGAGTGGGTGAGGAGGGAGCTTGCTCCCGTAGCGACCAGTTGGAAGAGGCCGGTCTCTTGGAGGAGGTCGCTGGCGGTCGACCGGATCAGTAGGCCTGGGGGGCTCAGGAAGCGGGCATAGGGGTCGCGTTCGTAGCGATGGTCGGCTGCTCGATAGACGAACTCCTGTCCGGAAAAGGCGGGGACCACCCGTACCGAGCGGAGAACGAGAATCGGCTGGGCCTCGCTTCCTTGGGGAGAGGAGGGCGAGACGGGAGTAAAGGCATAGGTTTCGGGCGAAAGACGGACAGGCCGGCTGATGCAGCCCAGCAGCGGGAGGCAGAGGCCGACGAAAAGGGGAAGAAGAGCGCCCCTGCGGTTTCTCATCGCTTGGATCCTTGAAGGCTCCCAGGGCGGGGCGGGGGCTGGCCGAAGAGAAAGCCCGCCGGATAGCGTTGAAGGTCGCCGATCACCTCGTTGAGGCTGATCGTGGTTTCCCGAAGTTGGGTGAGCGTGCGGTCGGTCGACTCGAGGAGCTCCGGGAGATTTCCGGAGGCCAGGGCTGTCGACGTCTGGGCGAGGAGAATCTTGATCTGCCCATTGGTGTGGCGAAGCTCTCCGAGGAGGCCGTTGGCGCTCGCGCCCAAGCCGGGGAAATCGACGGCGCCCAGCTTCTGGAGGAGCGTTTCCACTTCTTGCACAATGTCGTGGAACTGCCCGGGAGCCGAGGGAATGTAGTAATGTTTCGGATGCCACGGGATCGAGATCGGCGGATGGCGCTTCGGGTCCACGTACTCGAGCGCCAAGACGCTGGTGCCCGTGATGCCTTGCGGCTGCACACGCGCCCGCAGCCCACGGTCGATTTCGACTTGCAGGAGTTTCTCTTCCTCCTCGGGCTTCCTGTTTCCGATGAGTCTCTGATCGACTTCCGCGGCGACAAGCACGTAGTGAGAGTGATATTGCGGATAGGCAACCCAGGTGAAGGAGACCTGGGTCACCTTTCCGACCGGTACGCCGTGCAGGAGCACCGGAGAGCCGACGGACAAGCCGTTGACCTCTCCCGAATAGTAGGTCTCGAAGTCATAGTGCGGACGAAAGGCATCCCGAAGGCCGAAGGCCAAAAGCCCCCCGACGAGCAGAGCGGCCGCGGCGATCACGAAGAGACCGATCTTGACGTCTTTTGTTTTGCGGCTCACGGGGACGAAGCACTTTGGGGCGGAAGGCTCTCTGGGGATTCTCCCTTGCGACGGAAGAAGCGCTGCACTAGCGGCACCGTCGACCGGTCCCGCAAGGTGCGCGGATCCCCCTCGGCGATGATCCTCTTGGTCCGGCCATCCAGGAGGATAACCCGGTCGGCAATCCCAAAGATGCTCGCCAGCTCATGGGTGACCATAACAAAGGTAATGGCAAAGTCTTTGGCAAGCCTTTTGATCAGATTGTCTAAGTCGGCCGAGCTGATCGGATCGAGCCCCGCGGAAGGCTCGTCGAGAAAGACGATCGGGGGATCGAGCGCCATGGCCCGGGCGATGGCCGCCCGCTTGCGCATCCCTCCGCTCAACTCCGAAGGCAGCTTTTCGGCGGCTGCGGAGAGGCCGACTTGGGTCAGCTTTGCTTCCGCGATCTTGTTTTTCACCTCGGGCGGCAGGTCGGTGAAGGCGTCCAACGGGACGCAGACATTTTCCCGGACGGTCATCGATCCGAAGAGAGCACCATTCTGATACATGACCCCGAAGCGCTTTAGAAGTTCGATCCGGGCCCGGCCTTCGAGAGCAACGAGATTCTTGCCCTCGATGAGCACCTCTCCGGCCTGTGGAGGATAGAGGCCGATGATATGCTTGAGCAGGGTGCTCTTTCCCGAGCCGGACCCGCCAAGGATGGCAAAGATTTCCGCCCTCTTCACCGAGAAGGAGATCTGCTCGAGGATGATGGTCTCTCCATATCCCGCACGTAGGTCGCGGACCTCGATGATGGGATCGGAGGAGGCCGTCATAGATCGAGCAGATAGAGGAGCACCGAGAAGACGCTGTCGGCGACGATGATCAGGAGAATGCCGGTCACGACGGCCGCGGTGGCCGAGGCTCCCACAGCGGCCGGCCCTTGGCGCGTCCGCAGGCCGAGAAAGCAGCCGCTGGCGGCGATGAGCAGGCCGAAGACCGCGCCTTTCGCGATCCCGATCAGAATGTCATGGATGCGCACCGCCGCATCCATCTGGTGGTAGACCGCCTCCAGTGGAAAGCCCAAGGCGAGCATCACGACGATCCCGCCGAGAATCCCGACGAAGATCGAATAGATCGTCAAAAGCGGGGTGACGATCGTTCCGGCGATCACTCGCTGAACGACGAGAAAGCGAATGGGATCGATCCCCATAGTCTTGAGGGCGTCGATCTCTTCGTTGACCTTCATGGTGCCGAGCTCGGCCGCAAAGGCGGATCCGGAGCGGCCGGCCAGCAGGATGGCGGTCATGATCGGCCCCATCTCCCGGGTCATGAGTAGCCCGATCATGTTCGCGATGAAAAGCTGGGCGCCGAAAGTGGCCAGAGGCCGAGCCGATTCGAAGGCGATCACCAGGCCGATGAGGAAGCTGATCAAGGAGACGATCGGGAGCGCGTCGACCCCGGCCGCCTCGAAGATCCGGAAGAACTCCCGCGGCCGGAAGGTGCGCGGGCGAAACGCCGCGCCGAGCGCTCTGGTCAGTTGACCGACAAACGCCAGAACGTCGCTTCCCAGGGTCACTTCTTCCCGCGCCGTCTGCCCGATCGTTCCGATCAACCCCTGCTCTTCCTCCGCCGGCCTCTCTCCCTTGGGCTCGGTCGACCGCGGGGTCTCCAGGAAGCGCTCCCATTCGGGAGGCAGTCCCGTAACGCCAACGCTCGCCTGGATGCGCGTCTCAGCATCCCTGCGGAGGAGCTGGAGGAAGGCGACCCCCGCGCTGTCCCATCGCGTCACCTCGGACGCATCGATTTGGAGCTCCTGGAATTGGAGACGTGCCAGATGGCTCTGCAGGGGCCTCCAAGAACGGGAAACGCTTTCGGCATCCAGAGGACCGGCGAGCCGCAGACGCACCCGGTCCGGACTCTCCTGGCCGATGTCGAAATGGAATGTGCTTGACGGATCGGATAAGATTTTCTCCGCCATTGAGTTGAACATATACTAAGCGGAGAGGGTACAAAAGAGGAGAAAAGGGTCGAGGGCAAAGCTCCCGTGGGAGAAAGATGTTGTCAAGAAACGGCGACCGAACAGCTTCGAAAGAAGAGAGCTTTCCTCCACAAAAAAGACCGTTCGTTTGCCGGGACTACGAGGAAGGGAAGGGGAAATGGCCACAAAACTTCTTGAAGAGTTTACGCAATTCGCTCTCAAAGGGAACGCCATCGACATGGCGGTGGGGGTCGTGGTGGGAACCGCGTTCAATAAGATCGTCGATTCGATGGTGAACGACCTGATCATGCCGCCTTTGGGAATCGCCATCGGCGGAATCGACTTCAAGGATCTCACGTGGGTTCTCAAGCCTGCCGTCACCGAGGCCGGCAAGGTCATTCCCGCGGTCGCGATCCGCTACGGCCAGTTTTTCAACACCCTGATTCAGTTCTTGATCATTGCCTGGAGCGTCTTTTTGGCCGTCAAGGTCATGACGAAGCTAAGCACCCTTCATCAGGGTCTGACCCCTTCCTCGGGATCGGAACCGGCTCCCTCAGGAGGGCAGCCGGGGGCTCATTAGGAGTACCAGAGGATCTGGTTCGCCTCGATCGGGACGAAGAGGTCCGGATGGAAGGGGCGCACTCGCGGGGTGTAGTCTCCGGCCGGCCGGTTCGCCGGCACGCTCGCGCGAAAGAGGAAGGCATTGAAGGAGCCGACGAGAGGCTCCGCCCGTTCCATCGGGACGCAGAACAGAGCGTCTCCCTGGCCCGCGAGCGGCTCCGCGTAGAGATCGACCCGCACCCACTGGGGGGAGATTTCGTCCAGATAGACGGGCACGCAAAAGCGCAACTCCGTTTCCGTTGAATCAACGGAAAGCGGGCCGAAGCGGACCTCTTTCCAGTGGAGGGCGATTTGACGAAGCTGTTCCTCGATCTCCACGGATCGGGCCCCGTTCTTGGCCGATCGCTTCTGGAAGGCGGCGTTGAGCGGATGGTAGTACTCCTCCGTGTACTGCCGGACCATCCGGTTGGTGGAAAAGCGCCCGGTGAGCTGGGCGACGCTCTCGCGAAGCTTGGCGATCCATTGTGGAGGGATCCCTTGCGAGTCGCGGTCGTAGAAGGCGGGCGCGACCTCCTGCTCCAAGAGGCGATAGAGCTGCTCCGCCTCAGCCGCATCCCATGCCGGATCTTCTCCATGCTCCTGGCCGTCGCCGAGCGCCCATCCGACTTCGGGGCAGTAGGCCTCCGCCCACCAGCCATCGAGCTCCGAGAGGTTGAGGCCGCCGTTGGCCAGAAGCTTCATGCCGCTGGTCCCGCTCGCCTCCCATGGGCGCCTGGGATTGTTGATCCAGAGATCAACGCCGCTGACGAGCTCCTTCGCCATCCGCATGTCATAATCGTCGAGAAAGACGATGCGGCCTCTCACCTCCGGTGCTTCGGCGAAGGTGTTCCAACGGCGGATGAGCTCCTTGCCGAAGTCGTCTGCGGGATGTGCCTTTCCGGCGATGACCAGCTGCATCGGGGCCGCCGGGTTCGAGAGAATTCGGAGCAGTCGGCCCGGATCGTGGAGAAGGAGATCGGGACGCTTGTAGGTGGCAAACCGCCGAGCGAAGCCGAGGGTGAGCGTATTTGGATCGAAGACGCAGGAGCAGGCGGCCATTTCTTGCGCCGCCTTTCCGAGAAGGGAGCAGTGGCATTTCCTCCTCTTGCGAATCGAGAGAACAAGGTTCATCCGGCTCTTCATCCGAAACTCCCAGAGATCGAGATCGCTCGCTTGCCGGTAACGCTCTTCCAGGACTTCGGAGGGTTGCCGCCACCGATTGGGGCCGCAGATGCGGCTCCAGAGCGCGTCCGACTCGGCGGAGTGCCAAGTCGGAACATGGATGCCGTTGGTGACAGAGCCCACCGGAACCTCTTCCTGCGGCCACCGGGGGAAGAGCGGCTGGAAGAGGCGGCGGCTGACGGCCCCGTGGAGACGGCTCACGCCGTTGACGGCGGCCGATCCACGGATGGAGAGGTAGGCCATGTTAAAGGGTTCGCCGGCTCCGTCCCCTTCCTGGCCGAGGCGAAGGATCTCCTCGACCGAAGTGCCGGCATCTCGCGTAAAGTCGGCGAAGTAGTGGCGGATCAGGTCCGGCGGGAAGCGGTCGAAGCCCGCGGGCACCGGAGTATGGGTGGTGAAAAGATTTCCCGCCCGCGTCGTGCGAAGGGAGAGGGGGAACGACTGGCCGGACTGCTTGGCATAGCTGCGGGCGCGTTCCAGGACCGCGAAGGCGGCGTGCCCCTCGTTGAGGTGACAGATATGGCAATCGAGCTGCAGCCTTTCCAGCACCCGCCAACCTCCGATTCCCAAGGCGATCTCCTGCAGAAGACGCATTTCCGAGCCGCCGCCGTAGAGCGATCCCGTGATCGTCCGGTCGGCGGGAGCGTTCACCGGGTCGTTGCTGTCGAGCAGGTAGAGCGGAACCCGGCCCACGGTCGCCTGCCAGACGCGCAGGACCAGAGGGCGACCAGGCAGGGTGACGACGACGCGAAGCCACTCTCCGGCGGCATCCCGGACCGGGACTACGGGGAGAAGGCTGGGGTCGTTATAGGGGTAGTACTCCACCTGGCGGCCGTCGCTCGCAATGCCTTGGCGGAAGTAGCCCTGCTGGTAGAGCAGCCCTACCCCGACGAGCGGGACTCCGAGATCGCTCGCCGCCTTGAGGTAGTCTCCCGCGAGGATTCCCAAGCCGCCGGAGTAGATGGGGAGAGCTTCTCCGAGCCCGAACTCCATGCTGAAGTAGGCTACGAGCCCAAGGCCGTGGAGGCTGTGGGTCGTGTCGAACCAGGTCGGGCACTCCAGGTAGGCTTTCCGTTCCTGAAGCTGGCGCTGCATCTCCTCCAGGAAAACGGGATTTCCCCGGAGCTGCTCCAATCGGGTCTCCGAGACGCTTTCCAGAAGGAACCAGGGGTTGGAAGTGGCGTCCCAGAGCCCGGCATCCATCATCTGCCAGATCTTTTCGGACCCGGTGTTGGAGAGCCAGAGCAGATCGGCGGCGAGTTCTTCTAATCCGGCAAGCTCGGAAGGCAGCGGGCGAGCGAAATAATGGGTGGGAACCATAATGGCCCCGATTCTACCGGTTCCGGCAGGATCGCGCGATCGAAATGGCGCTTCTTTCCTTTTACGAGCGTTCTGCCAAGATTGGCGAGGGAGAGCAGCAATTGAGCGATACCGTCGTGGTCGTTAAGGAGTTATCGAAGGAGTTTGCGCGCGGCCGCCCGGTCGTAAGCGGCCTCTCCTTTGCCTTGCGCCGGGGCGAGGCGCTCGGGCTTCTGGGACCCAACGGGGCGGGAAAGACGACCGTCATTCACCTGCTCCTCGGGCTGACTACCCCAAGCTCGGGGAGGATATCGATCTTTGACCTGCCGATGCCCCAGAATCGAGTCGCGGTGCTTGAGCGCGTGAACTTCGCCTCCGCCTACGCTCTCCTCCCGGCAAACCTGACCGTTCGGCAGAACCTGACGGTCTTCGCTCGCCTCTACGACGTCGCCAAGCCGCAGGAAAAGATCGCAGGGCTCTTGGCCGACCTGGAGATCGGCCATCTGGTCGATCAGGTGGCGGGAAAGCTCTCCGCGGGGGAGGCTGCCCGCTTGAGTCTCTGCAAGGCGCTCCTCAACGACCCGGAGCTTCTACTCCTCGATGAGCCGACGGCGGGGCTCGATCCCGACATCGCGGACAAGGTGCGCTCCCTTCTGCGCCGGCTCCAGGCCGAGCGCGGAATCGCCATGCTCTATACCTCGCACAACATGCGGGATGTGGAGGAGATCTGCGACCGGGTCCTCTTTCTTCGGGGAGGCCGCCTGCTCGCCGAGGGGAGCCCGGTCGAGATTCTCCGGCGTTTTCGCTGCGACGACCTGGAACAACTCTTCATCCAGCTGACTCGGGAGGAGGAGGGATCCTTGCCGCGGACGGGCACGCCCATGCCATGAACCTTCGGCGCATCCAGGCTCTCGTTCTGCGCTATACCTATGTCTATCGCAGGAGTGCCATCCGGATTCTCGAGATCTTCTTCTGGCCGGCCATCGACCTGCTCGTCTGGGGCTTGCTGACCCTCTACCTGGAGAAGCCCGGCCGGCAGCTTCCTTCCGGGGTCGCCTTTTTGGTGGGAGCCGTGATCTTTTGGGATGTCATCTACCGCTCCCAGCAGGGCATCACGGTCTCCTTCCTCGAAGACGTCTGGTCGCGCAATCTCCTCAATCTCTTTGCCGCGCCGGTGCGGGTAACCGAGTTCGTGGGAGCGACCTGTATCGTAGGGGTGCTGAAGACCGTGGTGGTCGGAGTCTATTTGGCGGCGCTCGCCTTCCTCCTCTATCGGTTCAACCTGCTCGCCGTAGGGACGGCGCTCTTCCCGCTCTTCGTCAATCTGCTCTTGATGGGATGGACGCTGGGGATCGCGACGACGGCCCTCCTCCTGCGCTGGGGGCAGGCCGCCGAAGCGCTCGCTTGGGCGGTCCCCTTTGCGATCCAGCCCTTCGCCGCCGTCTTTTATCCGGTAAGTACTCTGCCCTCCTGGTTGCAGCCTGTCGCCTGGGCGATCCCGGCAACGCATGTCTTCGAAGGGATGCGGCTTGCCCTTCGGGGAGGCCATCCGTGGGACCGGGTCGTTTACGCGACGCTGCTCAACCTCGCCTATCTGGCCCTGGCCAGCGCCTTCTTCGCCTCTCTCTTCGCCGCCGCGAGACGCAAGGGTCTGCTCGTGAAAATCGGCACTCAATAAGAGCCGGGAAAGGCAGCATGGTCCGAATTCGTCTCGAGCGCGGCCCTTGGAGGCCGGTTGAGGAAGAGCTTGCCGGCGCCGCCCTGTCGATCCTCGAGAGTGGCCTATGGGCCGTGGATTCCGGGGAGGCGATCCGCCGCTCGGTGCGCCGCCGGGGAGAGACCCTCTGGGCGGGCGGGAAGGAGTACCGGCTTGAAGGTGGCAGGGTGCTTCTGCTTGCTGCGGGCAAGGCGGCCGGCGGGATGGCTTCGGCCTTGGAGGAGATCCTGGAGGGGCGGATCGCGGGCGGGCTCGTGACCGTGCCGGCGGGTGCTGTCTCTCCTCGGCTTTCTCTTCCCGTGCGCGAGGCGGGTCATCCGCTGCCGGATGAGGCCGGCCGGTCGTGCGCGGAAGAGGTTGTCCGCCTGCTCGGAACTGCTAGATCCGAAGATCTTGTGCTTGTCGCCCTTTCCGGAGGAGCCTCGGCGCTCTGGAGCCTCCCGGCGAACGGGATCAGCCTCTTGGATCTTCGGGAGACGACCGAGCTCCTCCTCCGGAGTGGTGCTTCGATCGAGGAGATCAACACGGTGCGCAAGCACTTGGAGCGACTCAAGGGAGGAGGGATGCCGCTTCTGGCCCCTTCGGCCCGCTTCCTCGCCCTGATCCTTTCCGATGTCGTTGGAGACCGGCTGGAGATGGTCGCCTCCGGTCCGACCATGCCCGACTCCTCGCATTTTTCCGACGCATGGCGCGTCCTGGAACGGAGGGGGCTTCTCGACCGGGTTCCGGCTACGGTCCGCGCGCGGCTCGCCGCCGGGGTCGCGGGCGAGCTGCCGGAGACTCCGAAATGCGGCGATCCGGGCTTCCTGCGCGTCGAGAATCTCTGCGTGGGCGGAGGCCAGGAGGCCACTCGGGCGATCCTGCGGTCAGCCGAGGCGGAGGGCTTTGCCGCCGCCTGCCTCACGAGTTCGCTCCAAGGAGAGGCGTCCCAGGCGGGATTAGTGCTCGGGGAAATTCTTCGGGAAGAGGCGCTTTACGGCCGCCCGATTCCCCGTCCGTGCGCGCTCCTGGCCGCCGGCGAGACCACGGTCCATGTCGTGGGCGCGGGAAGAGGGGGGCGAAATCTCGAACTCGGCCTCGCTGCGGCTTCGCAATTGGCCGGGCTCGACGGAGTCGTGCTCGCCTCCCTAGCGAGCGACGGAGTCGATGGAACCAGTGACGCGGCGGGAGTCATGGTGGACGGGGAGAGCTGGGCGAGGGCGAAGCGTATGGGTCTCGACCCGGATGGGCTTCTGGCGGCCAATGACGCCCTTGCCTTCTTCGAGGTCGCAGGCGGCCTGCTTCGGACCGGGCCGACCGGCACGAACGTCAACGACTTCAGTCTGCTCCTTGCTCGTTAGCGGGCAGGGCTATTCGGGCAGCGCAGGGGATTCCGGACGGTCGCCCTGCAGCCAGCTGAAGGCGGCCGCTGCTCCAAGCGCCACGATCCAGCCCCCGAAAAGAAGAAAGAGGAGCAAAAGGCCGCAGGAAGTCGCTAGCCCTGTTGCCAAAGCTGCAATCACATTAATTAACATTATAGCTCCAATTCGTTCGTGATTTCAATTAATCCGTTATCGAGCGTCATCAGTTTGACTGCTATAAGAAAAACCAATGAAACTGTCGAGCGAAAACTTTATTGCTGTTGCTTCTTTTGCTAGGAGAGCGGAGCCTGCAGGGACTGGGCGAAGAAGAGGGTCGATTTATGATCCCGGGCCGGTTAGGAACGATGCGGAAAGCCGCATCGGAAGAGGCGGATCGGGGAAAGGATCATGATGCAAAAGGAAGGGTTTGCCCTCGTGGGTCAGCCGGGTGCTCCGGGGATTCCGTTTAACGATGAAGCGCAAGAGATTGGCTCGTGAGATCGGATGGGCAAGGGTTCCCCGGTGGACTTGGGGGATCGTTGCCGGCTTCTGGCTCGTGGGGTGCCCCTCTACGCCGGGTGCCTCGGTCCTCGGAGAAACGCGGAGTTTTCCTGAAGGGGGGCGCTGGGTCTTCCTGCACCGGTCGCCGGATATCGTCGGCTTCCAAGATCCGGCTTTGGCGAAGAGCCAAGACGAGGGCGAAAGCGACATCGCCTGCCTTCTCATCCTCTCAACCGCCCCCGACGGGCTGGGTTCCCGGGACCGTCTCGACCGCCTTTTGCGCGATGCCTATCTTTCCTATTACAACGAAATGGTCGGCTCGCGGGCACCTTACTTCCGCCGCCAAAAGCTCTCGTTTTTCGTCATCCGGCCCGGGGCCCTTCCGGATGGACAGGGACACTTCGCGGGAAGCGAGGTGGCTGCCGCGGGCACGGTCGGACTTGGGGAGATGGCAGCGGGGGTCTTCCCTCAGGAGATTTCGGCGCGGCAGATCCGGATCGCTTGGGGACGGGGGGAAGGGGAGGCCGCGGGCTTCGCCGACGCGGCTGCAGAGGGAGTCTCGAGAGAGCAGCAAGGCGGGCGGCGGAAGACTCTTTCCGCCCTGCGGGAAGCCATCGGCGCTCATTCCCAACCGCGCTTGGAGAAGATCCTGGCCTCCGAGCCGCACTATCCCATCGATTATGGGGCACCCGACTCGGCGCTCGTGGAAGCGGTGCGCCGGGATCCTCGGCTGGCGGCGTTGCTAGTCGATCGCTACGGAGCCGATCCGGTTCCCCAAGCGGCCGTCCTGGTTCGGGCTCTTTCCTCGTCGATGGACCAGGAGGCGATCATCGCGATGCTCGGAAGCTTCTTCAAGCATGGCCTCCGGATCAATGCGGCCGACGACGCAGGCCAGACGATCCTGCATCGATGCGTGGCGCTCGGCTATGGAACGGCCGCAGCTTTCCTGCTGGAGCAGGGAGCCAATCCCAATGTGCAAGACAGAACCGATATGACGCCGCTTATGATCGCGGTGGAACGGCGAGATGTGGGGATGGCCAGGCTGCTTCTGGAGCACGGGGCCGATGCGCACTTGGCGAAAAACGGAATGGGGGAAACCGCGACCGACATGGCGCGCCGCCTGCACGAACCGATCCTAACCAAGCTGCTGGAAGAGAACCCGTAACGGAGGGCTAAGGGCTGTTGTGGCGTCTTCTCTCGCGCCAAGCGGCCCGGTGGTGGAGCATCCAGTCGAGCAGAGCTTTTTCGAAGCCGATGTCATGGCCTTGCTTCTCGCTCTCCAGCCATTTGTGCTTCAGGATTTCTTCCCGCTCCTCCAGGTACTCCCGATAGAGGGCCGAGTTCCTAAAGAGGCTACAACCGTCTCTCAGGGACGAATCTTCATCGGAAACGCTCTCCATGGCTCTCGCAGCAACCCTTCCTCCCGGGCTTGCCAACGCTAGGCGCCTCACGTCAAAGCCCTCCTTTGAGGATTTGGCCGGGCCGGATCGGCTCGGCGGAGCTGAACCGCTCCTCCCATGGAAAAATTGACCGCCAGGAAGTCTGCCTCCGCGCTTCCCCGGCGCTCCGCAAATGAGTCCCGCCGCTGGTTGCGATGCGCTGCTTTTTTGGAAGAATTTGTTTTTCCCTGCGGCGACCCGAAGAGTAACCCGGCATTTTGCCGCTTCGACCGGCATCTCTGCCATAAGATGGGCCCTTGGGGAAACCATTCAACCAACTGCTCTCTCCCGTTCCTGCGTCGATCCAAGCAGACCAAATCCTCGATCTCCTCGTATTCCCGAAACCAAGGGAAAGCAACGGGCCTTCCCTTGCGCCACATTTGGTGCAATTGATGGCGATAAAAACTACGATGGACAAAGCGCGTCAAGGATTTTTTTTGCCGCATCCCGAAAGGCTCGGCTCGACGGGCGATCGGGCTCGGCGAGGACGACGGGAACGCCCAGATCGCCCGATTCCCGGATCGCGATCTCTAGGGGGATCTCGCCGAGAAAAGGCACCCCGATTCGCTCGGCTTCCCGCCTCCCCCCGGCCGTCCCGAAGATGTCATAGCGGTTTTGATCGTTGGGACAGAGAAAGTAGCTCATATTTTCGAGAATGCCGAGGAGGGGTACGTTCACCTTTCCGAACATGCCGACCGCTTTTCGCGCATCGATCAGCGCGACCTCTTGCGGCGTCGTCACGACCACGGCTCCCGAGAGGCGGACGGTTTGGACGATGGTGAGTTGAATGTCGCCTGTTCCCGGTGGAAGGTCGAGGACGAGGATGTCGAGATCGCCCCAATCGACGTTGCGAAGAAATTCCTGGGTGTAGCGTGTCACCAGCGGGCCGCGGAGAACGGCCGGTTGATCCGAGTCGAGCAGGAGTCCCATGCTCATCACCCGTAGACCAAACCGCTCGATCGGCACAAGACGCTGCTCGGAGGTGACTCGCGGCGACTCTTTGGTGCCGAGCATCAGCGGGATGCTGGGGCCGTAGATATCGCAGTCGCAGAGGCCGGCCGCCCTCGCTCCTTCCTTTTGGAGGGCGACCGCCAGGTTGACGGCTACGGTCGATTTGCCGACCCCCCCTTTTCCACTGGCTACCGCAATGATATGGCGGATCGAGGACGGAGCGGCCTCCCGGGCTCGCGCCGTTCCGCCTCCCGCCGTGGCGACGGCCACCTCGGTCCGCTCGACGCCGGGAAATCTGGAAAGCCGTTCCTGTACCTCCCGCTCGATTTGCGCGCGCACTTGGGGGTCGGCCGTCGTCAGCTCGAGCCGGAGGGTCACCGTCCCGTTCTCCACAGCAAGCTCCTTGACGAGTCCAAAGGAGACGATGTCGCGGCTGAAGCCGGGGTACTTGACCTGCCGAAGCTCCTGGCGTATGGCTTCGACCGAGAGGGGGTCTGGCATATAAGTATGTTGTTACCGCAGGCGGATAGGTTCGTTCGAGGACGCAGTGCACGGGAGGAGCGCCCACTCCGGGATCGCCATTGACCCAGGATGACCCATGCCCGTATGAAGGATACTGCTTCTTAGCGACATATGGAGCGATTCCTCCGCTTTTGGTTCGGCTTCCTGTTTTTACTATCGGCTCTACCCT
>JBFXFN010000052.1:0-15113 GCA_050179015.1 Methylacidiphilaceae bacterium | reverse complement strand
GGCGACAAGTCCAAAACCATTCTCTCGGAGCCGCTTGGCTTTGACCTCTTTTTGACGCGCGTCCGCTCCCTTTTGATTCCGACGCGGAGCAAAATGGCGTGAGACTCTCTTCAGCGCAAGATGAAACTTCTTTTCGTGGGGTGGCCCGCGATCGAATGCGCAGTTTCTGGCACGCTTTCTGCTTTATCAAGGAAGGAAAGGGACCAATGACAACGCTACTACTCGAGCCTCAAACGAGAACGTTCGAAGCGAAAACAGGCGGGGAAGGCAAGCCCAAGGCCGTCGACTCCGACGGGTGGGGCATCTGGCCCTCGATCGTTCTAGCCCTTCTTTTTCATGCGGGAGTCGCCGCTCTCGTCCTGCCCGGAGTGCCGGGGAGCCCCCTTCCCGCAATCGCCCCGCTCCCCGCGCGCTTCACGTCAAATTCAACATCCGTCGAGTTGATCGACGAGATCCCAGCGCTCCCAAGCACGGCCGCTCCCACACCGGAGGAACAAAAGGTCACAGAGCCAGCCGTTTTACAGGCTCCTGCGGCGGCTCCTCCTAGTAAGCCCCTGGTTGCCCAGCAGCCAAGCCCGCGTCCGGCTGCGCGTCCCGCCCATCCCCGAGGGAACCGTCTTCCGGCGCTCGGCGGCGGGCTTGTCCTATCCGAGCCTCCCTATCCCTATGAAGCCCGACGCCAGAGGATGCAAGGCAAGGTCACCCTGCAAGTCTTCGTTCGTGAAGGCCGCGTCATCTGGGTCGAAGTTCTCGGGAGTTCCGGCCACAACCTGCTCGACGGAAGCGCCAGGCAATGGGCGCTTCACCGCTGGCGTTTCCCCGGGGTCGCTGCCGGCTCTTTCACCGAGGCGGTGCTCTTCAGCTTAGAGGGTACCTGATGTCCGCCGGCGCCACTTAGGGATGCGGCCCGGTCAAATTCGGCCCTGCTGCCGGTCAACTATAATCTTGCTGCGAGATCGAGTTCGCCGGACGACCCCCGAGCACCCGTGCCTGCTCGACCACGCGAGTCGGAGAGCCATCGAAACGATAGCCATGGCAATTGGGGCAAAACACCGCCTTCTTTCGCACGATCGACTCGCAGCCTTCGCAGACCTTGTATTCTGTGGGGGCTTTCAGGATTTCCGCCGCCCGCTTCGCGCGGTCTTCCAATTCAGAGTCGGTCACCGCGCATATATTACGACTCTGGCTCGACTCTTCAACCGAAAGGCGAACTCAGGGTTAGAGTGAAGGAAGCGGCCGACTCGTCCTGTCTCCTCGGCATCATGTGCGTTCAAACCCTTGCCAAGCGAAAAAGCTCGGGTAAAAGGGAATCATGGAGCCAACCATCGCCGATTGCACCGAACTGTTTCGAAAAAAACTCCTAGGCAAGACCGGGAAGATCTCCGAGAAGACCTTGGAGATGCATCTCGGCATCTATGCCATTCAAGTCCGAAGGGCGCAGGAACTCCTCTCGGCGATCTCGAAAGGCGGCCTTCCGGAAGAAGATCGGATCGCCGGCTCGCCTTTCCGCGCGAATAAGCTCGATCTCTCCTATTGCCTCGCCGCGGCAAAGAGCCACGAGCTCTACTTCAAGACGCTCGGAGGAACCGGGGGTGCGCCGCAAGGAATCCTCCGCACATGGATCGAACGCGATTTCGGCTCCGTCGATCGCTTTTTGAGCGACCTACGGGCCACCGCCTTAGCGTCGGATTGCTGGGCGTGGGCCTGCCTCGATCAGGCAAGCGGCCGCGTATTCAACCTCATCGGCGATCCTCGGGGAGCCGGCCCTTTTTGGGGCGGGTTTCCCCTCCTTTCGATCGACATGGAAGACCACGCCTTCCTTCTCGATTTCGGACTCGATCGAGCGGCTTACCTCGATTCGTTCTTCGGCCAGATCGATTGGGAGTCGATTGTTGCGGCGCTCCCTCTGCTCTGAGTTTGGCGCTGGTGGGGAAGTAAGGGCTGCAGTCCCAGGGCGATCAGGAGAAAGGCGAGTTGGGTGAGCACGATGGTGGGGCCGGTGGCTAGATCGAGGTAGAAAGAAAGGATCACCCCGCCCAGAGAGCTCAGGAATCCTCCGGCGACCGCCAAAATGAGCAGGAGCCGGAGGTTGGGAGCGACCAGCCGCGCCGTCGCTGCGGGGACAACCAGAAGCGCGCTCACGAGCAGCGCTCCCAGCAGTTTCAACGCGATCGCCACCACCGCCGCCACCAGCAGCACCAGGATCCGGTTGAGTCGATGCACGGGAATCCCGTCCGCCCGGGCGAGATCCTCGTCCAAAACAATCAGAAGGAAGTCCCGCAGCCTCCTCAGCACGACGATCACGGCGGTTCCCGTCACGGCCCCGAGCACCGCTACGTCTCCCCAGGAGTTCGCATTAATGTCGCCGAAGAGCGTCTCCTCTAGAAAGCCGTACCGGCCCAACTTCCCGAGCACCAGAACCCCGAAAGCAACGCTGCCCGTGAAGCAGAACGCCATCACGGTGTCGGGGCGCCAGCGGGCGCTCTCAAAGAGCGATGCCATCACCCAAGCCGCGCCCAGGCACCAGAGCAGCAGTAGTCCCGAGGGGAAACCGCGGGGAAGCGCCAGACCGAACCAGAGTTCGACCGCGCCCTCGCCAAGCAGCCCCAAGGCGACTCCGGTAATCGCCGTATGGGCGAGCGCATCGCTGAAGAAGGCCATGCCGCGCGCGGTCAGAAAGACTCCCAACAGCCCGCACACTGGCCCGGCAAGCGCTGCGGCGGATAGCGCCCGCCGCAAAAAATCATAGGAAAGAAAGTCCACGGTCAACCTCCGCTCTCGCGTGTTTCCCCGATGAGCCGCTCTCGTCCGGCAACCCCTGGCTCCTTCTGATACCAGTTTCCTCCCCGACGCGTCGAACTCGATGACCGCCAATCCATAAAGCGAACCACGTCCTTCAACCAGGATGCGGAAAGCGCTGGTAGGCCGCTGCCAGACGTTCCTCGCGCAAAACTTCCTTGGGCGGCCCACTGGCGAGTATCCTTCGGTTGAGAAAATAGACCCAATCCGAAATGTGATGGACCAGATGGAGATCGTGCGAAACGAGAAGGATCCCGATTCCATCCCGATCTCGAAGCCGGTGGAGGAGCGCGTCGAATGCGGCCGCACCCAACAGATCGACGCCGGTTGCGGGCTCATCCAAGAGGAGGAGCTGCGGTCTCTTCGCCAGAGCGACGGCAATGAGCACCCGCTGCAACTCTCCTCCGGAGAGCTCCCCCAGCCGCCGATCGAGCAGACCGGAGACTCCCAGTTCGTCCAGCGTTTCAACCCGTTCCTCTTTCGTCCAAGCAAACCGGAAGAGCGGGCGCCCCAGGCGCAAAGCGAGGAATTCGGCCACCGTTACCGGCAAGAGCCGGTCGAAGACGAGCCTCTGAGGCAAGTAACTCATGCGGAGGCCGGGAGCCTTTTCCACTGTTCCCTCACGCAGAGGCAGGATACCGGCTAGGCAGCGAAGCAGAGTCGTCTTCCCCGCTCCGTTCGGCCCGATGAGCGAGACGACTTCCCGCTCGAAGACCTCGAGCGAGACATCTTCGAAGGCGGATTCGTCCCCATATCCCGCCGCGATCGCCCGCGTCCGTAGAAGCGGCGCCTTGCCTGCGCCTCGAACTGAAACGCCGGCGCCCTCGCTGCTTTTTTCCGCTCTCCGATCGCTCTCCTGGCCCATTATTCTCCAGACTATGGGGTTACGGGCGCACGTCTCTGGAAAGCTTGGACGAGAGCCCGTCGGTTGCTCTCCGCAGCCCGCGCGTAAAGATCGGCGCTAAGGGATCCGCTCTCCATCGAATCCAACAGAACGATGGGAACCCTCATATCACGGGAGATGCTTCGGAGTTCGGAGCTGACGTGATTGACCTCGCTGAAAAGGGCCGGTACCCGTTCACGAACGATGGAGTCCATCACCCACGCCAGAAGCTTGGGGGAGAGTCCCGCATGTCCTCTCGTCTCAAGGAAGGCGACAATCCGAATCCCGTACCTCGACGCCAAATAGGCGAACGCATCGTGATCGGATACCATCTTCTTCTCGGGCAAGGGGTCGAGCGCATGGCGGTAGGCTGCGTCAATCTGGCGCAGATCGTCCACTAACCGTTTCCCGCGCGCCCGGTAGTAAGAGGCCTTCTCCCCGTCATGACGGCAGAGCTCACGAACGATATTTTCTACCTCCACGATGGCATAAAGGGGATCAAGCCAAACATGCGGATTCGGAGGTGCCGCTGCCGGAAAGCCCCCACCTGCGGGAGAATCCGGCGGAACCCAGCGGGGCAGCGGAATGATCCCGGCGCTCGCGTCGAGAAGCTTCTCCCGATCGACCTTGGCCAGCGCCTTATCCAAGAAGGACTCGAGCCCCAAGCCGTTGCGGATGATCAGATCCGCATCGGCGATGCGGCGAGCGTCCCCGGGGCTCAACACATAGTCATGGGGTTCCGCATTGCGGGGAAGGAGATTCGAAAGCTCCACCGCCTCCCCGGCAACGCTCCTCACAAAGGAGTAGAGCGGGGCGATCGTAGTGACCACACGAAGAGATCGAGCCGCCGGAAGAGGACCGGAGAGCCCGAGGACGCTCGACACCCACCAGACCAGAAGACCGCAAAATGGGAGCCGAAGCATTCGCCATTGATATCGCATCCTCACTATCTGAACGATCGCAATCTCTTCGAGGGATTCCAATCGAAAGAAAAAAGGGCCCCTCTCGCTATGAGGGGGGCCCTTTTACTCCCTTTTCCCGTAGAGGCGGCGCCTCTACGGGAAAGGCAAAACATGTCCCGGACGACGCCGGAACACTGCGATTACTGGCTCTTCAGCCACTTGTGGAATTCGGTCCAATCTTCCAGGTTGTTCAGGTTGACCGCATCCGGAATCGAACCGTCGTCCGGTAGACCCGCCGCCGAAAGGATGGAGCGCCGGGTGTCCGCGTCATGAATGTATCCGAGGACGGCGCAATTGTGCTTGATGATGGTCGCCTTCTCAATCTTGCCGCCCTTCTTCCCCAAGATCCAGGCTTCGAATTGCGTATAGCTCGGACACTCGCTGCGCAGGTACCGCAGGGTCTCGGCCTCATCCAACCCCAGAGCGTCCAGGGTCATCTTGTCGAAACCCTTTCCGCAATCGGGGTAGCCTTCCGCCAAATACCCCTTGGCCGCAAGCACGACTTTCAGCCAAAACCGAGGTAGATGAAGCATCCCCAGCGGGCCGGCCACACCGGAA
Organism: Methylacidiphilaceae bacterium; assembly: GCA_050179015.1. GTDB lineage: Bacteria > Verrucomicrobiota > Verrucomicrobiia > Methylacidiphilales > Methylacidiphilaceae > Methylacidimicrobium. The sequence continues at coordinate 9,911 of JBFXFN010000052.1, read as the reverse complement.
CTAATCAATGGTACCAGTTTCATAAGCGACTTATCTCCTTGTTGCTAGATTTCTTGACGGCTCTTTCGAGCCTTCCAATTTATACCTGTGGGAAATAATAGAGACAACCCAAGGAGCCGCTGCCATCGCCCTCAGCGTTCTCCGTCTTTCCCCTCTCGAACCCATCTCATCCGAGCCGAGCACCGGCTACCATAATGAGAGCAATCTTGGTGGCAAGCAAAAACGCAGGAATCGCCCTAGAGCATTTCCCTCTTTCGGTTCGCTTGGTGCGCCCCGTTTTTACGAGGTAAAGAAGGGATTGTGCTCCCTCTCCTCTCCTACCGTGGTCAATGGCCCATGCCCCGGGCAGATCACGGTCTCGCTGGGAAGCGTCAGAATCTTTTCCCTATTGTTCCGCAAGGCATCGGCATAGGAGACGTTCCCCCCTCCCATCGAGCCCGCAAAGAGCGAATCGCCGACGATCGCCAATAGACGATCGCCCGCGGCGACCAGATAAGTAATTCCACCCGGAGAATGGCCGCTTGTCAGAAGGGTACGAATCGAAAGCGAGCCCACTTGGAACTCCCTTCCGGCCGTGAAGGACTCCGCCCCGTCGACCGCCTCCCGGTCTCCGGCATAAGCTGAAGCTCCTGTCTCTTCCTTCAGCCGATCCAGCGCGGCGATATGATCCCCATGGCCGTGCGTGAGCAGGATGGAGTGGAGGCGCAGTTTGCGCTCCCGGATCGCTTCGAGCATTTCGCGGCAGTCGCCCCCGGTGTCGAAAGCAGCGGCTTCCCGCGTCTTGAGGTCCCAGACGAGATAGGCGTTGACCGTCATATCCGCCCAACGCGTCTGAAAAGCGAGAAAACCAGGGATCGGCGCCACCTCGTGCGGCCGATACTCCCCTCTCCCCAAAGCGACCAGCGCATCCCCGCCCAGGTGCAGGGCGGGGGCCAACCGGCGAATCACCCGTTCGTCAAACTCGCCCGCTTTGGCGCGGCGCACCTCGTCCACGCTAAGCCCGGCGGCGCGGGCGAGGCGCTCGTCCGTCAGCTCCAGTCCGCGCGCCGCCTTTCCGATCACGTCCGCAAAGCCATCTTCCAGCGGGATCATATCCCTTGTCTAAACGAAACGCCCGCGGCCCCGCAAGGTGATTAAGAATCCAACCCGAGCAGCTCCCCGGCGATCAGAGGAACGACCGCACCCGCTTCGGTTCGCAAAAGCAGGAGTCCATCCTCGTCCAAGCCAGAGGCGTAGCCTTCCACGGTGTTCCCGCCCTGCCGCGCGCGCACCACCTTCCCCAGGCTTTCGCAGCGCCACTCCCAAGCTTCGCGGATTTCCGCAAAGTCGCCTTCGTACCGCAGCGCAACCCGCCGGAGAAGGGCAGCCAAAATCTCGACTCGCCGGAAGACGCACCCCGTTTCTATTAGAAGAGACGATGCCCGGTCGCGAATCCCCTCAGGGAAGCTCTCCTGCGAGACGTTGATGCCGACCCCCACTACCCCACCGCGCAGGCGCCCTCCTTGCGCAACGACTTCGGTCAAGATCCCTCCGAGTTTCCCTCGCGAACCGATCAGGTCGTTAGGCCACTTAATCTTCGGAGAAAAACCCGTAACCTCCTCCACCGCTTCCGCGGCGGCAACGGTCGTGAGAATCGTCAAGCGATGGATCTGCGAGAAGGCGAGGCGCGGACGGAGCAGAAGGCTCGCGTAGATCCCGCCAGGCGAACCGGATTCCCAGCGCCGGCCCAACCGTCCGCGGCCCCGGCTCTGCCGCTGTGCCGCCACCACGAAGCCCTCGGCGGCTCCCGCTGCCTCCTGACGCAAGAGGAGGTCGTTCGTCGATTCAACCTGGTCCAAGACAACCGCCGACCAACGGATCGGAACCGCATCCCCCTCCGACCGGGCCAGCAACTCCTCGGCCGACAAAAGATCGGGAAGAGGACGCTCCAGCCGCCACTGGCCTTGCGCGGATGCAGCGATAGGAAGACCGATCCTTCTCAGTTCCGAGATCACCTCCTCCGCACAGGCGGGGTTCAGGCCGCTGCGCGCCAAGAGCGCGTCCCATGAGCAGGAAAGGGATGAGGAGTTCAAGAACGTTCGCAAAACGCGAACGCGCGGATTGGATCGATCACACGCCATGGGATTTCAAGCCGCCCGATCCCCGCTTCTCGTCGCGAGAAGCGGCGCTACGCATTCAGCATCTCCTCTTCCGGGTAGCGCAGCAACGATCCAAACCGATGACGCCGATACAAGGTCAACGCAACGTTGCGGTTGACCCGCACGCACTCCTTAATGGCCTTCGGATCCTTTTCACAAAAAAGCACCGTCTTCCACGAATCGATATGCTTCGGCTTGTGAAAGTCGCTGTTGGCGATGAAAGGCAGCCGCTTCAATCCGATCGGCGCGAAGAGATCATCCCGATTGGCGATCTCCCAAGCATCGAGCAGGGAAGCGAACTGTTTGAGGTTCTCCCAAAGATAGAGCGTGTTCGGACCCCAGACGCTTTGAAACTTGTGGGGATGCGATGCCACCGAAAGACCGTCCTGTGCGCGAATCTCCGCGATGATCTCGGGCAAGGAGAGGCTTGGGTCGATCGGATGCTGGAGATCAATCCCCAGAAGATGGGCGGAGCTCTTCGCCCGATACCCGTCCTTGTTGAACTCGAGACCCGCGAAAAGAATCATTCTATATTTGCGCCATGCGCGTTCTTTTTCCTTCCGGAGAACATCGAAATACTCTCCCACCAGATCCGGAGAGAGCACGAGTCCCGTAAGCTGGCAAACTCGTCCGATGAATCGACTCCGATCGACGATGTGGTCGGTGATGCAGATGCAATCGAAACCCCGCTGTCCGTAAAAATCGACGATCTCCCCTACGGACAGGCGTCCATCCGAATAGGTGCTATGGATGTGAAAATCGCAGAGAAGCACCCGAGCCTCTTCCAACGCCTCGGGGGTGCCATTCGGCAGGAGATCTCCCGCCCGTTGCGGAAAACCGGGCAAGCTCTCGGGCGCGGCGTTCTCGATGGCCGCATGCTCTAGGACAAATCGCGCAATATGGATCGACGCTTCGGGACGGCTGATCTCGGCCAAAGCCGACCGCATCCGCTTCCACAACCTCCCATCCTCCGCGAAAAGCTCTTCGAGGGCCTGGACGATTTGACGCGGGCTTTCCGCGTAGAGGACCGCCCCTCGTCGGCGCAGCAGTTCGAAATTTCCTTCCTCTTGTCCCGGCACGACTTGCGTGACAACCATCGGGCAACGAGCCGCCACGGCTTCCTGGACGGTCGCGCCCCCCGCCTTGCTGATGAGCGCATGATGGGTGAGAAGGAGTTCCGGGATCTTATCGGTCCAGCCGAGCACCCGGAGCTTTTCTTCCGATCCCTTGGCCAGACGACGAATCTCTTCCAGGAGCGCTCGGTCACGTCCGACGACCACCGTGGCCCGCCAGCGAGGATGATTTAGCAAAAGGCGGATGATCTTCGTCGCCTTCTTCTTTCCCGAATTGATGATGTAGAGGACCCGGGGGTCTTCTCCGAGGTCTTCTCCCAGGCCGATCTTCTTGCCTTCCAGAAAGTCGAGCTGCACCGGGAACCCGAACACCTGGATGCGCGCCTCCTCGACTCCCGCAGCGCGCAGCGCCACCGCAGTCTCTTCATTGGGAACCAGAAAGATATCGCTTGGACCTCGATGCCAGAACGAGTTGATCGTGATCGAATCGGTGACGACGGTGATATGAAAGAAGTTCTTGCACCTGCCGTCCTGAAAGATTTCCTCGATGAGATAGTTGTAGATGGGATAGGTGCAGAGCACGGCATCGGGCTGTACCTCCCGCAGCAGCCAGTCGAGGGAGCGCCGCATCCGGGCCAAGGCGGAAATGCCATCTTCCAAAAAGGTCGTCCGGTCAAAGAGCGAGTAGATGCCCTTCCAGAGAAGCGGGGTCCGGTTGATCGCCGCAAGGTAGCCTTGCCGGAGCACCTCGTTGAAGCGCCCATAGCATGCTTCGAAGAGATCGACGATTTCGACGTGCGCATCATCAGGAGCGACCCACTCCAACGCCTCCTGAATGTTGCGTGCGGCCGTGTTATGGCCTTCTCCGAATCCAGCCGTAAAGATGAGGATCCGCTTCACACGCGCTTTACCGCCAAAAGCCTAGCGGACTTTTCCCGTCTTGGCCACGACGAAGAACGACCTTTTTCCAGACGCGGGAAATCGGTTCCGCAACAGCTCGCGGCCGGTCTGCTTCCGTTTGCGGCGGCTCTCCGAAGCCCTGCGTTGACGCCCGAGCGTCTGTCGCTGCCTCGCCGCAAGCAAGGGGAAGCTTGGAAGAAGGCCCGCCAAAAACTACGCTCCCTATTGGATGGAATGAACTCGGAACCGAAAAAGGCGGTTTTGGCGAAGCTCCGCCATCACCGGGGTCGTTACGGCATCGACGGAGGATGGAGAGCCGTCGCAGGTCTTTTGTGGCCTGGTGGGGCCGGACTCCTCCTCATAGGGCTCTCGCAGCTCACGATCGTCACCAAGCCTCTGCTCCAGCGAGTTCTCGAGTTGCTCGCCGGATTGGCTCTGATCCAGGTGCCTGCGAGCTTTTTTTATTCGACGATGCGAGGAAAGTTTACCGTCTGGGCCGAACTCCTCGACGGACTCGCACTGCGCGGAGACGAGCGGGTTCTTGAGCTCGGATGCGGGCGCGGAGCCATCCTCGGAATGCTGGGCAAGCTCTTGCCGCAAGGGCGCGCCATCGGTATCGACCTCTGGCGGACGGAGGATCAGTCGGGAAACTCGCTCCGGTCGGCGCAGGCAAACCTCGAAGCGGAAGGAGTGGCGGATCGCTGCGAGCTCCATACCGGCGACATGCGGGCGCTTCCCTTCCCGGACGCCACCTTCGATCTGGTCCTCAGTAATCTCGCCATCCACAACATCCCGGAGGAGAAGGGTCGAAAGCAAGCCCTCGAGGAAGCGGTCCGTGTGCTCAAGCCCGGCGGACGACTCCTGATCGCCGACCTCTTCAGGACCGAAGAGTATGTCGAATGGCTTCAGCAGGCCGAGATGACCGGCGTGAGCCGCCGGCGCCTCGACTGGCGCTTCTGGTACGGTGTCCTGGGAGTGACGCCGCGGCTCGTCACGGCCGAGAAGCCAGCGGACAAGTCCAGATGAAGCTCGACACCGCTCTCCTCACCGGCCGAGGAGGACGAACAAACAACGAAGATGCCTGCGATTGGGCTACCTGCGAAGCCATGACCGCCTGGATCGTGGCCGACGGGCTGGGAGGAGAGCGGGGCGGAGAGGTGGCTTCCCGGCTTGCCGTGGACGCCTTTCTCGAGGCCTTCCGGCTTCACCCATCGCTTTCCTCCGAAGCGCTCCTCTCCTACATTGCCCAAGCCAATCAAGCGATCCGATCGCGTCAAGAGGTCGAACCCGTGCTCGCTCGGATGGGTTCCACCATCGTGGCCGCCATCTGCCGCGAGCGGCGCTTACGCACGATCCACCTCGGCGACTCGCGCTTCTACTGGTTTCGCGAGGGCCGGCTCCTCTTTGCGACCAAGGATCACAGCCTGCCTCAGGCACTTTGCGATGCAGGCGTCCTTACGCCGGAAGAGATCCGCTCCCACCCGAATCGCAACGTTCTTTTGAGCTGTCTCGGCAGCCCGGAGACTCCGATTCCAACCGTTTCAGAGGAACGAGAGCTTGCGCCGGGTGATGCCCTGCTTCTCTGCACCGACGGGTTCTGGGGCCCGCTGCTCGAAGCGGACATGGAACGGGAACTCCTACAGGCCGCCAGCGCCTCCTGTTGGCTCCACCGGATGGAAACGCTCCGGCAAGAGAGAGCCTCAACCCTGATCGATGACGACAACTACACGGGCATTGCCGTGCTCGTCCGAAACGAAACAACGTGAACGCAATCCTGCCGCTCGGCGCCCGCTATGGACGCTCCCGCCCAATCGTGCGGCGTTCACCCGCGACCAGCGGCCCGCTCCTCACTCGCGATGGGGGTCACCGTCTCCCCGGTGGATCGAGCAGGTGTTGATGCCGAAGAGGGCCCAGGCCGGACAGTAACCGATCAGACCGGTAATCAGCGGAAGCAAGCCCACCAGTCCCCACCATTTGGCCGAGCCGGGAAGCACTATCGGCAGGAGCACGAGGAGGAAAAGGCCGGCGACAACCCGGATGGCGCGCTCCGTTTTTCCCTCGTTTATCGGCATGTCATATCCTTTTCTTTTTAAAGTACGCCGGCGGGCGCATCCGAGCAAGCCCGCGCCCCTTCCCGTTTTGTCAGGAGGACCTTTCCCAAAAGCTCCCTCGCGTTGAAGGGAAGATGCGCGGCGAGCGTGCGGACGAACCAGGCACGAGACTTTTCCCTTGTCGAGCGCGACGTCGGGGGAGTATGCAGAAACGTTCCGAGCTTCAAAACAGCAGATGGATAGCGGCCGCGCGTCCTTTTTAAGGAGACAAATGCTTTATGTCTTTTGATCTTCCGGGATTAGTCCAATCCCGCATGGGTGAAAATTACTCTCTTCACCAGAAGTATCTCAACCGCACCCTGGTCCGGGTGCAACAGATCATTGGATTCGACAAGGTCTATGCGCGGGCAAAAGGAGCCTATCTCTACGACCGCGAGGACAATGAATACCTCGATTTCCTGAGCGGCTTCGGAGTCTTTGCGATCGGGCGGAACCATCCGGTGCCTCAAAAAGCAATCCGCGACGCCCTCGACATGGACCTGCCGAACATGGTCCAGATGGATTCCGCCCTTCTGAGCGGGCTCTTGGCGGAAGCGCTGGTCAAACGCTTCGCCGCTCAAGGAGCCTCTCACCTCGACGCCGTCTTCCTTTGCAATAGCGGAACCGAAGCGGTAGAAGGCGCGATCAAGTTTGCGCGCGCGGGAACGGGACGTTCACGGCTCCTTTCCCTCCAAAACTCGTTCCACGGCCTTTCGATGGGATCGCTCTCCCTGACAGGCAATCCCTTCTTTCATGATGGCTTCGCTCCATTTCTTCCGGACTGTCGGGCCATCCCGCTCGGGGACTTGTCGGCCCTCGAGAAGGAGCTGCAAAATAGGGACGTCGCGGCACTGGTCATCGAGCCTGTGCAGGGTAAGGGAGTCCAGTTCCCCAAAGACGATTATTTCCTCCAGGCCCAAGCGCTCTGCCGACGGTATGGAACGCTCCTTGTTTGCGACGAGGTTCAAACGGGACTCGGACGAACCGGCAGATGGTTCGCCTACGAGCATTGGGGGCTGGAGCCGGACATCGTGACGCTAGCCAAGGCCCTCTCGGCGGGGTATGTCCCCTGCGGCGCATTCGTCACGCGCCGGTCGATCTACCAGAAAGTCTTCAACCGGCTCGACCGCTGTATCGTCCACTCCTCCACTTTCGGGCGGAACAATCTGGCCTGCGCCTGCGGATTGGCGGCTCTCTCGGTCCTGGAAGAAGAAGGGCTCGTGGAAAACGCCGCCCGAATGGGGGAGCGGCTCGAACAGGGGCTTATTGCACTCCAAAAGGAGCATGAAATCGTCAAGGAGGTGCGGGTCAAGGGGCTCATGATGGCCGTCGAGTTTGCCGAGCCGCAGTCCTTAAGGCTCAAGATGGCGTGGAAGACGGTGCATGCGCTGGATCCCGGACTGTTTCCCCAACTCGTCGTTTCCCGATTGATGGCCAAGCACCGCATTCTTACCCAAGTCGCCGCCAACAATGCAGACGTGATCAAGACACTCCCGCCGCTGATCGTCGGTCCCAAGGAGATCGACTATTTCCTGGAGGCTCTGCACTCCGTTCTGGTCGATCTTCGCAAGTTCCCTGGCCCGCTGTGGGATTTGGGAACGAATTTCGTTAAGGCGATGCGCAACGGGAGCGAACAACCGATTTCGGCCTAGCCTGCATATCTCACAAGCTTTCTCCTGCAGCTTGCAAATCCCCATGCCTCTTTTGCGGCGCCTCGGTTACGCAATTTGTGAGAATAGCAGACCGGCCAGCTAAAGCTCCAGTTGCGCCTCCTCGTCCGCGCTGAGCTCCAATTCCCGGGCAGGGTTCCGTCCCGCCGACCGACGATACCAGAAATAGAGGAGCTGCTGCGCATAACCTCCATACCTGCCGAAATAGGCAGAGGCAAATTCCGCTAGCTCCCTGGCCGGGATGCGGCGCTGCTGTGGAAAGTAGAGACTTCGAAGAAGCCTCTCCATCCAGACGTCGATGGGAAAGGCGTCGTACCGCCCGAGTCCGAAAAGGAGCACGCAATCGGCTATCTTCCCTCCAACACCGGGAAGCTCGCAGAGACGGACGCGCGCTTCCGGCGTGGATAAGGTCCGCAGCCTTGAAAAGAAGCCGGGATCGTTTGCAAGAAGGCTCGCGGTCGCTTGGAGAGATCGCGCCCGAAAGCCCAAGCGGAGGGCGAGAAGCTCTTCCGACTTGGCGGAAGCGAGCGCTTCCGCGGTCGGGAAGGTGAAAAACCGGCTGCCGGCGATCGATCTTCCCCAGCTTGCTCGAAGCGCCCAAGTCATGCGACGGATCTCCGGGATCGGCTTCACGGGAGAGCAGAGGAAGCTTGCCAGCACTTCCCAGGGATCCTGATCGAGAATGCGGATTCCCCGCCCCGCGGCCGCGGCCGCGGCAAGCGCCGGATCGGATGGGAGCTCCCGGACGATCTTCTCCCAATCCACCGACAGGGAAAGGTAGTCGAGCAGGGCCTTCCGATTCCCCCGGAGGCTCTCAATGCGGTAACCACCTTTTTCGGAAAGAAGCCGGTAAGCGCCGGAGCCGACGACCCCGGCCCAAGAACCGTCGCGCAACCGGGCCCATGAAAAGGTTTGGCCGCAGCAGAGGGAGCGATCGCAGTCGATTTCGGGACGGGAGATTCTTCCGAGGTCTTCCCAACGGCTGCCCTTAGGGCGAGAAGCGGCCTGCGGCATTTTCCCTATTGGGTCCAATGGCGTTTATCCATATTCTCTACCTGTCCCAGTGTAAGAGGATAAAATGGAATTTCGCGATTATTACAAGGTCCTCAACGTGCCGAGGAGCGCCTCCGCGGACGAGATTCGCTCCTCGTTCCGGAAACTGGCGCGCCAGTACCATCCTGACGTCGCCAAGGACAAGAAAAAAGCCGAGGAGAAGTTCCGCGAGATCAACGAAGCTTACGAGGTTCTCGGGGACCCCGAGAAGCGAAAGCGCTACGACCAGCTCGGTTCGGCTTGGCAAGAAGGCCAGGAATTCCAGCCTCCCCCGCAATGGAAGTCCCGAACCCGCTGGACCAAGACTCCCGAGGATTTTGCGTTTCACGTTGGCGGAACCGGCTTCAGCGACTTCTTCGAAGCCTTCTTTTCCAATGGAGGACCTCTCGGCTCTATTTTTGGTCACCACGGCACCTCGGGAATGGGATCCCCGCGGGCGGGAGCCGATGTGGAGGCGGATCTCGCCATCACGCTGGAAGAAGCGCTTCGCGGGACTTCCAAGGAACTTACCCTGCGCCGGCAAGAGCCTGGAGCAACGGCCATGCGCACACAGACCTATCACGTTTCCATTCCCGCCGGAGTCCGCGAGGGACAGCGGATCCGGCTGGCCGGTCAAGGCCAAGCGGCACCGGCCGGCGGCCGCCCCGGCGACCTCTTCCTGCGGATCCGTTATGCCAGACACCCCTACTTCCGGGTGGAAGGAAGCGATCTTCTTTACGATCTTGAGCTTCCCCCTTGGTCGGCTGCCTTGGGGACCCATGTCGACATCCCGGCTCTAACCGGCAGGGTCCGCCTCCGGATTCCGCCTGGGTCGAGTTCCGGCCAAAAGTTCCGATTGGCAGGCCTTGGGATGCCTCGAAAACAGGGAGGGCGAGGCGACCTCTACGTAACTTTGGCGATTCGGATGCCGAAGTCCCCGACTCGCGAAGAGAAGGAACTCTGGGAAAGACTTGCCCGAGCCTCTCATCGCGAGGAACGCAAAGAAGG
>JBFXFN010000051.1:0-15959 GCA_050179015.1 Methylacidiphilaceae bacterium | reverse complement strand
CACATTGCGCTCGGGTCCTCCCGCCAACAGGATCACACCGGTCTTTAATAGCGCGGAAATCAGCCGCCCGGCTAGGTCCGCGTCCGGCTCTCCCCGCCGGCCGGTCACCTCGATGCCCGCGAAGAGCCCGGCGCCACGGGCCTTCCGCAGGGGCGAGGCCGAAAACGTTAGATCGTTTAATCCGGCCAGCAGCCGTTTCCCCTTCTCTTCCACGGCCAGGCAGATTTGGCACCTTTCGATCTCTTCGAGAAAGGCACAGGCCATCCGGCATCCGAGAGGACTTCCGAGGAAGGTGCTCGTATGAAGCGCCTCTCCATCCGACTCGGGCCAGGCGTCCATGACTTCCGCCGGACCGATACAGGCGGAAATCGGGAACCCGCCTCCCAGCGGCTTCCCTACACAGAGCAGATCGGGCACGACCCCCCACCGCTCACAGGCAAACCGCGGACCGGTTCGATAAAAGCCGGTGAAGATTTCATCGAGAATCAGAAGCGCCCCCTCCTCGTCCGCCATCTCGCGAAGGAGCGGTAGAAACCAGTCGGGCGGAGGAACCATGCCGCCGCGACCGAGCATCGGTTCGGCGAGGATGGCTCCAACGGATTCCCTTGCGAAGATCCCCTTGATCTCGTCCGCCAGAGAGGAACGACAACCCGAATGGCACTCCGAAGGGCAACGCTCCCCCTTTCCCCAGGGGCAGCGCCGGCAGTTCGGAAAGGGGACAGAGGAGACTCGCTTCGCCATCTGCTCGAGAAAGGGCCTGCGGAACTCCCCCATCCGGGTTGCTTCCATCGCCCCGTAGCCCAAGCCATGGTAGCTTCCTTCAAAGGCGAGCAACCTGGGACGACCCGTCGCCAAGAAGGCGGTCTTCATCGCTATCTCCACCGCATCGCTGCCCGAGCAGCCAAGAGTTGACCTTGCCTCTCCCCTGCCCCAACTCTCAAAGGTGAGGCGGGAGAGCGCCTCTAAGAGCCTGCCCTTTTCCACGGAGGGGTGGACATCCCCCATTCCGATGGGAAGCTGCCGCAACTGCGAAGAGCCGGCAGCGACGATCGAAGGATGGGAATACCCGAGAGCCGCCACGCCGAAGCCCGCGGTCAAATCGAGATAAGAGTTCCCATCGACATCCCAGACGTTCACCCCTTCGGCTCGCTCCCAGAAAACGGGAAAATCCGGGGAGAGAAAGGTCACATTCCGGGATTCCCAGCGGCGCAGTTGGATGCGCAACTCGACCGAGCGAGGTCCCGGAATCTGAGTTTTTTGTGCCGGGATCATGACCGGCTCATTGCCAACGGGCCCAAAAGATGCTTTTCTCAAAGGAGAACCGCAAGAGGTGCGGATCGCTTGTGATGGGCGCGAGAACGCGCCCGGGAATGGTCAATTCGAAACAGGGAGGCATGAGCGGTTATGATAGCAGATGATCCTGGTGTAGCTCTAGCGGAACGAAAAGCGCCCGTATCGTCCCTTAGTCCCGAGGTGCAGATCGATCTCTATCGGCAGATGGTTCGGATCCGCCGCTTCGAAGAAAAGGCGGGTCAAGCCTTTATGCGCGCCCTCATCAAGGGATTCTGTCATCTCTACATCGGCCAGGAAGCGGTCGCGGTGGGCGCCCTTTCGGCTCTCGAACCTCGGGATGCGGTCATCACGGCCTATCGGGATCACGGGGTCGCCTTGGCACGCGGGAGCTCGGCCCGCGCCTGCATGGCGGAACTTTTGGGGAAGGAGACCGGCTGCTCGCGGGGAATGGGCGGATCGATGCACCTGTTCGACCGGGCCCGCCAATTCTACGGTGGACACGCCATCGTAGGAGCCCATACCGCCCTGGCTGCCGGGCTCGCCTTCGCCCAGCAATACGACAACACGGGAGGAGTCACCCTCTGCCTGCTCGGCGAGGGAGCCGTGAACCAGGGCATCTTTTCGGAAACACTCAACCTGGTCTCCCTATGGAAGCTTCCGATCGTCTTCCTCATCGAGAACAACGAATATGCGATGGGGACCAGCGTTTCGCGCTCCTCGGCGGGATTGCCGCTGGTCAATCGGGGATCGGCCTTCGACATGGCCGGCCGGGTTGCCGACGGCGTGGATGTCGAAGACGTACGGGCCAAGGTAGCGGAAGCCGTAAGCCTCGCGCGAACGGAACATCTGCCGACCCTTTTGGAAGTGAACACTTATCGCTATCGCGGCCATTCAATGTCCGATCCCGATTCTTACCGGACGAAGCAAGAAATCGAGGAGCACAAGAAGAAGGATCCGATCCTGCTCTACCGTGAGAAGCTCCAAAACCGTCAAATCCTTTCGGATGCCCTGGTCAAAGAGATCGATGCACAGGCCCGGGCGGAGGCTCAGGATGCGCTCACTTTCGCGGAAGAGAGCCCGGAGCCCGATCTCGATCTCGCCTTCTCCCTGCCCTTTGCTCCCGAAGACCAAATTGACCCGATCCCGCGGCCGCGCTATAGCGATCTCTAAACCAAAGGTTTCATGGCCAAGATCACCTATCGGCAAGCTCTGAACCAGGCCATGGCCGAGGAGATGGAGCGGGATGCCTCGGTTTTTCTGATCGGGGAAGAAGTTGGAGAGTACCAGGGCGCCTTCAAAGTTTCGCAAGGTCTTCTTCAGCGCTTCGGCGCCAAGCGCGTCATCGACACACCCATCAGCGAAGCCGCCTTTTCGGGACTCGCGGTGGGTGCGGCTCTCTACGGGCTGCGTCCGATCGTCGAGTTCATGAACTGGAGTTTCTCCTTCGTCGCATTCGACCAGCTGGTCAACAACGTCGGATCGCTCCGCTTTATGTCTGGGGGGCAGTTTGCGCTTCCAATGGTCTTTCGCGGACCGAGCGGAGGCGGCACGCAGATCGGCGCGACGCACTCTCACTGCCCGGAAAGCTGGTTTGCAGGAGTCCCGGCCCTCACGGTGGTAAGCCCCGCCTTCCCGGAAGATGCCAAAGGGCTGCTCAAAAGCTCCATACGCTCGAACAACCCGGTCTTCTTTTTCGAGGGCGAACGGCTTTACGGATTGGAAGGCGAAGTCCCGGAAACCGAATTTTTCACTCCGATCGGGCAAGCGAGGGTCTGCAGGGAAGGAGCCGATCTGACCATCGTGAGCGGCGGTTATGCGACGCACACGGCGCTTCGCGCGGCGGAAGCGCTCTCCGCGGAGGGAAGAGAAGCCGACGTCCTGGATCTGAGGACGATCAAGCCCTACGATTTCGATCGAATCGCCCAGTCGGTCCGGAAGACCAACCGTCTTCTGCTCGTCGAGGAAAACAAACCCTTCGCCGGCTGGGGCTCCCAGATCGCCTACGACGTGCAGCACCGGCTCTTCGACTGGCTTGACGCTCCCATCCTCCGGGTGACGGGTCTCGACATCCCGCAGCCCTACAACGGCAAGGTCGAAGCCGAAGTCCTTCCCAACGTGGAACGGATTCTCGCCGCCGCTCGCCGTCTTCTCTCCTAGCGGGCAGAGCTTTGACCGGCTGCGCAACGGGAACCGGAATGGAATCGACCGAGGCAAAGCAGGCGCGGGTCATCGAGATTCTAAGGATTCTTCGCGGGCTCTATCCCGGGGCCAAGCTCGCCCTTGCCTTTTCCAATCCGCTCGAACTGCTCGTGGCGCTTCTCTTGGCCGCTCAGGCTCGGGACGAGCTCGTCAACTCGGTCACGGCTCCGCTTTTCCGTAAATATCGTAGCGCCGCCGACTGGGCGGACCTCCCCGAGGAAGTTCTCCAGGAAGATCTGCGAAGAATCAACTTCTACCGAAACAAGACGCGCGCCATCCAAAAGGTATGTCGAGCCCTGGTCGATCGATTCGGAGGAGAGGTTCCTGATCGGCTCGACGATCTCCTCTCTCTCCCCGGGGTGGGACGGAAGACGGCGAACATCCTCCTCGGCAATGCGTTCGGCCAACCCACGATCGGCGTGGATACTCATGTCGGCCGTGTCTCGGGAAGGCTTGGCCTTACGACCCAGACCAACCCGGACAAGATCGAAGCCGAACTCTTGGGGCTGGTGCCCAGAGCAGACAGGGTCGCCTTTTGCCATCTCCTGCAGGCCCATGGCCGGGCCGTTTGCACGGCGCGCAATCCTGACTGCCCTCACTGTGCGCTTCGAGAACTCTGCCCCTATCCGCAGCAGCATTCGAAACCTTGACCTGAACCTCCCCATGGCTAAAGCCAGGGGGTTCTGAGGGAGCCGATGTTCCGGTCCTCCGTGGCCCTCGCTTGCGCTACAGCATCCACGGCCTCGCCGGAACGGCTGTCCCTCTTCGACGGGCGACCGGCTGTCAACGATGCGGACGGGGAATTCCATAGACCCGGGATAGATAATTCCCGATCGCCTCCGGATCATCGAGAAAGAGACGGCCTTCTGCCTTTTGCCAGGGAAGATCCGAGCAGGAAGCCGAGAGATCGCGCCGGAGAACCAGCACGGGGCAGGATTGATGTTCCTCTCCCAGCAGATCGACGATTTCCGACCGCGGCCGGCGATAAGCCACACGCCGAATCGCGACGCCTTCCGCCAGCTTCGGGTAGAGAGCGAGCAGTCCCTCGAAGATCATGCAGTAGGGACAGTAGTAGGGCGCTCCTTCCCCATCGGAAAAGCCTGGGGCTAGAACGAAGAGGAGATCTTTCATGAATCTAATATGCCGGCCGGAATCACGACCGACACGCCGATTCTTCGGTCGATGCACCCAGGATGTTGGACCACAAGGGAGTAAAGCCCGCCGATCGGGCTCGGTGCCGGAACTTCCTCGTTTACAGAAGGCTCAACTTTCTTTATGGAGAAAGATTCGATGGCGACCAAAAGCGTGATCTCCGCCGCCGATCCCCGGTTTCTAAAAGAAGACGGTTTCGAAGTCTTCACCGGAAACGAAGCGATGGTCAAAGGGCTTCTGGAGACCGAGGGCGGCACTCACCTATGGACAGGCTATCCGGGCTCGCCCGTCTCGGGCATATTCGATACGGTCGAGGCCATCGCGGGTCTCTTCCAGGCCCATGGCATGAAGGCGACTCTCGCCAACAACGAGGCGCTCGCCGCCGCGATGCTCAACGGCTCGCAGATGCTCGGCCTGCGAGCCGTAGCCGTCATGAAGAGTGTCGGACTCCACGTGGCGTCCGACGCGCTCGCATTAGGCAACCTCAGCGGGGCGCATCCGGAGGGAGGATGCCTCGTCATCGTCGGCGACGATCCCTGGAATGATTCGACGCAGGTTCCTGCGGACTCGCGCTTCCTATCGCGGCACCTCCACATGCCCGTGCTCGAGCCGGCCACGTTGCAAGAGCTCAAGGACTGGATCGATTTCGGCTTTCAACTCTCCCGCGGAGCCAACCTCTACGTCAGCTATCTGGTCACGACCAATCAGGCGGATGGCGGGGGCTCCGTCCAGGTGCGACGCAATCACTTTCCCCGCGTCAACTCCCTCAATCCCGTAAGCTTGGAAACAGCGACGATCGACTATGAGTCGCGCGTGCTGCTTCCCCCAAGGACCGGGCGCAGGGAAGAGGATCTCCCGATTCGATACCGCCGCCTCTGGGCCATGGCCAAGGAGTTGTGCATCGACCGGATTCTGCCCATTCGCCGCTCGCATCGCCGGCCTCGGTTCGGGCTCATCAGCTGCGGCATGGCAGCCTGGTATCTCGAACAAGCCTTGCAGGAGCTGGGACTCCTGGGCGAGATCCCGGTTCTGAAGTTGGGGCTCACCTATCCGATCGACCCGCAGACCCTTCTCCGCTTTGCGGAAGAAGTAGAAGAGCTCGTCGTCGTGGAAGAGCGGCGCCCTTTCGTGGAAGAAGCGGTCTCCCATGCGCTGCAACAAGCCGGTGTTCTCCAGAGGGTCTGGGGGAAGGCCCTTCCGGAGAAGCTTCCCGGGATCCCATCTCATGGGGGGCTCCACCCCTCTCTCCTCGCCGAGAGGCTCGGCCCTCTTTTTACCCTCGATGGAGACTCCTCTAGGAAAAAGAGGGTGCAAAGCTGTCTTGATCGCCTCAAAAGCATCTCCGGCCCTTCATGGCAGCTGCCAGCCAGGACTCCGACATTCTGCCCCGGATGCCCGCACCGGGACTCTGCTTCCGTCTTTCTAGAGATCCAACGGGATTTTCGGAATCCCGACTACATGCGCCGCCAACACCGCCGGGAGCCGGTCGATCTCGTCTTTCATGGAGACACCGGTTGTTACACGATGTTGATGTTCGAGCCGACCAAGCCTCTCATGCACAACTACAGCGGCATGGGCCTCGGCGGGGGAACGGGGCTCGGCATCGACCCCTTCATCCGAAACAAGCAGGTCGTCTTCATGGGCGACTCGACGTTTTTCCACTCCGGCCAGATCGCGATTTCCAATTCGATCAAGAATAAGCAGGACCTCGCCTACATCATCCTCGATAATCGAACGACGGCCATGACCGGCCATCAGACAACCCCGGGCTTGGAGAAAGACCTCCTGGGAAACTCGACCTTTACACAGAACATCGAGAAGATCGTCGAAGCGATCACTGCCGAAGGCCACTGCGAGATCGTCCGGATCAATCCGGGCTTGCGGGACCAGTATCGGGCCATGCTCGAAGAAACGGTTCTCAGGGACGGAGTGAAGGTCGTCATTGCAGACAAGGAGTGCGGGATCCTGACGCATCGCCGGGAAGCTCGTCAAGAGCGCGAGGAGATTCGGGAAAAGGGCTTCCTACCGAAAAAGCGATTCATCCACATCGATCCGGAAGTCTGCGAATATTGTCTCGCCTGTACGACGACCACCGGCTGCCCTGGGTTGACCTTCACGGAAACCGACTTCGGCCGGAAGGTGCAAACGGACCTATCCTGGTGCGTCGCCGATGGCGCCTGCGCCAAGCTCTATGCCTGTCCCGCCTTCGAAGAGGTCACGGTGGTCCGCGGAAGCCGGCCGCACTCCGCCCTCGATTCTCTCGCCTTGGACGCTCTTCCCGCACCACGCCCCCGACCGCTCTCAGGAACGCATCGCCTCTTCTTGACCGGGGTGGGCGGCATGGGCATCGCCAGCACGGCCGCCGTGCTCGTTCGCGCGGGTCATCGGGAAGGGTATCAGGTCCTCTTTTGCGATCGAAACGGCCTTGCGATTCGCAACGGGGCCGTCTTCTCGCACATCGTCTATCGAGAGGGGGAGGCTCCGTCCACGACCGCGATTCCCATGTATGGGGCGGTCGACCTCATCCTCGGTCTAGACGCCCTGGAGACGGCCCGGGCTCTCGACGGCTCCGGTCGCCTCAGGGTCGGCTCTCCCGATCGTACGGGCGTGATCCTAAACTCCTCCAAAACTCCAACCGTCTTGGGCCTGCTCGGTCGAGACGACTTTTGCATACGGGAGCTCGGAGAAAGGATCCGGGAGGCGACAGATCCTCGTCGCTTCTTCCAGTGCGAAGTCTCCGCGCTGGCGGAGCGCTTCTTCGGCACCAAGCTCTACGCAAACACCGTTCTCGTCGGGATCGCCTTTCAGCGGGGGGAGCTCCCGCTCTCCCAGGAGAGTTTGGAGTGGGCCATTCAGGAGACGATGGGCAGCAGCGCCGCCGCCAATTGGAAGGCTTTCCTCTTTGGGCGGTATCTCGCGGAACATCCGGAAGAATTTTCTCAACCTTCCAAACCGGCAACACCCCAGGAGGAGATCGCCAAAAGCCTGGCGGAACTGGAGCGGGAAGGCCCACGAGGGAAGGAGCGCGGGCAGCGCCTCTGGCAGTGTATTACCCAAGGCATCGCCGGCCTTCCCTTGGAAGAGTCCGACCTGCGGGATTTCATCCTTCGCATTCGAGATCTCTTCCACTACGAATCCGCCGCTTACGCGCAGAGATACGCGGCGCTCATTCGCCGGGTCGCCGCGCAAGATTCCACTCAATTCGGCAGGGCGGCCACGAAGGCGGCGATCTGGAACGCTCACCGGGTCATGGCGATCAAGGACGAGGTTGAGGTGGCACGCCTGCTAACCTCGCAAGAGAAGCAGGAGAGAGATCGGAGGCATTACAACGTCGACTCCGCACGGGGAGACCGGATCATCTATCGGCACATGACCCGGCCCGAGTTTGTTCTTGGGCCCGTGCGCCTTCGTTTCCGGATGGAGTCGCGCGACTGGATGCTCCGGCTCATTCGGCGAGCCAAGTTCCTCCGCCGCATTCTCGTCGGATGGCACCATAAAGAACAGGCTTTCCGTGACTGGTACTGTGGTCTCCTCGAGCGGTTCGCCTTTTCCACCCCTGCCGATTACCAGAGATGGCTTACCATCCTGCGCCTCCCCGAAGCCGTGCGCGGCTACCGCGAGATCCGGTATGCCAAAATGGAGGACGCCCGCCGCCAGGCGGAGAAGCTTCTTTCCGAGGCAATGGCTTCGGAGGAGTCGATCGCACGATAAGAACAACCTGTCTTCGGAAGGAGCACGCTAATGGAGCGCGCTCTCGAGGGCCAGATCCTTGGCCATGCCCAACGCCAATGCCGATCGATAGTGCAGGCGAGCCTTTTTCTTTTCCGCAGGAACTTCGGAGGCATAGAGAAGCGCCAGATTGAAATGGCTCTCTCCGTCGGTCGGATTGAGTGTCAAAGCCTTGAGGAACTCCTTCTTCGCGCACAGGCCCTTTCCGCTGGCGGCGTACGCCAAACCAAGCTCTCTGCGAATGCGGGGGTTGTTCCCATCGATAGCCGCCGCTCGCTCCAAAACGGCTGTTGCCTGAGAGTACGATCCGGTTCGGTAGTAGGCCATGCCGAGCACCCCATAGGGATAGGGATCTGCAGGACGGAGCTCGATCGCTTTGCGCAAAGCCTCTTGAGCCCGTTCGTAACGCTTTTGAGCGAAGCAGACAATCCCGAGATTGCACCAAGCGGTGGCATTCCGCACCTCCTTCTCCAGGATCTGCTCATAGAGGTCGGCCGCCTCCGCAAGTCGACCCTCGCCAAAACGCTGCGCCGCCAGGTTCAACATCCGGCTGAGTTCTCCCACGGAAAGAGGATCGGAAGCAGGATCGGCATGAGTACCCAGAGAGGCAGCGGGCGCCGGCCCCCTGGCCATGAGCGGGCTTCTGCTCGGTCGGACCGCCGCCGCAGCTTCCGGCCGGACATGGGGAACAAGAACTTCTCCCTCGGTGCTCTGCCCAAATCCTCGACGAAACTCAGTCAGCAGCTCCTGTTTTTCGGCCTCCAGCCGCTTCGCCTGATCGGAGAGATCGGCCAGCGCCGCCCGTAGGAGGAGATTTTCTTGTCGCAACGCCGCTTGATCGTTGGGTTCGGGAGGACGGGAGAGCGGCTTGGGGGTCATCGGGACGCTGGCGAGTTGCTGGCGTAACCTGGCTAGAACGCTTTGCAGCGAGCGGTTTTCCCTTTGGAGAGCGCCAAGGGTCTCCAGCGACTGGCCGACGCTTTGTTCCAACCGACTGGCCAACTGCTCCACCTCTCCTCGTCCTGCTGGATGCGAGCCTTCGGCTCCTCCCGTACCCCGGTCCGGAGCCGCTTTGCGCAGGCGGGCGAGGTCGACGAAGAGCTGATCTCTCTGCTCCTGGGACCGGACGAGTGCTGCCTGCAGATCCGCGATGCGCGCCTTGAGCGTGACCAGTTCCCGGAGGTCTGCGGGTGCCCGCCCCGAGCCTCCTTCCGTAGGGGGCGGAGGCGAGCCTTGCTGCGCCGAAGCCATCTTCTTGCCGACATCCGCCAACCGCTCCGTTGCATAACGAATCCGGTAACGAATCACCGCCGGCTCCCAGTCCGGATAAGATCGACGAATCTCGGAAAGTTGCGAAAGGGCCTGCTGGTACCTGCGGCTTGCTCCGGGGTAATCCCTGGTGGCGGCGAGGCGATCGGCCTCCCGCAGCCCCACGTAGGCTTCCAGAAAACGGTCCTGCGGAGAGGCGGCCACCCCGCGTGCAGCCGCCGGTGGAGAGATCGACAGAAAGACGAGCCATGCTCCTGCGGTCGCCCCGACGAGTACCCAGTTGTCCACTTTCCTCATCGCATGCACGCCGGAAATCGGCGTCTCCCGGCTGACAACCATACCCTTAGGCCTGCTCGGCATGCAAGGGCGCGATCAGCCTAGACCCAATCTAGCGCACCGGTCCAACCAGGACATTAGACGTCCTGCCTCCGTTTCATCCAAATCGAGCAGGGTCGCCAGCCGCTCCCGAGTCACCTTGCCTTTCTTGCAGCCCTCGAGTACTAGGCGCAAGAATCGACTCGAATAGGGGTGGCCCCGCATCCGCTCCTCTTTTCCTCGCGTCCGGAGCCTTCGACCCCATTCGGCCAACCGAACGGCACCGAGGCGTTCCTGGCGCCCTGGCCGGACCCAGCCGAGTTCTTCCCACCGCTCCCAAAGCGCCTCCGCCGGGCACCGGAAGAGCTGCTGCGAGACCAGGAGGTCGGGGATGCCGAGTCTGTGCCCGGCCTCCGGCCGCACGTCCGGATCGAGGGGCAAGGCTTTCCGCAGGTCCGGCGCAGGCAGGACGAAGGCGGAGGCGAACCGGCGCGCGCGGATCGACCTCAAATCGAGATGTGCAGCCTCCTCTCCGGACGACACCCCGTGGATCGCCCCTCCCAGCCTCCGATCGAAGAGCAGATGGCCATATTCCTCCGCAAGGATCAACGGCAGCCATCGTTTCGGGCAACCCGCATTGGCGAAAATGGCCGCGCCCACCTGCGGATGGAAGAGAAAAGCGCTTCGAACCCGGCAAGTGGGTAGGTTTGGAACGGAAAGCCGTATGCCTAACCGGTCGAACAAGCCGATTATCCCCTCGCCGCAGATTCCTCCCAGCCCCAGTCGCCTCCTCTCCGCCTCGGCCACCCCTTCCCCTTGACGAACCGCTTCGGCTTCGTCCGCTGGGTCGCCCGCCGATCCGAAATCCGGCAGCGGGGAGGCGGAAGAGATTTCCAGCAGAGCCTCGAGCCAACCGTATCCCTCGCAAAATCGAACGAAGCGGGAGAGCACGTCCTGATCGGCCTTCGAGAAGCTCTCAAGGTCGGCCACAGCCTCCAATGGATTCGCAAGGGAGCCCGGCTCCAAAAACCAGGAGGCCGGTCGGCCGTACAACCGTGCCAGCCGCACGAGCTCCAGGCTCTCCACCCCTCGCTTTCCCGCCTCGATCTGCGAAACAGCGGGACGAGGAAGCCCCAACTCCTTCGCCGCCTGACTCTGGCTCAATCCGGCGCTCTCCCGGCTCCTGCGTAAACGTTGCCCCAATTCCACCCTTGTCAGCATCGCCCTTGCCTACTCCGCCGGCCTCTTCAATGGATCCACCCCCGGATTTGACATCGACCTCGCCTCTTTCGCAACCATTCCGCTTCCTTTCGCCAAGAAGAGGAGGGAAATGGGAAAGTACTTGACCCTAAGTCTTGGCAATTCATACGGTTCGCAGACAAGGGCACGGTATCCCGCGAGAAATCCGATCCCGTGCGCGGCAACATATGGCGAAGCAACTCACGATGCCCCAGTTGAGCCCGTCGATGGAGGAAGGCCGTCTTGTCACATGGCGCAAGAAGGAGGGCGAACCGATCGAGGAGGGCGAGGTCATTGCCGAAGTGGAGACGGACAAGGCGGTAATGGATTTGGAAGCGTTCGAATCGGGGGTGCTGCGGAAGATTCTCGTCCAGGAGGGTGACCGAGCGGCGGTGAACGCTCCGATCGCCATCGTCGGTTCCGCCGACGAACCGATCGAAAGTCTCCTCCCGTCGACGACAGCCCCGGCGGTCTCGACGCAGCCTCCCTCCTCCGGCACCCCGGACTCCCACTCGTTGGAGCAGGCGGCCTCCGCTGCACCGGGTCGAGCCCCGGCGGAGGGATCGCCAAACCGCATCAAGGCGTCTCCCCTGGCAAAAAAGATCGCCGAGGAGGAAGGGCTGGCTCTTTCTTCCCTATCGGGGAGCGGTCCGGGAGGCCGCATCGTAAAACGCGATGTGCTCCAGGCTCTTTCATCCCCCTCTCCCGCGGTTTCTCCTCCTGCCACCCAAATCCCCTCGCAAAAAGATCGTCTCCTTCCGCTCTCCCTCATGCGGGAGCAGATCGGCGCTCGCCTCTTGGCCAGCAAAACCTCGATTCCCCATTACTACTTGGAAATCGAGATCGATGCCTCCCCCTTGCTCGCCCTCCGGACCGAGATGAACGAGGCCATCGCCGCCACACCCACGGGCGAAAAGCTCAGTATCAACGACTTCTTCCTCAAGGCGACAGCCGAGGCGGCACGTCGCGTTCCCGAAGTGAACGCCTCCTGGGAGGGCGAGGCAGTCCGTCAATATGGGTCGGTTCATCTTGCCGTAGCCGTCGCGGTCCCGGACGGCCTGATCACTCCGGTCATCCGTAACGCGCAGGGCAAATCGCTCCGCGAGCTGGCCCGGGAAGGGAAGGAGTTGGCGATGCGGGCGCGAGAGCGGAAACTCAAGCCCGAGGAATATACGGGGGGGACCCTGACCCTCTCGAATTTGGGGATGTACGGCATCGAGTCCTTCTCGGCGATCATCAACCCTCCGCAAGCCTTGATCCTGGCGGTAGGGGCCGTAACCAAAAAGCCGGTGGTCGACGCGCACGACCAGATCGTTGCAGGCCAGCGCATCCATCTCGTCGCCTCCTGCGACCACCGCATCGTCGACGGGGCTCTGGGCGCCCGCTTTCTCCAAGAGCTAAAAGGACTGCTGGAACGGCCGCTGGGCCTCCTCCTCTAACCCTATCCCTTCCCATGCCGGAGACCTACGATCTGATTGTCCTGGGAGGAGGGCCGGCGGGCTATGTGGCCGCTCTGCGCGCGGCTCAACTCGGGCGGAAAGTGGCGTGCGTGGAGCAGGAAAGGGTCGGGGGCACCTGCGGAAACTGGGGATGTATTCCAAGCAAGGCGCTCCTCAAGAGCGCGGAGATCTTCGACCTTTTTGGACGCGCCGAGGAGTTCGGCCTTCGGTCGAGCGGCCACGGCTTCGATTTTCCGGCCGTCGTTGCCCGCAGCCGTTCGGTGGCGGAGCGGATGGCCAGGGGAGTCGATCATCTCTTCGAAGCCCGTGGCGTAAAGTTGTTCCAGGGCCGCGGCATTCTCCTTCCGGATAGGAAGATCCAGGTCATCGGAGAGAACAAGGAGGAGACGCTCGGGGCGAAGCATATCCTTCTGGCGACGGGCTGCCGGCCGAAGACCCTGCCCTTTCTGCCCGTGGGAGGGGAGCGCGTCCTGACGAGCAGGCAGGCGCTCGGCTCGACCATGCGACCCGAGTCGATCGCCATCATCGGAGGGGGCGCGATCGGGGTTGAGTTCGCCTACTTCTACTCGGTGTTCGGCAGCAGGGTCACCATCATCGAACTTTTGCCGACGCTGCTTCCCGAGTGCGACGGAGAGGTGACCAAGGGTTTGACGCGCGATCTTGCCAAGCGGGGCATCCAGATTCTCACATCCGCCAAGGTGGAATCGGCCCGCATCGAAAAAGAGTCGGTCACGCTCGAGATCTCCGGAGCCGCTCGACAGCGGCTCGAAGCCTCCGCCGTCCTGGTGGCCATCGGCGTGGTGCCCAACATCGACTCGAGCCTGGCTCCCGGCGTCGCTTTAGAGCGCGAGGGCGGATTTGTCAAAGTCGATGCGCGCTACCAGACGTCTTATCCGGGCGTTTTCGCCGCAGGCGATCTCATCGGTCCTCCCCTTCTGGCTCACGTCGCCTTTCGTGAAGGTTTGGAAGCAATCGAGGGAATCTTCGTTCCCGGGAAAGTGCCCGCCCGAGTCGGGGTCGTCCCCTCCTGCGTCTACTGTCAACCCCAGGTGGCCATGCTCGGGCTAACCGAGGAAGAGGCTCGGGTGAAAAAATTGCCTTTCCGCGTCGGTCGCTACCCCTACATGGCAAACGGCAAGGCGATGGCCTCCGGGGATTCCACGGGATTCGTCAAGATCCTCTTTTCCGAACCCCACGGAGAAATACTCGGCGCCCACATTCTCGGCGCGGATGCCAGCGAGCTGATCGCCGAACTCTCCGTCACAATCGCTTGCGAGGGCACTTCCGCGGAACTCCACGATGCCATTCATCCCCACCCAACTCTTTCCGAAATGATCGGAGAAGCCGCCCTGGTCGCCGAAAAGCGGCCGCTGCACATTTAGCCGGCATGTCTCAAAGCTTTTCCCCGCGGCTGGCAATAACCCGCCCTTTCCGTGCGGGAGAAGCTTGATTCTCGGAAGAAGTGGTGTCTAAATGGCATTTCCCTTCGGAGCTTGACCTCAGAAAGGCAGTTCTATGGCGAAAGCATCGGGCCGAGCAGACCAATGGCGACGCATGAGAGTCTGCTTTAGACGGTGGAGCACGCCGCAGGCTCGCCCAAAAGGCGATCTTGAGGAAGTCGTATCGCCGGCGAAGGACGTGGGAACTTTCGCCTAGGGAAAGAATCGGAAGAGAAGCTGCTCACAGAGAATACTAAGACATAATAGGAGGAAGCAATGAGCGATAAGATCGGTTTTGTCGGAGTCGGACGGATGGGAGCCAACATGGCCCGCTGTCTGCATGATAAGAAGTTCAAGGTCACCGCGGTCTACGACGTATATGCCAAGTCGGCCGCCGACCTGGCGCAGGAGATCGGAGCAACGGCCTGCACCACCCTTGCGCAGGTTACGGAGCTCTCCGACATCATCTTCACGGTGGTCACCGATGATAAGGCGCAACTCGGGATCTTCGAGTCGCCCGCCGATAACCTCCTGCAAAGCAAAGCCGAGGGTAAAATTTTCATCAACTGCGCAACCGTCAGCCCCAAGGTGCATGTCGAGGTAGAAAAGGTCGTCGAAAAGGTAGGGGCCTCGAGCCTGGAAGGCTGCATGGCCTCAAGCATTCCCCAAGCCCGGGAAGGAAAGCTTTATCTAATGGTCGGCGGCAAGGAAGCGGTCTTCCAGAAGGTAAAACCCATCCTCGATGCGTTGAGCACCGCCCTCACCTACGTGGGCACGGCGGGTAAGGCTGCCCAAGTCAAGGCCCTGGTAAACATGGTCATGAACATCAACACGCTCGCGTTGGCAGAGGGGTTGGGACTGGCCCATGCGCTCGGCCTGGATCTCGATATGGTCCGCACGGTTTTTGGACAAACCGGTGCGGCTTCCCGCGTGCTGCAGACCGACGGAGAGGATATGCAGAATCGGGAACATAGCTGCTTTTTCTCCGCGGAGCATGCCGCCAAGGATTCAGGCATCGCCCTGAGCCTCGCGCGCGAGCTAGGCTTGCCGATCGCTCTCGCCGATGCGACCAAGTGCCAATTCGATCGGCTGGTCAAACTCGGGGCGGGCCAACTCGACAAGTCGGCCATTTCGGAGCTCACTTTCCTCGACCGAAGAGCCCGCGAAGTTCCCCTCTAGGAAAGGCTTGTCCGCCAAAGAGCCTCCCCGATCGGGGAGGCTCTTTTGGTTGATCGGCCAGAATGCGGACGGGACAACCGCATCGAGCCATTCGGGTAGAGTGGCGCAGCAGGGCGACGAACCCTTGTGATCCGTCCCCTACGACGATCGTTCCTTCCGAGCGGAGGAGTTTGCCTCGGCCTCGTAGAGCACATCCGTCTTTGCGGCCATGACAAAGTCATTCCGATGCAATCCGCGGATTTTATGCGTCCACCAGCTCACGGTCACCTTCCCCCACTCGGTCAAGATAGCGGGATGGTGTCCTTCCGCTTCCGCTAGCTCGCCTACCCGCTGGCTGAAGTGCAGGGCGCTGGCGAAGTCGGGGAAGGGGAAGACTCTTTCCAAGATCGGCATGCCCCCCCTCGGTTCGACTTTCCACTCGGGAACATCGTGCCGCAACTCAGCAATCTGGGCATCAGATAGCTGGGGAGCAGCCTTCTCGCAGGCAACGCAGCGTTCTTTCGTCAACGGCGTGTTCATAAGATAAACGTACCTCCCTTCCCACCGATCGCAATGGGGCGCCTGTTCCTAAAAACGTCCTCAAACATGCTTACGCCTGCTTGCGTCCGTTCTTTTCGCCATGGTTTTGGACCGGGAGGACCCGGGATTGCCAAGGCCGTTTCGTTCTCCGGTTGACCGGCGTGGT
>JBFXFN010000050.1:13863-16765 GCA_050179015.1 Methylacidiphilaceae bacterium | reverse complement strand
ACTGGGGCCTCGGCGTCATGGGCTATTACGGCTATCCCTTCCAGGGCACGACCTCCCCGAGCGCCCTCCTCTACTCCGCCAATGGCCCCATATTCCTCGGCGCCATCGAATTCGTCTATAGCTACTAGCCAGCAGTCAGCGCCTACGCCCTGTTTCGCAGGAGGGCATACCGCGCGGTCATTCCGCCATCTCCTCTCTTGCGCCATTGCAGTAGACGCAGCGGCAACCGGGCTCCCTCCGTCGGATGGAATTCG
This sequence comes from Methylacidiphilaceae bacterium, assembly GCA_050179015.1. Lineage (GTDB taxonomy): Bacteria > Verrucomicrobiota > Verrucomicrobiia > Methylacidiphilales > Methylacidiphilaceae > Methylacidimicrobium. The sequence continues at coordinate 16,511 of JBFXFN010000050.1, read as the reverse complement.
GAAACGAAGGGAACCGCCTCCCCATCGCCGAATTCCGGCCGCCATCGGACCCAAATCTCTTCCACTCGACCGCTTTGGAGTGCGATGCGGTTCCAAGCCGCGTCGCCTAAAAGGTAGATGCCGGAGAGACGCGGCATGAGGAGCCGGGCGAGCTGATGCCTCGAAATCTTTCGAACGCGCAGTCCGCCCGCTACTTCCGAAAGGCTCCAGGGGGTCCAAAGCTCTTCCGACCCCCAAGCCCTTCGGCCGCGAGAGAGCAGTTCGATCAGCGAGGAAACGTGCTCGGGGCGAATCGACAGGCGCCCATCAAGAAAGAGTTCCGCCAGCAGCACGATCATGGCCGACGGCGATCCCCTCTCCTCCCAGCATCGAACCTATGGATAGCCGAACACCTCGCGCAAATTCGGCCGCAGCCATCCGCCGTTTCCCTTCGAGCTGCACATCGCGCAGAAGCAGGCCTCCGGCTCCTCCCGCGGCGACTAGGATCCCATGAGAATCGATCCGAAGAATTTCGCCTGGTCTCCCGGAGGCTCGAATCGATACGATGGACCCAAAAATTTTGAGCAGCCGCGCCTCTCCGCCATCCCGCAGCCAAGTATAGGCAATGGGCCACGGGTTCATGGCCCGAATGTGTGCATGAATCTCCCACTTGTCTCGATTCCAGTCGATTTCGCCGTCCTCCTTGCGCAGCTTCCTCGCGTACGTCGCTCGGGTCGGGTCTTGAGCCGTCCTCTCGGCGGAGCCGGATGCAAGGCGATCAAGAGCTTCCACGACGGCTCGCGAACCCAATTTCGCCAGCCGCGCCTGCAAGCTTTCCGCCGTGTCCGTCGAGCGAAGCAAGAGCTTCTTCGTTAACAATAGATCCCCCGTGTCCAGCCCTTCGTCCATCCAGATCACGGAGACCCCGGTCTCCCGGTCGCGGCTGCGTATCGCCGCCTGAATCGGAGCGGCGCCCCGATGGCGGGGAAGGAGGGACGCATGCAGGTTGAGCGCGGCCTGACTCGCAAGGTCTAACACCTCCCGCGGGAGAATTTGTCCATAGGCGACAACGACTAATACATCCGGCTGGAGGAAGCGAATCTGCTCGATGGCGGTGGGTGAATTGATCTTCTCCGGCTGGAAAATGGGGAGATGAAGATCAAGCGCGGCGGCTTTGACGGGGCAGGGGGTCGGGAGCCGGTGCCTTCCCGAAGGGCGATCCACCTGGGTAACTACCCCCTGGAGTCGATAATCCCGGTGCAAGGCCAGTGCGCGAAGCGTGGGAATCCCAAACTCACCCGATCCGATGAACACTACTCTCATGTTTCAGGAAAAAGGACTCAAGCCGAAGACCATCGGCCTTCACGATCGCCGCCGGTGCCGGTGCCGATGCCGGTTGCGCAGAGGCGGTGCCAATGGAGAGGCAGACTCCGGCGACGAGGATGCCTCCCGCTGCCCGAGCGACGCTCCGCAACCCGTGCAGAGATAGTCATAGATCTCCTTTCCCGGCAGAACAAGCAAAAGACGCTCTCGGACGGCCATAGGCTTATGACAGGAGGGACAATAGAGAGCAGAAGCCGAGAAGCTTTCGAACGAACCACTCATGAGCTATAGTTACCTCTGGTTCACGTCGAGCCGCAAGGCAATTGGTGATCCGGCGACGGGGCGCTTCCCCAAACGGCCTATGAATACAAAAGAGAGAGCGGACGCGGCTATTCCCTCGGAGTTCGACTCGGTCCTGGATCGAGCCGTGACCTTACTGCGAGCCGGAGAGCTCGTCGGAGTGCCGACGGAAACGGTTTACGGGCTGGCAGCCGACGCCGCCAATCCCGTGGCCGTGGCAAGGCTTTTCGAACGGAAGAAGCGGGCCTTCTCCCATCCGATCAGCCTTCTTTGCGCGTCCGCGGAGATGGCCTTTGCCCTGCTGACCGACTATCCCGAGAGCGCCGTTCGACTCGCGGCACGATTCTGGCCTGGGCCGATGACCCTGATCCTGCGCAAGCGGCCGGAGGCGGTTCTCGATCTTCTGACGGCGGGCCTCCCCTTCGTCGGGGTGCGTGTCCCCGATCATCCTCTTGCTCTCGCCCTTTTGGAACGCCACCAGCGTCCATTGGCAGCCTCAAGCGCCAACCGCTCGGGCCACATCAGTCCGACCACGGCTGCAGCCGTCCAACAGGAGTTCGCGGAGGAGATCGCTCTGGTACTCGATGGCGATACCTGCCGGGTGGGCGTGGAATCGACGGTGATCTCCTTTTCGCTTGAGCGGCCCGTCCTGGTCCGTCAAGGAGGAATCCCCCAGGAAGTCCTGGAGGAAGAGGTCGGCCCGATCGACCGAGGAATAGACGAAAGCGGTCCGCGATCGGCGTTCGACGGACTCCCTCGACAGTATGCTTTACGGGCGCCCCTCGTCCTCGTCCGCGCGCCGGAAGAGATCCCGCTCTCCGAACGAAAGTCGGCCGGGCTTCTGGCTTGGGGTCCCTGCCGGGAGGGATTTGCAATCTGCCGCAGCCTTTCCCCATCCGGCCGCCTGGAGGAGGCGGCGGCCAATCTCTTCGGTCAGCTTCGCGACCTGGACGAAAGCGGGGTGAGCCGGATCTTTGCCATGCTCGTACCCGATCACGGTCTAGGCCGTGCGATCAACGAACGGCTGCGGAAGGGGGCCGAAAGCG
>JBFXFN010000050.1:0-13763 GCA_050179015.1 Methylacidiphilaceae bacterium | reverse complement strand
CGGTCGCCCTGATCCAACTGAAGCAGGCGCACTCCTTGGGTGTTGCGGCCGACTCGTCGAATCCCCTTCACCGGCATACGAACGGTGAGCCCTCTTTGCGTGAGGAGCATCAGCTCATCCCCATCCACCACGGAGAGGGCGGCAACCACCTCCCCTGTCCTCTTGGTCATCTTCATGGTGATGACTCCTTTGCCCCCCCGGCCCTGCCGGCGGTATTCCTCGAAGTTGGTCCGCTTCCCAAGCCCGCTCGATCCGGCCACCAAGAGCGTCGCGGCAGGATCGACCACGGAAGCCGCCACAACTCGGTCCTCCTTCCCCAAACGAATACCCCGCACACCGGCGGCGATTCTACCCATGGAGCGAACGTCCGCCTCGGAAAAGCGGATGCTCAAGCCCTGTCGTGTGATCAAAACGACTTCGCGATCCCCAGTAGTGAACTTCACATCGATCAACCGATCCTTTTCGGAGATGTGAATCGCCCGGATCCCCTTCTTGCGCATGTGAGCAAACTCGGAAAGCGGGGTCTTCTTTACCTGACCGAGCGCGGTGCAAAAGAAGAGGAAGCCAGGGCGATCCCAGGCCGCTCCCTCTTCGGCGGATGTGCCTACGCGAAGGAGGGCTGCGATTTCTTCGTCCGGCGCGAGCTCCAGCACGTTGGCAATGCTTCTCCCCTTGGCCGCCCGCGCCATCTCAGGAATTTCATAGACGCGTTCGACATAGGCACGCCCCGCCGTAGTGAAGAAAATCAGGTGATCATGGGTGGAAGCCGTGAAGAGGTGCTCCACAAAATCATTTCCTTCGGTCCTCTCGCCCTCCTGAGCCACCATCCCGATCACCCCTCGTCCGCCGCGCCGTTGGAGGCGGTAGTTGGCCAAGCTCGTCCTCTTGATATAACCCCGATGCGTCAGAGTGATGACGACCGATTCCCGAGCCACCAGGTCTTCAAAAGCAACCTCACCTTCCGCCGGCACAATCTCGGTCCGTCTCGGGGTGGCGCGTTTGGCGGCGACCTCCAGCAACTCGGTTCGTATCAGTGCCAGAACCCGCGCCTCGCTCCCTAGAATCTCCTCGAGCTCCCGTGCTCGCTCCATCAGCTTTTGATACTCCTCGATGATCTTTTCCCTCTCGAGGCCGGTGAGTTGATAAAGACGAAGGTCGAGGATCGCATCGAGCTGCGCGTCGGAAAGCACGTATCGGCCGTTCTCCAACCGATCCCCATGACGAACGACGATCCCGAAGGCTTCTACCTGCTCTTGAGTAAACTCATATCCCCCCAGCTCGATGCGAGCGGCTTCGCGATTGGCCGCTCCCCGGATCACGCGGAGGAACTCATCCAAGTTCGCCAAGGCGATCAGATACCCCTCCAGGATCTCCGCTCGTTCTTCGGCCTTCCGAAGCTCGAAGCGGCTCCGGCGCAGGACGACCTCTCTGCGGTGCTCCAGGTAGGCGAGCAGCATCTCCTTGAGATTGAGGGTGCGCGGCCGCCCTCCGTCGATCGCTAGCGAGTTCACGGCAAAGATCGTTTCAAGAGGGGTAAGCCGATAGAGATTGTTTTCGACCACCTTTGGTACGGCGTCACGGCGTAGCTCGATGACCACCCGTGTCTTCTCGTCGGACTCATCCCGCACGTCGGTCGCGTCGATCAGCTTTTCACTGATGAGATCGCCGATCCGCTCCACTAGGGTGGCTCGATTCACGTTGAAGGGGATCTCGTCGACGATCATCGTCGCCCGCCCGCTCCGAGCTTCTTCTACGTGCAGGCGTGCTCTGAGCCGTACGCTGCCTTTTCCGGTCAGGAAATAATTCCGAATCCCCTCCTGGCCGACCACGATTCCTCCCGTAGGGAAATCCGGCCCCCGGACGAACTGGAGCAGATCCTCTAGAGTTAATGTCGGGTTATCGATCAGCGCACAGACACCCTGCACGAGCTCTCCCAGATTATGCGGAGGGATGTTGGTCGCCATTCCTACCGCAATGCCCGTGCTTCCGTTGACGAGCAGGTTAGGGAACGCCGCCGGAAAGACGACGGGCTCGGTCCGCGTCTCATCGTAGTTCGAAACGAAATCGACCGTTTCCTTGTCCATGTCCGCCATCAGAAGCGAACCGAGATGGGTCAGCCGGGCTTCGGTGTATCGCATTGCCGCGGGCGGGTCTCCCTCCACCGATCCGAAGTTTCCCTGCCCGTCGATTAAGGGGTCGCGCATCGCCCAGGGTTGGGCCATGTGGACGAGCGTCGGATAGATCGCCTGATCGCCGTGCGGATGGTAGTTTCCCATCGTTTCGCCGACGATCTTGGCGCATTTGAGATGCTTCCGATTCGGAGCCAAGCCGAGTTCGTGCATCGAATAGAGGATGCGCCTCTGCGAAGGCTTCAACCCGTCGCGCACGTCCGGGAGCGCGCGGGCGATGATGACGGACATCGCATAGTCGAGGAAACAGTTGCGCATCTCCTCGGAGACATCACGCGACTCGAAGCGCTCCGCCCTGCCAAGAAGGGGTTGCCTCTCCCCATCGGTTGTGCCATCCGGCATGCGATCTATCCTCCCATTGCCCGCCCGCTCACACGTCGAGATTGCGCACGTGAAGCGCGTTTTCCTCGATGAATCGCCGCCGGGGCTCGACGACGTCGCCCATCAGCGTTGCAAAGATCTCCTGCGCCGTGGCCGCGTCGGCGATCTCGACTCGCAAGAGCTTTCTGCGCGCCGGATCCATCGTCGTTTCGTAGAGCTGCTTCGGGTTCATTTCCCCAAGCCCTTTGAACCGCTTGATCTCGATCCCGCGCCTGCCGACCTCCTTGACGGCGGTCAAGATGTCGCTCGGAGAATGAAGGAGCCGACGGTTCTCCTCCTCCCCTTCGCTAAAGGCGTAAAGCGGCTCCGGAGAGCTGGCTCGGGAGATCGCCATCCCCCGCGCCGCCAATTGATCGAGCATTTCCCGAATGCTCTTGCTTTCGTAAAGCTCGACATGGGTCGCCCGACGGAATCGAGCTTTCGCCTCCTCCCCGATTTCGCCACTTTCGGCGGCGGCCGCTTCCGCGGCAGGGATCTCCGACTCTCCGTCCGACCCCGCCTGCGGCTCTCCCGCGGAAAGCTCGCCCTCGTTTTCACTCCCGCCGAGTTCATTCTCGAAAAGGGCTAAATCGGGATTAGCTTCCGCAAAGCGGGCGAGATCCGCATCCGAACAAAAGAAATGGACCTCCTCGCGGTTGCCTTCCCGCACCCGAACGAGGTGGAGCGGAAGCGCTCCTGTCTCCGGATCACGGCTCTCCAAGTAAGCCCCAAAATCGGCGCCATGGTTCTTCAAGGAGTGTGCGAACTTGTCGAGCTTCTCCAAAAGGCCGAGCACTCCCATAAGCTCGGTTCCGGAAAAGACCCGTCCTCCCCGAAGGTCTTCCACCTTGGCCTCTTGCACGCCGAGTTCGATAAGGGTTTGATTCAGCTCCGCGTCGTCCCGAACGTACCATTCTTTCTTCTTACGCGTCGCCAAGTAGAGGGGAGGCTGAGCGATATAGACGTAGCCCTCCTGAATGAGCCGGAGCATCTGCCGATAAAAGAAGGTCAGAAGAAGCGTTCGAATATGAGAGCCGTCGACATCTGCATCGGTCATCAGGATGATCTTGTGATAGCGAAGCCGGTCGAGTTGGAATGCTCCTTCCCCGTCACCCTCTCCGATACCCGTGCCGACCGCGGTGATGATCGTCTGGATCTCTTCATTTTGGAGGACCCGATCGAGCCTCGCCTTCTCCACGTTGATCAGCTTTCCTCGAATGGGAAGGATAGCCTGAAACTGCCGGTCTCGCCCTTGCTTGGCCGAACCTCCAGCCGAATCCCCTTCCACGATAAAAAGCTCCGCTTCGTCGGGGCTCCGGGTCGAACAATCCGCAAGCTTTCCCGGTAACCCTTTCCCGGAGAGCGCGGTTTTGCGGACGGCTTCCCTTGCCTTCCGAGCCGCTTCTCTCGCGCGCGCAGCGGTCAGCGCCTTGTCAACGATCTTTCGAGCGACGGCGGGAGTTCTTTCAAAAAAAGACATCAGTCCGTCATAGACCAGAGATGCAACGATGCCTTCGACCTCCGGCGAGACCAGCTTGACCTTGGTCTGGGATTCGAAGCTGGGATTGGGATGCTTGAGAGAGAGCACGCAGAAGAGGCCCTCCCGGACGTCGTCTCCAGAGATTGCAGGATCCTTGTCCTTCCATAGGCTGTTGGCCTTCGCGTACTGATTGACCGAACGCGTGAGCGCGGTCCGGAAACCCGAAAGATGGGTGCCTCCATCCGGGTTGGGAATCCCGTTGGTATAGCAAAGAATCTGGTCGGCATACCCCTCGGTGTATTGCAAGACGCAATCGAGCAGAATGTCGTCCTTTTCCCGCGCGATCACGATGGGCTTCGGGTGAAGCAGCTCCATGCTCCCCGTGACCTGCTGAAGAAACTCCTCGATTCCCTGCCGGTAGAAGAAGCGATGGGTCGTCGGCTTCTCGGCCTCCAGGACTCGCTCATCGGAAAGGGTGATCTCCAAGCCGGGGTTCAGAAAGGCGAGTTCGCGAAGCCGCGGTGCGAGAATATCCGTCTTAAACTCCTGGGTGTCTGTAAAGATCTCCGAATCCGGCTTGAAAGTGATGAAGGTGCCCGTGGCGCGGCTTTTCCCAATTGTCTCCAATTGTTTAACCGTCTTTCCTCGATGGAACTCCATATGATAGACGTTCCCATCTCGGCAGACCTCAACCTCGAACCACTCCGACAGTGCGTTGACGCACTTGGCTCCCACTCCGTGGAGACCCCCGGAATATTTGTAGGCTCCTTGACCAAACTTTCCCCCAGCGTGCAGGTTGGTGAGGACCAGTTCGACCGCGGGAATCTTGAACTTCGGGTGGAGATCCACCGGAATGCCGCGGCCGTTGTCGCGGATGGAGATCGAGCCATCGACGTGGATCGTTACCTCGATTCGGGTGCAAAAGCCGGCGAGATGCTCATCGATCGAGTTATCGAGTACTTCAAAAACACAGTGGTGCAGCCCGCGTTCGTCGGTGTGGCCGATGTACATGCCCGGGCGCTTGCGCACGGCTTCCAGGCCTTCCAGCTTGTCGATCTTTGACGCATCGTACAGAATTGCATTCGCCGGCTGCGGGCGGGATAGTCCTTCGACAGACATCGTAGTAACTTATTCACCAGCATACTACGGCAGTCCGCTCTCGAAGACAAGCCGAACGCGTCCTTTCTCTCTCCAACTCAGCCGCAGCCCGCTCCGCCCGAGGATTGCGCTCTCTCTTGCATTCAAGTATCCTCTGGCCCAGAATAATGAGAGTCGCCTCTCGCGATCACGTAGTCCTTGTTATAGAAGACGAGCCCGATGTCCTGGAACTGATCTGCCTTAACCTGACATCCGCAGGCTTCCACACCGTCCGCGCCTCGAACGGCACGGACGGCCTGGAAAAAGCGATGAGCGGCCTCCCTGACCTGGTGGTCTTGGATCTTATGCTCCCGGAGCTAGACGGTCTGGAAGTCTGCCAGACCCTGCGCCGCAATCCGACGACGACCGATCTGCCTATCCTGATCCTGACTGCGAAAGCGGAAGCGGCTGATCGAGTCCAAGGCCTCGAACTGGGCGCCGACGACTATTTAACCAAGCCCTTCAGCCCACGAGAGTTGATTCTCAGGACCCGCTCGCTCTTGCGCCGCCGCGGAGAACGCGCTCTGCCGCCCGAGCCGATCCGTCACGAAAACCTCGTCGTCCATCCCAAGCGGCATGAGGCATTCGTCCGCAGCCGCCGCATAGACCTGACCGCCACCGAATTTCGCTTGCTCAACGTGCTGCTTCGCGGGCGGGGACGAGTCCATAGACGGGAGGACCTGCTGCGGGAGGTCTGGGGGTACCAGAGCGCGATGGATACGCGCACCGTGGACACCCATGTCCGCCGCTTGCGCGATAAGCTCAGAGGAGCCGCCCACTACATTGAAACGGTCCGCGGGATCGGCTATCGCTTCCGCGTCAAGCGCGGAACAACGGAGCAACCTGCTCGGGAGAGTCCATTACCGCGCGGCCCCGACGAATGACGCCCTCCTCTTTCCTGATCCTGCTTCTTGGATCGGCTCTGGCGGCCACCCTCCTTCACCTGTTCGCTTGGATGCGTTCGGCCGCCAAGCTAGAGCGCATTGCCGAAGAGATCGTCCAAGGGCATCGGCCTCGCTCGTTCGTCATCTTCGGCCCTCGGAGCCTGTCCCGAGTGGCAAGTCGTCTGGAAACGATCCTCTCCGCTAGGGAGAAGCTCTCAGAAAAAATCGAACAGCAGGGAGAGAATTTTCGCAGCGTCCTCCGGAATATGATGGAAGGAGTGGCGATCGTCGACCGCGATCATCGGGTCGAGCTCGCCAATGAAGTGTTGGTGAATCAGTTCCGACTCGGCTCGGAGCCGTCGGGACGGACCATCCTAGAGGCCCTTCGCATCGCCGAAATCGATCGTCTGATTAGCGAAGCCTTTGCTCGACAGGAAGCCCGTTCGGCAGAGATCTCTCTCCCCGGCCTGCCTCGGTCCGAATCCGGCTTTTTTCTGATCGCCAACGCCGTGCCCATGCGGGACGAGCCGGACATGCCGAACCAGCAGGTTCTCCTTGTGCTTCATGACATCACCGAGCACAAGCGGAGAGCAGAGCGGCAGAAGGAGTTTCTCGCCAACGTCTCGCACGAACTTCGCACTCCTCTATCGATTTTTCGCGGCTACGTCGAAACTCTTCTGAACACCTCATCCGGACTCACTCCGGAGGAGGTGCAGCGGGTCTTGAAAATCCTCCGCCGCCACTCCATGCGCCTGAGCAAGCTCGTCAACGACCTGCTTACCTTATCCGCGTTGGAGCCGGGCCGCATGAATCTCGAACGCTCTCCCGTCTCCCTACCTCACTTCCTGCGAAGGATCGAAGCGGATCTCCGTCAGCCCCTGCAGGAAAAACGGATCAGTCTCGTCGTACAGCTTCCGGAGAATCTACCCAAGATCGACGGGGATCCCTTCCGCCTCGAACAGGTCTTTTACAATCTGGTGGAAAACGCGATTCAATACTCTGAACCCGACTCTCCCATCCGCATTCAAGCCGACACGGAAGGAGCAGTGGTGTCGATTCGAGTGATCGATCAGGGTGTGGGGATTCCTCCTACCGATCTTCCTCATGTTTTCGAGCGTTTCTACCGAGTCGACAAGACCAGGAGCCGGCAAGCGGGCGGAACGGGGCTTGGCCTTTCCATCGTCAAGCGAATCGTCGATCTTCACCAAGGAAACGTCGATCTACAAAGCGAGCCAGGGAAAGGCACTGCCGTGACCGTTACCCTTCCGGTCTGGCCCGGGCCCCGAACGGAAACCGCCTCGCCCAGCCCGCGACCCGATTCGGAGGCCCCGACGGAACCCCCTGCGCGCACGCTGGAAGGCCGGTCGGTCAATCCAGAACTTTCCCGTTTGGCCTAAAGTGGAACGGGGCACTTCCCGCGGTCGCTCACTCGACGGTCACGCTCTTGGCGAGGTTTCTCGGCTTATCGACATCCCGCCCGAGGGAGACCGCCGTGTAGTAGGCCAGAAGCTGGAGAGGCAGCACGGTGAGGATAGGGGCGAGAAGCTCGGAACAGTGGGGTACATAAAAGACGTCGTCGGCCAGCTCGCCGATCCGGTCGTCCCCCTCACTCGCCACGGCGATCACCGGACCGCTGCGGGCTTTCACCTCCGCGATGTTGCTCACGTTCTTGTCGTAGACGCCGTCCTGCGGGCAGAGGAAGATACTCGGAATTCGCTCATCGACCAGGGCGATCACCCCATGCTTGAGCTCGGCCGCCGGGTGGCCTTCGGCCCGTATGTAGGTGATCTCCTTCATCTTCAGCGCCCCTTCGAGAGCGATCCCGAATTGCAACTGCCGACCCAGGAAGAGCATTGCCTCGGCATCCGCATATTTCTCCGCGATCGTGCGCACCTCCCCGTGACGGGAGAGAATGCTTTCCACTTGATCCGGAAGCTTTTCAATCGCTTCGATCAGCTTTTTCCCTTGGCGGGCGGAAAGGTATCGCAATCGGCCGAGCAGCACTGCAAGCAGCAGGAAGATCAGCACCTGGGAGGTGAAGGATTTGGTTGCCGCGACGCCGATCTCCGGACCCGCGTGCATATAGACGCCTCCCTCCGTTTCCCGGGCGATGGTGCTCCCCACTTGATTGCAAATTCCCAGGACGCGCATCCCCTTCCGCTTGGACTCCCGCACGGCCGCGAGCGTGTCGGCGGTCTCCCCGGACTGGCTGACCGCAAAGACCACGGTCTCTCCGTCGAGCGGAGCATTCCGGTAACGGAATTCGCTCGCATAATCGACTTCCACCGGAAGATGGGCCAGAGATTCGATCAGGTACTCTCCCACGATCCCTGCGTGACGGGCCGTGCCGCAGCCGACGATCAGAATCCGCTGGATGCGCAACAACTGGTGCGGGTTCATGTTGAGACCGCCCAACTTGGCGGTCGCTTCCTCGAGATCGAGGCGTCCGCGCATCGCATTCCGGATCGCCTCGGGTTGGTCGAAGATCTCCTTAAGCATGTAGTGCGGATAATCCCCCAAGTCACTCTCCGCTTCCGATTTTTCTACATGGCTGATCTCGAATCCTACCCTGGGACGTGTGAGCGAGGAGATATCGAATCCATCGGAACGAATCGCGACGACGTCGCCATCGCTCAAGTAGACGACGCGCTGCGCTTCGCCGGAGATGGCCGTAACGTCGCTGCTCAGGAAAAAGCCCCCGTCCCCGATACCTAAGATCAGCGGACTCCCCCGACGCGCACCGACCAGCAGGTTTGGACAGTCCGCGTGAATGACGGCGATGCCGTAGGTGCCGATTATCTCCGCCAAGGCGGCTCGGACCGCGTTTTCGAGCCTTTGGGGATCATCGGGAGGCCGGCGATCATAGGCCTCGCCGATGAGATGCGCTAGAACCTCGGTGTCCGTTTCCGATTCAAAATGATGGCCAGAATCGGATAGCCTTTGCTTCAAAAGCTGGTAGTTTTCGATCACCCCGTTATGCACGATGGCGAGCCGATGCGACTGGTCGAGATGTGGGTGGGCGTTGGCGTCACTCGGGATTCCATGGGTAGCCCAGCGAGTATGACTGATGCCGATTTTTCCCGGGAGACCCTGTTTTTGGAGGGCGATTTCGAGTTCGGAGATCCTGCCCTTGCGCTTGACGATGCCGAGAAGGCCGTCTTTGAGGGTAGCGATTCCGCTCGAATCGTAGCCACGGTATTCGAGTCGGCGCAGCCCGTTGAGCAAGAGGGGTTGCGCTTCCTTTTGTCCGAGATAACCGACAATTCCGCACATAGTCGGTTGCCATTATTCTTCGGGAAGAACCTTCGTCAATCGCTATGACTCGATGGAACGGCAGCAACTTCTCTCCATTCGACGTGATCACGGTTATCCTGGGCGGAGGAGCCGGCACGCGACTCTTTCCGCTGACCAAGGAGCGCGCGAAACCTGCGGTCCCCCTGGCCGGAAAGTATCGGCTGGTCGATATCCCCATCAGCCTCGCGATTCACTCGGACCTCAAGCGCATCTTCATCTTAACCCAGTTTCAAAGTTCCTCCCTGCATCGGCACATCCAACAGAGTTACCGGTTCGACGACTATTCCCAGGGGTTCGTGGAACTATTGGCCGCGCAGCAGACCATGAAAGGCTCATACTGGTACCAGGGCACCGCCGATGCGGTACGGCAGAACCTGAGCCATTTTGCGAGTCATCCCCACGAGCTGGTGCTGATCCTGGCTGGGGATCAGCTTTACCGGATGGATTTCCGGGCATTGATCGAACAGCATGTAGCGGCCTGCGCGGACTTGACGGTCGCCGTGGCTCCGGTCGATCAGAGCCGCGTAAGCGGTTTCGGGATTGTTCGAGTGACCGAGGAGCGTCGGATCGCCTCCTTCGTCGAGAAGCCTAAAGATCCATCGCTTCTCACAAAGCTGGCGATCGGCGATCCGTTCGTCTCCCTTCTTCGTCTGCCTCAGGAAGAGCCGCAATATTGGGCCTCCACGGGAATCTATCTCTTCAATCGGAAGGTCTTGACCAACGCATTAATGGGCGGGGAGCCGGATTTCGGCAAAGACGTGATCCCCCGGCTCATTCCCAACCACAGGGTTTTCGCCTACATCCACTCCGGGTATTGGGAAGACATCGGCACGATTCGCGCCTTCTATGAAGCAAATCTCGACCTCTGCAACCCAGAGCCGAAGTTTGATTTTTACGACAGCCGCTTTCCGATCTACACACGGGCGCGTTACCTGCCCAGCTCGAAGATCACTCAGGCCGACGTCTCCGGCTCTCTCATTGCCGAGGGCAGCGTAATTTCGGATGCAAAAATCGAGCATTCGCTGATCGGCATTCGAAGCATCGTCCTTCCCGGAGCAACGATCAAAGACACACTGCTCCTGGGAAACGACTACTACGAGACCGACACGCAAGCACTCGGGGCGGAAGGGCGCGGCCTACCTAGATTGGGTATCGGCCGGAATAGTTTCCTCGAGGGAACTATCGTCGACAAGAACACCCGAGTGGGCGACAATGTGCGAGTTTCTCCCAAAGGCAAACCGACATCCATGGATGGGGACTCCTTCTTCATCCGAGATGGGCTCGTGATCATTCCCCGCGGCGGCATCATACCGCACGGAACGGTGATCTGAAGGGCGTTAGCCCCACTCGAGTCGGCAGAGGCGCCGGCTGCCGGTTTTGCTCAGTCGCAGGAGTCATGGTAGTTTTTAGCTTATCGTGATCGTTGCGATCGGAATATCGGCGAGAGTCCCCCCAACTCGTTCCTGATGCTCCCTTTCTCCCGGAAATCGCAAACTTTTGCTTTGCCTGAGCCGTTTTTCTCGAAGAATGATCTGCATGGTCCTTTCCGCGCCGAACCGCAGACAACGGACGATCCGTTGTCGCTGCGCAGGCACCTGCTACCCAAGCGATGGGCTCCAAACCCTATCCTATTTCCGCTCCTTCTTTTCCAAACCGGGTGCCGCTCGTTTACCGTCTTCCGCGCAGAGTCGAACCGATCTCCTCGGCATTCTCTCTCCTCACATCGATTTCCGAGTCAGTCCGAGAGCGTACACTCATGCCTTTGCTCCGCTGGCAATGGCTCCGGAAGCGGACGTCTACCTCATTTTGGGCGTCGGGCACCGCTCGAGGCTCGAATGGAGCATCGACGACCGCGATCTCCTCACTCCGCTCGGTCGAGCCTTCGCGGAGGTCGAGGCGATCGAATGGCTGCGGAATCGAGTCGCTTTCCCCTGTCAAGACCCAGGGGCACACGAAGGCGAGCACTCGATCGAGTTTCCAATTGTGCTTCTTCAAGCCCTTCGCGCCTTTCGGGGCAGCGATCGCCCCGTGCGCTTTCTTCCCCTTCTTTGCGGAGGGCTCTTCGAATGGGTCGAACAGGGAAGAGCCCCCTGTCCGAACTCCGCGTTCGACCAGTGGGCGACATCACTCCTCTCCCTGCGGCAAGCTTATGGAGAGCGCATGCAGTTGATCGTCAGCGTCGATGGGTGCCACATGGGTCCGCGCTTCGGACACCCCTTTGCGGTGACCCCATCTGTCCTTGAGCAGACCCGACTCTGGGAGGAGGAGCTTTGGCAGGCGGTGGAGCAGGGAGACCTCTCCGGTTTTTTTGCGCACCTCGGGCGGGAACGAAACGATCGCTTTTTCGATGGAGTCGGTGCGGTCGCGCTGCTGCTTCGCATCGCCGAGCCGAAGGCGCGGTTTGAACGCACCTATTATGAACAGTGGTTCGAGGAAGCGGACCGATCCGTTGTCACCTTCACAAGCGGATTGTTGCGGCGAACGGCAAGCCGGCCTGCCGGCGAAGGAGGGGCATGAGCGGCGTGCGAGTCCGCTTCGCCCCGTCGCCGACGGGCTACCTCCATATCGGTGGGGCACGGACCGCCCTATTCAACTGGCTCTACGCCCGACACACGGGGGGGCAGTTTGTTCTGCGCATCGAGGATACCGATACGGCGAGAAATACCTACGAAGCGGTGCGTGTCATCTTCGAGGGTCTCCGATGGCTAGGCCTCGACTGGGATGAAGGGCCTCTGCCGGATGGAGGCGTGCGCGGCGACCGGGGACCCTACTTTCAAAGCGAGCGGCGCGAGATCTACGATCGCTCGCTTCGCCTACTCCTTGATCGCAATCAAGCATACGAAAGTGATGGGGCGATTCGTTTTCGGATGCCGCGTAAGAAGATCGTGGTTGAAGATCTGATCTGCGGAGAAGTCTGTTTCGATTGCACCCTGGAACAGGATTTTGTCATCCAGCGAAAGGATGGATCGCCGGTCTTTCATCTCGTAAATGTCGTCGACGATCTGGAGATGGGGATCAGCCATGTGATCCGCGGAGAAGACCATCTCTCGAATACCCCGAAGCATCTGGCACTCGCCGCTGCCCTGGAAGGGACCGCACCCCGATATGCCCATATCCCGCTCATCTTGAATCGCACCGGCTCGAAGATGAGCAAACGCGACCTCGGCGCCTCGCTCGCCGAATATCGAGAGGGCGGTTATCTGCCCCAGGCGGTTCGCAACTACCTCTGCCTTCTCGGGTGGTCGCTGCGGGAGAACCGCGAACTCTTTCCGATCGAGGATGCAATCGAGAGGTTTGAACTCAACCAGATTCATCGGAGCAACGCCCGCTTCGATGCCGACAAGCTCCTCTGGATGAACGGGACCTACTTGCGAAGCCTGAGCGTAGAGGAGATCCTGCCCCATGCGCAACGATGGATCGAGAGCGCCGGCATCTCGTGCGAGAAATGGGAGCCGGATTACGTGAAAGAAGTCGTTCTCTTGGTCAAAGAGAAGGTGAAAACGGGAAAGGAGCTGGCAGAATGGGCTCGCCCCTTCTTCCAAGAAGAAGTCCGCTTCGAACCCAACGCCGTCAAACGATTCCTAAATCCTGCCGGCATCCAGGCGCTCCGAGAACTCCTGGCCGACCTCTCGGAAGCATCTGACTTTGCATCTCCAGTGCTGGAGGCGCGCTTTCAGAAGCTTGCGCAGACTCACGGAACGGCCGTTCGGACCTATGTCCATCCGGCGCGTGTGGCCACTACGGGACGCGAGGTAGGGCCGAGCCTTTATCCCACCCTGACGATCCTCGGCAAAGATCGGGTCCTTCACCGCATTCACCGTGCGATCGAGACTTTTGCCTCATGACATGGGCCAATCGTGTCACTGTGTTGCGGCTGCTCTGCATCCCGGCTATCGCCGCTCTCCTCTGGCAGTACGGCAAGAGTCAAGCAGAGGGATCCGCTGACGATCGCTTTCGGATCGCGGGTTTCTCTCTCTTTTTGGCAGCCGCGCTGAGCGACGCGCTCGACGGTTTCATCGCCAGGCACTGGCGGCAGCAGAGCCCGCTGGGGAGGATCCTCGATCCTCTGGCGGACAAGCTCCTCCTGCTTGTCTCTCTCCTCTGCTCGACCACCCTCCCTTCTCCGCAGTCTGCACCTCTCCCCTTCTGGTTTCTCATTCTGGTCCTCATCCGGGACAGCCTACTCCTCGGCGGGATCGCTTTTTTGCGGCTGCTCAAAAGAGAAGTGCCGATCCATCCTCACTTGACTGGGAAGGCGGCAACCTTTTTTTCTTTTATCGCCGTGGCGGCCGCTCTCTTGAAACTTTCTTGGGCGGCTGCATCCTGCTGGATCGCAGCCGGCTTTCTGATCGTCTCCGCCTGCTTTTACTGCTGGCGAGGGTTGCACATCCTAAGCCAACCCATATCCTGCCCACCACT
>JBFXFN010000049.1:0-17131 GCA_050179015.1 Methylacidiphilaceae bacterium | reverse complement strand
ACGCGGTCCTGGTGGGCAGCCCGTTGATGATCTTCCCGAATGTCGGACTCAACGAGTTCGGACACACCCGGTGGTTCATGGAGGAGCTCTTCGTGGCTCCGCTGCACTGGGGCTTCGTGACGTTCGGATGGGGCACGCTCGCGATCCTTGGGACCTGGCTGCAGATCTGCCCGCGGGTCATGGCGCTGATCAACCATGTCTACTACGGCAAGCCGATCCAGAGCCCGGCCGAGGTGATGAAGGATCCGCAGGCCTCGTGCGATCCCGCCGCTTGCGCCGCTTGTGTGGCGTGAGCCCGTGAGGGAACCCGAGAATCGGAAAAAGAAGAAAAACACGAACGCAGGAGAGGGGCGGGGAACGACCCCGCCCCTACTCTTGCAGAGGGGGAAAGTAAGCAATGCAATATTCGCAAGTAGATGCGGAGGCGAGAGCGGTTTCGCGCAAGTTCGACTGGGTTGTGCTCGCGTCGACCTTCCTGGCGCTCATCGCCGGTTTTCATGTGCACCAGATGCTGGTGGCGGGAGACTGGTCGTTCTGGGTGGACTGGAAGGACCGGAACTGGTGGCCGATTGTCGCTCCGATCCTGGAGATCACCTTTCCGGCGGCGGTGCAGGCGGTCTTGTGGACGAAGTTCCGGATGCCGATCGGGGCCACGCTCTGCTGTCTAGGGCTGCTCTTCGGCCAGTGGATGAACCGGTACTTCAACTTCCATGATTGGACCCACTATCCGCTGAACTTCGTCTTTCCGGAGACCTTCATTCCTCAGGCGGTGGTGCTCGATATCGTGCTGATGCTCACGGGGAGCTGGATCGTGACCGCACTCGTGGGCGGCGAGCTCTGGGGCTGGCTCTTCTACCCGACCAACTGGGTGATGATCGCGCCGTTCCACCTGCCCGTCGAGTACCAGGGTGCGCTGATGAGCCTCGCCGATGTGATCAACTACATGTATGTCCGGACCTCGACGCCGGAGTACCTCCGGATCGTGGAGACCGGAACGATGCGAAGCTTCGCGGGGGGGGTGACCGGCGTGGCCGCCTTCTTCTCGGGCTTCGTCTCGGTCTGTATGTACGTGCCCTGGTGGCTCATGGGAGCCCACTTCTTCGGCAGCACGAAGTTCTTCAAGCCGTATGAGGCTGCCACCGTCGAGGCGAGGCGCAGCTAGGGAGGAGGAAGGAAGACGATGAGAAAGAGAGTATTGCGGATGATGGGGAGAGCGGGGGCGCTGGCGTTGCTGGGGATGGTCCTGGCGGGGCCGACGACCCCTCGCCTCTGGGCTCTGGGCGAGAAATCGCAGGAGGCCTTCCTCCGGATGCGGACGGTGATCTTCTATGACACCAAGTTTTCCGCGAGGAAGTTCAAGGTTGGGGACGAGATGACGACGACGGGGAAGTTTCAGCTTCTGCCGATCTGGCCGAAGGAGATCGAGTTTTCGGGGATCTCCTGGCTGAACTTCTTCGTTCCCGGCCCCCAGTTCCTGCGGGTGGGCACCTGGGTCAACAATCGGTTCCAGTCCTGTTCGCAGCTTCTGGAACTGGGCGGCACCTATGAGTACAAGACGATCGCCAAGGCTCGCTATCCGGGCCACTGGCCGGTCGGGGTGATGTTGAGCATGAAGGATGCGGGTCCGCTGATCGGGCCGTCCGTCTACGTCGACGTGGAGGGGAGCCACGAGGGCTTCACCAACCCGATCAAGACGCTCTTGGGCAACACGGTCAACCTGGAGGACTACGGGCAGAGCCGGATGCTCATCTGGACCCTGGTGACGACCCTGATCGGGGTGGCGTGGCTCGGGTTCTGGCTCGGCAGGCCCTTCACCTCCCGGCTGGGAACGGTCGCGGCCGGACGGGCCAAGGAGCTGATCAGCGGTGCGGACAAGACCGTGGCGGTGATCTTCGCCCTTGGGACGATCGGTCTGATCGTGGTGGCGAATGCGATCACCGCATCGCAGTTCCCGCACACGATCCCGATCCAGGAGACGATCATCAAGAACGAGCCGCTCCCGCCGATGCCGGCGCATGTGGAGGCGAAGGTGCTGGATGCGACCTACGATGTGCCGAGCCGCACGCTCGCGTTCCGGCTCGAGGTGCACAACACCGGGGATCGTCCCTTGGTGCTCAAGGAGTTCACGACGGCCAACGTTCGGTTCTTCAACGAGCAGGTCCCGGGGAATGTCTGGAATCCGGACTTTCCCGAGGTCTACGGAGGTGCGATGAAGATCACCCCGTCCGAGCCGGTTGCGCCCGGGGAGACCAAGGTGATCGAAGTGGTGCTGGCGAGTGCCGAGTGGGAGAACCAGCGCCTGACGATGTACCACGAGACGACGAACCGCTTTGGCGGACTGCTCTTCTTCAGCGACCCGAGCGGGGAGCGGAGCATCATCGCGGTCGCCGATCAGCTCGTCATTCCGAAGTTCGGCCTCACCCAGATGTAGGCAGCTGCAGTTTTCTCGGGCTCTCGTAGAGAGAGCCTGAGCCCGGAGCGCCCTTCTTCTCCCCTTGCGGGAGGGAAGGGCGCTCCTTTTTTAGCGGCCATTTCTCAGAAGCTTTCTCCAGCGGCTGGCAGAAAGAGCCGCTAACTCCACCAAGCCCTGGTTGCGCCGACCCGCTGCCGAGGACGCCGCAGCAGGAACCCCCTCTATCCGCTCCCCACACCGGCAGGACGCCGTAAGCGACACCCCGGCAATCTCCGATGGACGAGCCGGGCGAAGGCCCCGGGCTGGTTCCTTGGCCTTCTCGTGATCACTGTGCATAAAATATTTGTATGCAATCATCTGACAGCGCTACGTCCAACCTGGATTACTGCCATCCGCCAGCCGGGCGACGGATCGCTACGCTTGGAGTCTCCCCGAGGCGTCGCCCGAATATCGTCGGCGGATAGACCCATCCGGTTATGGGCCATTCACCGATGCTCGCTACCCTCCGTTGCGGGCCGGGTGATGGACCCATTGCCCGGTCGGGGTAGGGGGACTTGGTCCGATTGTACGCCCTGTCCGGCTCCGCTACCGTTGCTCAAGAAAGCCCGATTGGCGGAGGCCTGCGGGATCTTTACCGGCGCTTCTTGGGAGGCGCCGGACGCCTGTGGGGCCTGGGAAGCCTTTAAAGGCCTCCGGCGGACTGGAAAAAGAAATAGAGAAAAGGAGGATAGGATGGCGCAAGCACAAGGGGCAGCGACGGCGGTGGCAATCCCTGCACGCTCCGCGTTTTCGTGGAAGCGAGCGGGTATTGCGATCGGGGCGCTGGCCGTATTTTACCTGTTGGATCAGATCTATATTAAGCTCTTCGCGGTCTCGAAAGGACTCGATTATACGTCGGCCGATTTCGAATCCTACTGGATGAGCATGCTCTATGCGGAGCTTGCCTTGGAAGCGATCACGTGCGGTCTGCTTTGGGGCTGGATCTGGATGACGCGGGATCGAATGCTCGATCGGTTGGCGCCGGACGTGGAGCTCAAGCGGTATTGGCATCTGACCACGATGGTCGTGGTCTACGGATTTAGCGTCTATGTCGGAGCCAGCTACTTCACCGAGCAGGATGGCACCTATCACCAGACCGTGATTCGGGACACCGACTTCACGCCAAGCCACATCATGGAGTTCTATCAGAGCTATCCCATCTACATCGCATGGGGCGTGGCGGCGCTGATCTATGCCATGACCCGGCTGCCGCAGTTCGCGAAGGCATTTTCCATGCCCTTTACGATCGCGGTCGCCAGCCCACTGATGATCTTTCCGAATGTCGGACTCAACGAGTTCGGACATACCCGGTGGTTCATGGAGGAGCTCTTCGTGGCGCCGCTGCACTGGGGTTTTGTCACGTTCGGCTGGGGAGTCCTCTGCGCTCTGGGAATCTGGCTTCAAGTTTGCCCGCGGGTCATGGCGTTGATCAACCATGTCTACTACGGCAAGCCGATCCAGAGCCCGGCAGAGGTGATGAAGGATCCGCAGAGCTCGTGCGATCCCACCGCCTGCGCCGCTTGCGCGGTGTGAGCCGGCAGGGAACCCCAGGAGACGCAAAACGTAGAAAAGACGAAAAACGAAGAGAGGGGTGGGGAACGGCCCCGCCCCTGCTCTTCCGGAGGAGGAGAGAAAAGAATGCAATATACGCAAGTGGACGCGGAGGCGAAGGCGGTCTCGCGCAAGTTCGACGTGGCCGTGCTCATCGCGACCTTCTTTCTGCTGGTGGGAAGCTATCATGTGCACCAGATGCTTTTGGCCGGGGACTGGTCGTTCTGGGTGGATTGGAAGGACCGGAACTGGTGGCCGATCATCGCTCCCGTCGTGGATATCTGCTTCCCCGCGGCGGTTATGGCGATTCTCTGGACGAAGTTCCGGATGCCGTTCGGGGCAACCCTCTGCGTGGTGGGGCTGCTGTTCGGCCAGTGGATGAACCGGTACATCAACTTCTGGAACTGGGTCCACTATCCCTTGAACTTCGTCTTTCCGGAGACGTTGATCCCGCAGGCCGTGGTCCTCGACGTGCTGCTGATGCTCACCGACAACTGGCTGGTGACCGCACTCGTGGGCGGCGAGCTCTGGGGCTGGCTCTTCTACCCGACCAACTGGGTGATGCTCGCCCCCTTCCATGTGCCGGTGGAATACCAGGGGTCCTTGATGAGCATGGCCGACCTCATCAACTACATGTACGTCCGGACTTCCACGCCCGAATACCTGCGCGTGGTCGAGACCGGAACGATGCGGAGCTTCGCAGGAGGGGTGACCGGCGTGGCCGCCTTCTTCTCGGGCTTTGTTTCGGTCTGCGTCTTTGCGCTCTGGTGGCTGATGGGAGTCAACTTCTTCGGCAGCACGAAGTTCTTCAAGCCGTACGAGAGCGCGGTGCCGGCGAAAACCAACTAAGGGAGATGGGCTGGAACGGGTTGCCGTTTGCCGGCGGATCGGTCCGGCCCTTCTCGGAAACAAGGGAATCAAGAGATGATGAGAAAGAGATTCATGCGGCTGGTCGGTAGAGCGGGGGCATTGGCGCTGCTGGGGATGGTCCTGGCGGGGCCGGCGACCTCCCGTCTCTGGGCTCTGGGCGAGAAATCGCAGGAGGCCTTCCTTCGGATGCGGACGGTGATCTTCTATGACACCAAGTTTTCCGCGAGGAAGTTCAAGGTTGGGGACGAGATGACGATGACGGGGAAGTTCCAGCTTCTGCCGATCTGGCCGAGGGAGATCGCCTTTTCGGGGATCACCTGGGTCAACTTCTTTGTTCCCGGACCGCAGTTCCTGCGCCTCGGCACCTGGGTCAACAACCGGTTCCAGTCCTGTTCGCAGCTGCTGGAGCTGGGCGGCACCTACGAGTACAAGATCCTCGGCCGCGCTCGCTATCCTGGGCATTGGCCCGTCGGGGTGATGGTGAGCATGAAGGATGCGGGTCCGTTGATCGGGCCTTCCACCTACGTGGATGTGGAGGGAACCCATGAGGGCTTCACCAACCCGGTCAAGACGCTCTTGGGCAACACGGTCAACCTGGAGGACTACGGACAGAACCGGATGCTCATCTGGACCCTGGTGACCAGCCTGATCGGGGTGGCGTGGCTTGGGTTCTGGATGGGCAGGCCCTTTGCCTCCCGGCTGGGAGTGGTCGCGGCCGGAAGGGCCAAGGAGCTGATCAGTGGTGCGGACAAGGCCGTGGCGCTGATCTTCGGTCTTGGAACGATCGCCCTGATCGTGGTGGCGAATGTGGTGACCGCATCCCAGTTCCCGCATACGATCCCGATCCAGGAGACGATCATCAAGAACGACCCGCTTCCGCCGGAACCGTCCCACGTGGAGGCGAAGGTGCTGGATGCGACCTACGATGTCCCGAGCCGCACGCTCGCCTTCCGGGTCGAGGTGCATAACATCGGAGATCGCCCCTTGGTGCTCAAGGAGTTCACGACGGCCAACGTTCGGTTCCTCAACGAGCAGGTTCCGGGGAATGTCTGGAATCCGGATTTCCCCGAGGTCTACGGGGGGGCGATGAAGGTCACCCCCTCCGATCCGGTTGCGCCCGGGGAGACCAAGGTGCTCGAAGTGGTGATGGCGAGTGCCGAGTGGGAGAACCAGCGGCTGACGATGTACCACGAGACGACGAACCGCTTTGGCGGATTGCTCTTCTTCAGCGACCCGAGCGGGGAGCGGAGCATCATTGCGGTCGCCGACCAGCTGGTCATTCCGAAGTTCGGCATTACGCAGATGTAGGCAGCTGCAGTTTTCTCGGGCTCTCGTAGAGAGAGCCTGAGCCCGGAGCGCCCTTCTTCTCCCCTTGCGGGAGGGAAGGGCGCTCCTTTTTCTGCCGAGTCGGTCACCGCTGTGCGCGGATCATGTCCGGAGGCGGCTTGGAGAGAATGCCCGCTCGGAAACGCCCTGGTCTGCCACGTGGGACGGGAACGGTTCGCCTGTAAGAAGGGCCGCGGCGATCGAGCCGACCGCCGGGGAGGTTTCGATACCGAAGCCTCCCAGGGCCGCTGTCCAAAAAAAGCCTGGAAGTTCGGGATCCCATCCGATGACCGGACACTCGTCGGGTACGAAGGAGCGAAGCCCTGCCCATCGGCGAACGACGGAAGCCCGATCGAGCGGGAGGGTCGTTGCATCGGCAAGCCTTTGGAGGAGGATCCGGCAGTCGGCCTCCTCCGGCTGGACATCGCAGGGAGGGATCGGGGTCTGGTCGGCGGGCGAGGCGAGGATCTCGCTTCCCCAGGGACGGAAATAGAACCGCTCTTTTACCTCGAGAACCATGGGCCAGCGCGCAATCACGGCCGGGGATTCGGCCCGGAAGGTCATCACCGTTCTTCGTTTCGGCACGATGCCGATGGGAGCCGCCCCTGCAGCGCGGGCGATCTCGTCGCACCAGGCTCCTGCCGCATTGACGAGGATCGGCGCCGCAAAGTCCCCCGTAGGGGTTCGCACCCGCCAGAGGGAGCCGCTCCTTTCCACGTCCTGCACGCCCGCGCCGAGCCGGATGCTTCCTCCGCGCCGATGGACTCCTTCCTGCAGGACCCGGAGAAGAGTGGGAAGGTCGATGTCCATTCCCCCGGGCTCCAGGGCGGCTCCTCCGACGAATGCGCGGCGCAAAAGAGGAACCCGAGCGCAGGCCTCTTCCGGAGAGAGGCGCTCGATCGAAGTGCCGCCGGCCGCCACTTCCTCGACGAAGGAAGCCAAGGTAGGGAGATCCACTATGGAGGAGACGAAGAGGGCGTCCCGGGGGCTGGCGAGCTTCGCCTGTTCCGGAAGGACTTCCGGAGGATGCTCGAAGAAGGGACGGCTGGCGCGGCAGAGAGCGCGAACGGCCGCTCTACCGTGGCTTCCACGGAAGAAGACGGCCGAGCGTCCCGTCGAGTGGTAGCCGATCCTCTGCTCGCGTTCCAGGAGCAGAACCGAACGGCCCTTGTGGGCGAGATGGAATGCGGTGGTCAATCCCCCGATTCCTCCGCCGACGACGAGGATTTCGCTGTTTTTGCTAGTCACATCTACCGATCCTCGAAGGCCCTCTGAACGCCGTTGACGAAGGCATCGACCTTCGCCTTGGCAAACTCCAGGTCGAGCTGGGTGCATCTGAGCTCCAGCTTGGCCAGTTCGGCGGTCTCCTTGGGCGTCTGGTTCCCCTTGAGCGTCTCTTTCTCGCGCCGCCGGATCGCTTCATGGAGGGCCGCCAAGGCTTCGGCGGCCGCCTGCTTCGTCCTTTCCGAAGGATGCCGGCGATATTCGGCAATGCGGTCCTCGGCGGCCGCAGCTCTCTGCTCGGCGCTGCACCCGATGAAAAAGACAAGAGGAAGGGAGAAAATCAGCAGGCGTGCCGCATCTTGCCAGCGGGGCGGCTTGCGATGGGGCGCTCGCCGCCGTTTTGCTGCAGGGAGACCTTCCGGTTCTCTTCTCCGCCTCGCCGTTTGCGGACGGCCGGAGGATGAAGGCACGGGGAATGGGAAAGGCGAGGGGAGAGAGGTTTCCGAGGGGAGCATCGAGCGACGATCGAAAGGCAAGCGCGCGCAAGTTGCGAGCCGGAAATGGAGAAAAGAAGAGGTCCCTTCGGGGTAAATCAGACGAGGATCCGGGGATAGAGCCTTGCGGCAAGCGCGGTCAGGGCGGCCAGGGTGATCGAGAGGACCGCCAGATCGATGCTCAGGCCGACCATGCTGTGCGAGTGGGCGAGCATGAGGGCCCGCAGAGCGTCGACCAGATAGGTCAGCGGGTTGACGCGCGAGACGAGCCGGAGCCACTCCGGCATGAGATGGAGTGGATAGATCGCGTTGCTGGCGAAGAAGAGCGGCATGGTGAGGAGCTGGCCGATGCCCATAAGGCGCTCCCGTGTCTTGACCAGGCAGGCGACGATCAACGAGAGGGTGGAGAAGAGTGCCGAGCCGAGCAGGGTGAAGGCGAGGATGGCGAGGATCGCGCCTACTTGCCACCGGATCCGGACGCCGAGAATGGCGGAGAGGCCGAAGATCACGACCGCCTGCGCGAGGCTGCGGACGCCACCGCCGAGCGCCTTCCCCAGCACGAGGGTCCAGCGGGAAGCCGGGCTCACGAGGTAGCGGGTGAGAACTCCGGAGTCCCTCTCCCAGATCGCGGAAATGCCGTAAAAGATCGAGGTGAAGAGGGCACTCTGTGCAAGGATTCCGGGTGCCAAAAAATCGAGGTAGGGAAGACCCCCGGTGGGGATCGCGCGGATCCGGTCCATCACCTTGCCGAAGATCAAAAGCCAGAGCAGGGGTTGGACGATTCGGGTAAGGAGCTCGATGGGATCGTGCCGGAGCTTGCGGAGCTCCGCTTCGGCGATCGCCGCGGTCTGGTCCCAGATCGCGAGTAGCTCCGGAATTTTCTCAACCATGGCGCCGGATCGCCTTGCGTGCGCGGAGCACCTCCGCGTAAGAGCTCCGCGCGGAGGGATGCGGCTCTCCCGCGATTTCCAGGAAAAGCTCCTCCAGGCTCTTTTGCTTGCCTTGGGACCGGCAGAGCTCTTCCGGAGAGCCGACGTTGACGAGCTTTCCCAAACGGAGAAATCCTACCGTCTCGCAGAGCTCCGCCGCTTCTTCCATGTAATGGGTAGTGAGGAAGATCGTCATCCTCCACTGTTCTCGGAGCTCCCGCAAGTGGCGCCAGAGCGTTCGTCGGACCGCGGGATCGAGCCCCGCCGTCGGCTCGTCGAGGAAGAGCACCCGGGGCCGGCTCACGAGCGACTGGGCGATCTCGAGCCGGCGAATCATCCCGCCCGAATAGCGGCGAACGAGCGCCTCCGGTTGATCGATGCCCATGAAAGCGAGGGCTTCTTCGATCCGCCGGCGCCGCTCCGAGCGTGGGACCCGGTAGAGTTTCGCTCCGATCCAGAGGTTCTCGTAGCCGGTCAGATCGGGATCGGCGGAGAGCATTTGCGGAACATAACCGATGCGGGCGCGAACTCCGGCCGGATCCCGAACCGCATCGTGTCCATCGACTCGGGCCATTCCCGAAGAGGGAGGGAGCAGGGTGGTAAGCATGCGCACCGTAGTCGTCTTTCCCGAGCCGTTTGGACCCAGGAGGGCGAAGATCGTTCCGCTTCGAACCTGAAGCGTCAGGTTATCCACGGCGCAAAAGTTCCGGAAGCGCCGCGTAAGCCTGTGGGTTTCCACTGCGAAGGGAGTGGGATCGTCTTGTGGCATCGATTAAGGAGAAATCCGTCTCCCTTTTTTGTCCGGGGCGCCTGCGAATTGCAACCCCTGGGAAAGCATTCGGAAAGAGTACCGCTTGCTGCACGACCCCGCTTGAGGCAGTCTGGCCCACAGAATGGCCCGGGTTGCTTCTCTGGCGTTTGCTCTCTTTCTTTCCTGTTTGTGCCCCGTTGCCCGCGCAGCGAAGATTTTCTGGGTCTCGGAGCCGATCGCGCCGGGAGAGATGGCGCTCTTCTACGGCGGCGACCTGGGAGGAGTTCGATCGGTGGCAATCTGGCCCCTGGAAGATGGAGATCCCAAATCCCCCCGGAGCGGCTTTCCGCCGGCACCTTCCATGGTGGTCTCCGTGCCGGTGCAACAGGCCACGTCGTCGGCGCTCAAGGTTCCCATTCCGGGAGCCTTTGCGCCCGGAATTTTTGCCGTGGACGAGGCTGGAGAAAAGCTTCTCCTCAACCGCCCGAAGCCCGAGTGGAGCCAGCCCGAGCGCCTGCTCCCGGGCTTGGCGGAAAACGAGGCGGTGGCGGGGAGCGAGATCGAAATCTTCGGGCGGAATTTCGTTCTCGATGTCGAGGAAGCCGCGAAGAGGCTTGTCCTGCTTCGGGAGAGCCGAACGGGCCGGTCGACCCTGATCGTGCCGGAGCGCGCGGAGCGCTATCGCCTCTCGGTGCGTCTGCCCGAGAACCTGCCCGCCGGAAGTTACGAGATCTGGGTGCATAATGGACACGGGGGCGAGTGGGGCTGGGGGGGAGGAGCAACCCTGGTTGTGAAAAACGCCGAGAGTTGGCCCTCGACGCTCTTCGACGTGCGAGAATTCGGGGCCAGAGGGGACGGCGTCTCCGACGATTCAGCCGCGCTGCGAAAGGCGCTGGCGGCCGCGGAAAAGGCGGGAGGAGGGATCGTTTATCTGCCGGCGGGCATCTACGCGGTTCGGGAATCCTTTTTCCTCCCTCCGAAAACCTTGCTCGAGGGAGACGGCAAGGACTTTTCCTGGTTGAAGTGGCCGCAGAATGCGCCGCGCTCCCCGAGCGATCTTCTTCCCGCCGTTCTCTACGGAAGCGGCCAGTACTCGATCGAGGGACTTTCCTTGGTGGTGCGCAATGCGCGAAGGGTGCTGCTCGACCTTTCCGCGGTCGCCGACAGGCTGCTTCCGCTCGATCGGTTCGAAGCCGAGATCCCCCTGGCGTTCCGGAGCAACGTGGCTACCACTCCTTGGGAGACCCGGGATCTCTTTTTGCGAAACGTGCGAATCGACTACTTGCCTTTTGCCGGAGCGCCGAGCCAGGAGCCCCAGAGGGATCCCCAGTGGTCTCTCGGACAATGGGGTCTGGCGGGAAGGGAGGACGAGGAGCTCTCCCTCTTTTTGGGAGGAGTCCGCAATGTGGAAATTTCGGGCTGCGAGTTCATCGGGATGCGCCACCGGCTCCTCGACCTCCGCAATGGGCGCATTGTCGATAACGACTTTTCCAACCCGATGGGGGCTTTTTCCCATACCGCCGTGGGAGGGCGCCACCTTGCTTTTCTCGACAACTGGGTGGCCGACGGGAGCGTCCTCCAGAGCCATCTGGACGGCTGCCGATTCTTCATCATAGCACACAACAACTTCAGCGACTTCGGAAGGGGCGATCGCATGGCCTTTGCATTTCGGGGTGAGCCGTTACGGGGAAAGTGGCTAAGGAAGGGCGGCCTCCCTGTCCGATGGATCCCGGTGGAACGGATCCAGGGGACGACGATCTCTCTGCGCGGTGCGCGCTTGGTCCCGGGAGAGCTGCGAGGGGCCGGGGTAAGGATCGAGCGGCCCAGCGGCGCCGAATCCTGGATCCCGGTCCGGGACAACGCCGAGCAGACGATCCTCTTGGCCTGGCCGCCGGAGGACGGTTCCACGGTTCCCGACTGGATCGAGACCGCGGGATACCTCCCGCCCCTGCTTTCGGCGGTCTCCCGGAGCTCCGGGAAAGAGCTCGTCCTTGCGGAAAAGATTCCCGCCGATTGCACGGGGCTCGAAGCACAGATCGTGAGCGGACGGGGCGCGGGTCAAGTTCGGACCGTGGTCCAAGCAGAGGGGGATCGCCTCACGGTCGATCGCGACTGGGACGTCGCTCCCGATTCGACGAGCCAGATCCTTCTCCATCAACTGCAGGGCAATGGAGTCTTTTTCGGGAACGAAGCGGAGGATCCGAACGGTCTCTTCGTGGGTCAGAGCGATCTCTACGACTCGGTCTTCGATGCGAACACGGTGCGCCGGAGCTCCGGCATCTGGCAGAGCTCGGGAACCTTTCTGCAGTTCCTAGAAAACGTCCTCGACGTCGCGGCCAGCTACGGGGAGCCTCCCGCCGGCGCTCCGCCGCTTCCCGCTCACGGGGTTCTCGGGGTTCTGGCCGGCGGGGAGCTCGGCGAGCGCTTTGCCAGTCCCTTCGAGCTGGCGCGCGGACTGGTCTTTCGCCGGAATCGCCTCGCCTTCGGTCACCGTATTCATGTGGGACCGAGGGCGGGTGCAAACGGTCTCGCCGCCGTGGTGGCGAGGGACCTAGTGATCGATCACAACTGGATCGAGCATGGGGCTGTAGGCATCGAGCTCGAGCGCGGGGTCCGGCAGGCGGTGATCTCGCGAAACCTCTTCTTCGACGTCGCGGTTCCCCAACAGGTCGGCCAGGCAACCGAGGTCGAGGTCGTTCCGGGGCCGTGAATGGAGCTCTTCACTAGGTCGTGTTCGAGTCTAGCTTACTCGGCAACCGTCATTCTTTCCGCTTTGGTAGGAATAAGCTTAGGAGAATTGATCGTTAGACAAACTTTACCCCCAAGCCTCGAAGCATCTCGAAAGTATTGACGCACCGGACACCAAATTCTCGACACGCATTCGGGATTTTAATCTTCTTCCGAATCTTTGGGTCGTAGGTTTCATTGGTCACTACGATAGAGCCCTTGGCCATTGCGTGCGCTATCAGCCAAGCATCGGAGACCCTTGCGAACTCGTCCTTGGCGGAAGCGGTGTAGTCACGATGTGACGTCGACCATTGCATGAGTCGTGCATACGCCTTAATCGTTTCCTCATCGGCCGGTAGAATCCATCGCTGAAACGAATGCTTAATCCAATCCTTGAGTTCATCCTTTCCGCGATCAATATCCTCCTTGACGGCGGCCACGCTTGCCAAGCGGTTCTCGCTTGCTCGTTCGACAAGAGCAACCCAATAACACGGGGCGATATCGAAGGCGTAGTACCGGCGTGCCGCTTCTATGAAGATGTTCGCGTCCAATAGGTAGAAATTGCCGCAGCTCACGCGTCTGTTCTGCCGTGAAGTTGGGCCGAATATCGATGAAACGCAGTTCCGTAGAGGCCGGTGAGCCGGTAAGCTTCCGAATACGAAAGCTTTCCCTCCTTCACGGCGCGAACCACCGCTTCCCCAAAAGGACGGCCGAGACGAAGGTTCTGCGTAGCGTAAAAATCGCCGCCACGCGGTGCCTTCCTCTTTTGCCGCTCCCCCTCTTCATATCGACGATAAAAACGGGAGAAATCGGCAGGCCTAACAAGCTTTAGGTCCCGAGCACGCCTGGCTGCAACGAGCGCGCTCACCTTGAATTCCCTTGCGACTGTCTGAATAGGATCTGCTTCCTCTTTCGCCCGGCTCCAAAACTCGGTCAGCTCTTGCTTCGGGACGAGAAATTCCGCCGCGATCCGGTTGCAGGCTTGCTCACTTGGTTCATGGGAAGGCTCAAGTTCCCGAAGATCGAAAGCGGCGCTTTTCCCCAGCCATACATGAGCCAATTCATGCATAAGGGTGAACATCTGCGCGGCCTTGCTGTCGGCTCCGTTGATAAAAACAAGAGGAGCATGCTCATCGACCAAGACAAAGCCGCGAAATTCGTTGGGATCGAGTTTCCGATGTGTGTTGTTACCGACGATTCCGTTCACGACAACGACTACGCCGCGATCTTCGATCGTGCGACGCAATTGCGCCAGAGCGTCGGTCCAGGTGCGACAGCCGGCGGCCCATCGGCACGATAGCCCCAGCACGTCTCTCATCTTCCTGGCGACCTCTTCGGGAGGATCTGCGGATCTCGCGGAACCCACGAAAGGGAGTGGATCTTCGCCCTGTTGTTCCAAGAAGTCGCGTAGCCAATCCTGCCTTCGTTGCATGAGGTAGACGGTTTCCAAAAGGTCGGGACTCGGCCGGTGAACCGGTCGATCGTCATGCGTCCGAAAATCAGGGATCGGCAGCCGTTCTTCGGGCGGAGCGGAAAGGAAGAGGTACCCGAGCGGTGTAGAAGTCTCTTTGGCAAAGGATTCCAACTGCCGGAGAGTCGGCTGAGCTGTTCCCGTTTCCCACGCCGCCGTTTGCGGGAACGTGTTCCGGATGGCGGAAGCCTTCCCGGAACGCTCAATGGCCCAGCGAATGACGCTTCCGCGGACGCTAACTCTGGTCATCGTTGCCTACTTCCTGTAGCCCATTGATCTTGCGTACAACCATAGCCGAAACTCGGACAGTTCGGTATCGATTTAATAGCTCGATCGCGAGATTCGAGCTTGGCGATGGTAGCGTCCGCCTTTTTTTGTATGCGGGCCAATTTTCTGCTTCGCCAGCTAGCATTAAATGACAGTTGTTCCGGCGCCGCCAACTGGAGGCGGGATCGCTTTCCCAAAGCGGTCGGCTCTAAGAGCCTGTCGAGCTTAGCGAGAGACCGACAACAAATCGAGGCAGCGCGGGCCATCAGAAGACTATCGGGCGCTCGAACTTTTGTTCTTTGGCGTAAAATTCCAGCCTCCTCATTGCTGCCTGCCGGAGTCGCGCCCTGGGCGGGCCTGGCCGAGATTCGGGCAGTGTACCGCTGCCGCGCTGCCTTGAGCAGCTCCTCTTGCTTGGGCCGCAAAATTGCGCCCGAGCCAACATCCTGGACTTCCATGACAGTTTGCTCAAAGTTGAGCAACTTCACGCCCTGCCCGGGACGTCTTCTACGGTCGGCGGGGTCGAATCAACTCCCTAGAGCTGTGGGAGCAAATGAACACCTGTAGCTGCCTGACCCTGATCCTGGCCTGTATCGTCTACTGGCAGGCGCGGGAAATCTCTCGGGTCTTAACTCAGTGCGATCCGATCGCCAACGGAGTCGACCTGTCCATGCTCAAACACGTCAGCCCTATCGAATGGGATAACGTCGTTCTATACGGCCAGTACATCCATGGACGCAAGCTCGTCCGACGCCGCCACAGGGCCATGAAGGCGGCGCTTAGCGTGTAAAATTACACGAATCTGCCTAGTACCCTTACTTGGTCTGATCGGGCAGGTGGTAATGGACGCTGCCTTTCGTTATTGGGGACGAGGAGGGCGGGCATTCGCCGCCGCGACCTTACGACCCCACGCGATCAGTTCTGGCGTGCAATCGTCGCGATCGATGGTGCACTCAATCAAAGTTGGCCCGTTGTGGTTGGCGAGCGCTACTTCGATTGCATTTGTCAGCTCATGGCCGGTGGTCACGCGCAGGCCTCGTCCATGACCATCCTCGGCATTGAACGCCTGGATCAGGCCCGCGTAGTCCCAGTTCTTGACATTGTTGTAGGGTCCATCGTGAATCTCGATTTCGATTGTGTACCCGCGATTGTTCATCAGGAAGATGATGATCGGGAGATTATGCCGGATCATCTGTGCGACTTCCTGGGCTGTCACTTGAAACGCGCCGTCACCGATCAAAGCGATCACCCGGCGATCTGGCGCGCCCATCGCATAACCGAACGCGGCGGGTACGGTCCACCCAATGTGGCCCCACTGCATTTCGACTTCGAACCGTGCACCGGCCGGCAGTTTCAGCGACACACCGTTGAACCAGGAATCGCCTGTCTCGGCGAACACGGTTGTATCGGTGGTCACAAGCGAGCCGATCTGTCTTAGGGCCTCTGCGCGTGTTAGCCTTGCGCTGGCGGGTGCAGCACCCACACGCGGCGGTTCCGAACGTATGCGCCGGTACTCGACCATAGTGGCATCGCGTTTCTCGCACACCTGGGCGAGCGCCGAGAGGAAGTCGGGCAGGTGGATACGGCTAAAGTCGTGTCCCTGCAGAGACACCCGGCTTGGATCCGCGATCAGCACGTTGGAACCATTCGGCATCGCCGTCCAGCCCACCGTGGAGTAGTCGTTGAACAACGGCCCGACGCACAGCAGCCCATCCGACCAATCGACGATCTCGCGTGCCCCCGGGGTGCTGATGTCGCCCCAATAGATGCCGGCGAACTGCGAATGGTCTTCAGGGAAGAAACTTTTTGCCGCGGCCATGACCGTGACTGCGCAACCGAGTGCTTCGGCCAACCGGACCGCCTCTTGTTCCGCGCCTGCAGCTCTAAGCTTGCTGCCGATCACCATCACCGGTTTGAGTTTTGTACGAAGCCACTCCGCCGCAGCGTGGACGGCCGCCTCAAGCGACGCACGATCGCTCGGCTCCTCATTGGTCACAGCGCTGACCGGTCCCGGTGCGGCACAGGGGGCGCCAGAGATATTGCAAGCGACCTCGATGTACGCCGGTTTTCTCTCTCGCCAGGCGGTTCGAATCGCGTAGTCAATCTGGTCGGGTGCATCAGCGGCCGAGGTGATAGAGACCGCCGCGCAAGTGAGCTTCTTGGCGATCTCCAGTTGGTACAAGAAATCGTGGGTGCCGAGCGTATGGTGCAGCAAATGCTCGGTGGCGCGATCATTCGTATTTGGGGCACCCGAGATCAGGATGATCGGCAAGTTTTCAGCGTAAGCACCGCCGATCGCGTTGAGTGCCGATAGCGCGCCGACGCTGAAAGTGACGACCGCAGCAGCCGCGCCACGGGCACGGGCGTAACCCTCGGCGCTGAATCCACAGTTCAGCTCATTCGAGCAGTATACCTGGGTCATTTCCTCGTTCGTCAGCAACTCATCGAGCAAAGCGAGGTTGTAATCACCCGCCACTGCGAAGTGATGCTTCAATCCAATCTGCGACAGGCGCGTCGCAAGATATGAGCCGACGGTGTACGACTTCATGGCACAGAATTTACCACGCCCGAGCTCTTAGACATAAGACACGATTAGGGAGGTTTAACGGGTACGTTCAGGTACATGGGAGCTCGGCTTGCACCCAGAACGCGGCGATAATAGAAGGTCGTTTTTGGATGCGCCGGAGGGCTCTACGACCAAATGCTGCGAGAGGAGCGAGTGTCTCGGGTGCAAAATGAGAAAGCTGATGATTCTTGAGATGGCCCCAGAGATACTCGACCGGGTTCAATTCGGGGGCGTATGCAGGCAGCCGTTCGACGACGACTCCTTGGGTGCTGTCCAGAAAGGCGTGAACTTGGGCGCTTCGATGAGCCGCGAGGCCGTCCCAGATCAAAAGAAGCGCCGATCGGAAGCCTCCGAGGCTCCTTTTCAAAGCTCTTGGATGGTGGGCCGGATCAGGATCTCGTTGACGTTGACATGCGGCGGTCGGGTCACGGCGTAGACGATGGCCGAGGCGATGTCTTCGGGCTGAAGTAGCTGGCTTTCTTTGCCCTTCCAGATCTGCTCTA
>JBFXFN010000048.1:0-17233 GCA_050179015.1 Methylacidiphilaceae bacterium | reverse complement strand
TCGGGTAGCGGCGCCCGGCTCAGATTCGCCAGGCGCTTGGCAATCGCCTTCTCGGTCTCCCGTAGAGCGGATTCCCTGGCACGCTCCTTGCTTTTCCTCCATTCGAGGATCGAGCGCCAAAACGCGAACGGAAGGCCCGCGACCCGCTGGTAGAACGACTCGGTTGGATTGGTTGGGGCTCTGCTCATGGATTCGGTTCCCCTCGCCGTTGGCCATGCCGCCTAGACTCTCCGACAAAACTATTCTTTATCCTCAGGAGAGCGGAAGCGCCGTAAAGGACCCTCCTCTTACCCAAACCCTTTTCAATAGAAAAGCAAAAGTCTTCTTCCTTTCCGGCATCGCGACTCGAGCCCACGGCTCAAGCGAGGGTTGCTTTCCCGACCTTCTTCCGTGATCCCCATTACTAAAA
The DNA here is from genome assembly GCA_050179015.1 of Methylacidiphilaceae bacterium. Classification (GTDB taxonomy): domain Bacteria; phylum Verrucomicrobiota; class Verrucomicrobiia; order Methylacidiphilales; family Methylacidiphilaceae; genus Methylacidimicrobium. The sequence continues at coordinate 16,824 of JBFXFN010000048.1, read as the reverse complement.
GCGCGACCGGAAGAGACCCAAGTCCTACCCGAACGGCCCCTATCCACTACCGAAACAGATGGGCTCCCGCTCCGGAATTCCCTCGCAGGCCGCCAGCCAGACCGTCGCCGGGCTGTCGCTGGGAGCCCTATAGTCTCCACGAGGCGAGAGAGAGCCGCCGGAGCCGACCTTTGGAGCATTCGCAATGCAGCTCCGCTTGAACTGGCTCATCGCGAAGAAACGTCGCAAAAAGAGGCGCAGCCACCTCTTGATTTCAGCGATCGACCATTGCGGCCTCCCCGGTTCTCCGCTCGGCCATGCCCCCCGGCTCCGATCGTGCCAGGCGGTCCAAGCAAGAAAAGCGACCTTTGTCGGGCTATAACCGAAACGAAGAATGTAATAAAGATGGAAGTCCTGGAGGGAATAGGGTCCTACGATATCTTCGGACCGTTGCTCCGGCTGATCTCCATTGCTGCCGGGAATCAACTCGGGGCTGATCTCGGTCGAGAGGATCTCCTGAAGGAGAGCGCTCGTCTCCGCTCCCAGCGCCTCCCGCTCGGCCTCCCAGGCGATGAGATGCCGAATCAGGGTCTTGGGCACGCTCGCATTGACATGGTAGTGGGCCATATGGTCGCCCACTCCGTAGGTGCACCAGCCGAGGGCAAGCTCGCTCAGGTCGCTCGTTCCGACCACCAGGGCATTCTGCATGTTCGCCAACCGGAAGAGATGATTTGTCCTCTCCCCCGCCTGCACATTTTCATAGGTCGTGTCGTAGACCGCCTCTCCCCGAGCCGCGGGATGGCCGATGTCCTTGAGCATCTGCTCGCAGCTGGGACGAATATCGATCTGCTGCGCGGTGCAGCCCAAGGCGGCCATGAGCCGGATCGCCTGCGCCAAGGTGCGTTCGCTCGTTCCAAAGGAAGGCATCGTGTAGCCGAGGACGTTGCTCCGCGGCAGCCCTAGCCGATCGATGGCGCGGCAGGCCACCAGGAGTGCTTGGGTCGAATCGAGCCCGCCCGAAATCCCTACGATCACCTTCTGGACCCCGGCCGCCTGCAAGCGTGTTGCCAGGCCCTCGACTTGAATCTGGTAGATCTCTCGACAGCGCTCTTCCTTTCGCCGAGGGTCGCTGGCCACATAGGGAAATCGCTCGTACAGACGCTCCAGCAAGAGAACTCCCTTCGTGGGAAGATCCGCTTGAAACGGGATGCGGCGAAAGCCCTCGATCCGGTCGCGATGCTCAAAGCAGCTCTGGACAAAGGTTCCTTGACGGCGGCGATCGGCCGCCAGCCGTTCCAGGTCGACCTCCGCGGTGACAAGCTGGTCGCGATCGAGGAATCGTTCGCTTTCGGCCAGCAGGCTTCCATTTTCGTAAATCATTCCGTGACCGTCCCAGGCGAGATCGGTCGTCGATTCGCCCCAGCCGGCGGCCGTGTAGAGATAGGCGGCAACGCAGCGAGCCGACTGATTGCTCGCAAGCCCGCGACGGTAGTCGTCCTTGCCGACCGTGATGTTCGATGCCGAGAGGTTGATCAAGACGGTCGCGCCGGCGAGCGCCGCATAAGAAGAAGGCGGAATGGGAACCCAGAGGTCTTCGCAGATCTCCACCGAGAACCGGAAAAGGGGCTGGTCTACCGCGGCGAAGAGAAGACGGTTGCCAAAAGGAACCATTTGTCCGCCTACGGAAAACTCCTTCTCCTGGGCATACTGAGCGGGAGCAAACTGCCGAAGCTCGTAAAATTCTCGATAGTTCGGCAGGTAGGTCTTCGGAACGATCCCCAAGACTTGGCCGCGGCTCACCACCGCAGCAGTGTTATAAAGGGCTCCGTTAAGCTCCAAGGGGAGTCCGACGATGGCGACTAGTGGCAAGCGCGAAGACGTCTCTCGGATCCGCAACAGGGCTTCCTGACACGCTCGGAGGAGCGCATCCTGACCAAAGAGATCCTCGCACGAGTACCCCGAAAGGCCCAACTCCGGGAAAACGGCCAGCACCGCTCTTCGCTCAGCTGCCTCTTCCAGTAGTGCGATCGTTCGCTCCGCATTGGCCAACGGATCTGCGATCCGAACCACCGGGATCCCGACCGCGACGCGGATAAACCCGTGATTGTAGAAGTTAAAAAATTCCACGCTTCCCCTGATCCGGGAAGCATGGCAAAGGGGCTAGACAGGAGAAAGCGATTTTTCTTGGGCGAGCCGATCCCTCTTCCAGGCTACCGATGTCCTCCGCCTCCGTGAAAGCCGCCGCCTCCCCCACGGAAGCCCCCTCCCCCTCGAAATCCACCAGCGCCTCGGTATCCTCCACCTGCAAACCCGCGTGAGCCGCGATAGCCGCCTCCGAAATTTCGTCCACCTCCCGCGGCTCCTCGAAATGTACCGGCACCATTCCGCATACCGCCGAGCCCTCCTCCCGTGGCTCCTCGCCAACTATGAGAACCCGCACCGGAAGAGCCGCGTCCTACGGCGCTATGGAACTGGGCGGAACCCCCGGTCCCTCCCGCCCCACGCCACGAACCCGCTCCGCGGGCCAAGCCGCGGCCGGATCCGCTCCAGGAGCCCGCCCGAGCCCCGGAAAAGCTCCCTCCCCCGCTTCTGTTCGTCATGCCGCTGCTTCCGAAATGGCTCCAGCCCGAGCCGTGGGTTCCTGCGGTGCCGCCAAAGCTTCGGCCTCCACCGGTTGCCGCGCTGCTCCCGCCCTGCCCACCGAAGTGACTCCAGCCGCTTGCGGCCCCTCCTCCAGTGTGGGCTCCCACCGCTCCGTTGTGCCCGCTCCACGGAGTGGCTCCCGCAGAGCCCGGGTGGCCGCCCGGAGATGAGGCGTTTGTCCCGAGGTGGGAACTTCCTTGCGCGCCGCCGCTGGCACCAGCCGCTCCGCTCGCCATCCCCGCTTGTCCGTGGCCCATCGCCTTCGCTCCCGCTGCAGCCCCGGGAGCAGCCGCATGACCGCCTGTTGCTCCGGTACCCCGCGCGCCCTGCGCCGCTCCTGGATGAGTGCCGGCAGTGCCGCCGGCATGAGTCCCCGAGGGGCCGGCTGGGGTTCCTCCGTGCACGCCGCCCTGGTGACCCGCCGCCGCAGCTTTTGCGCCGCCGGTGACGTTCCGAACATTGTTAATATTATTGATATTGTTTATATTTGTAATGTTCGTTCGATTGAAGACGCCCATTCCGCCCCATCCCCAGCCCCCCCAGCCAAACATCGGCCAACCAAAACCAAACATCGGCCATCCGAAGCCAAAGCCGAACACGGGTCCGCCAAAGCCGATGCCCAAGCCAAAACCGGGCCAACCGAAACCAAAGCCTAAGCCGAAACCCCAAGGATAGCCCCAGCCGCCCCAACCCCACGGACCCCACCAGGGGTTATAAGGCATGAATGGGGCCACAGCATAGACGCCGACACCTAAACCCGGCCATCCTCCATATCCGTAAGACCAAGGAGGAACGGTTGCGCCCACGAAGATATTGGTCACGTTTCGGCCCGTGTCGTCCGAATAGCTGCGATAAGCAGGATAGTCATCCCACAAGGCGGAGGGCGCCGTCGCCGTTTTCGCCGCCGCCATCTCAACCGCATCCCGTTTTTCGTTCCACTGGTCCCATGCGTCGGTCGCCGGGCCATCGACGAGTTGATATTCCGGATTGGTCCTTCCTTGGATGAGCATCATCTTTCCAGATGGAAGATCCACCGACCCTTGAGGAGAGACGACCCGCGCATCGCCCTTGCGCACGATCGCAGTGGCGGTTTCCCCTTCCACCTTAACCCGGTAATCTCCTTCCCGGACGGGCTGGATGCTCACGCCGGAAGCTTCAATGGCTATATCCCGGTGATTTGCCCCGAACACCGAATAGGTCACCGTTCCTCGGACCACTTCGGTCTTGATGGCGGTGGGACTCAAGTCGCTGATGCGCGCCTCGCCCTCCTCCCCGAGCCGCAAGAAATTGTTGGGATCGATGCGGACCTCTATCCGGGATTGGGGTCCGGTTCGGATCCTATCGCCGGGATGGAGCGCTTCCCGGGGAGAAACGGGTTTCCAGCCGTCCGATCCCGCCTTCTGCACCGACACCGAACCTTGGTACTCCGAGAGGTGTGCAGTTTCGGAAGCGGGCGTACCGAAAAGGGTTGGAACGAAGCAGACCAAGATGATGCCGAGAACCGGCAAATGCTTCATGGTATCTTCCCTTGAGTGATAGGTTACCTGTCTTCCGCTCGTTTCAAAGACAAATCGGTTTCTCCAGGGTAGAGACGGCCGGGGCAGCTCCTCCCTGCTACTTCTGGTCGCGCTGCGTCTGCCTGCTTGAACCCCGATGCCGCCCACGAAACCTCCCCCTTTCAGTTTGTCTGCCTTTTGGATCAGCGGATGCGCAGCGGGGTCTTTCGCCAGACGAGATGGGTCAACCCGTAAAGCTCCCATGCAAAGGGGGGGTAGCCCAAATAGCCCGGTAAAGGCATCGCAAAGAGGTGCCAGAAGTCCAAGAATGGAATCTCGTACACCCAGTGGGGATTCGATCGGCTATTCCAAAACTCCCAAAGTAGGCCGCAGCAAATCCCGGCGAGGCCGCAGGCGACTAGGGGCCGCCAGTCCCCTCTCCCGATGGCCATTAGCAGGGAAGGCCGCCCACCACGCACGTTGATCGGCTCCGTAAGACCAAGAAGCGAAGTCCAGAGAAACGGGAAAAAAAACTTCGGAAAGAGGAGAAATAGGCCGAGCATGGTCAAGCCTATGAGAAAGACCGCGGGAAGCCACTTCTCCACAATTAGGCGGCTGCCCTTCCTCCGGCAGCGAGAAAGCCAGGAAAAGCTTCCGATCCACTCCGCCGTGGTCAGAACGGCGGGAAGCACGGTCGAAAAACTAAGAGAGGAACAGAATACATAGAGCCACGGAGGAAACCCTTCCTCGCCCACATAGGCCCAATTCCGGCTACGGAGGTTGAGGAGCTCGAAGAGCCACCAGATTGCGGAGGAAACGGGAAAGAGGGCGGCGAACCAGCGTCCATCCCGGCTCAGCAGGGAGCTCCCCGTCCGCCGGGAGACCAGCCCGTCCATCGTCAAGATGTAGCCTAGCCAGAGTGGGAAAAAGAGCCAGGCAGTCCGAGCGCCAGGAAGATACCAGTTGAGCGGCCAAAAGAGGGCGATCAGGAAAAGACCGATCCAGAGTTCTTTTCTGCCGATCGCCCTTGCCCGGTCCGTACCAGCCCTAGACGAAGGTTTGTGTGACATATCTAGGCTACCCTGTTGTCTCAAAAATCATGACACCCTCCTTTTACACGTTTATCTGCTAGCAAGAGCAGTCTCGGAGCGCAAGGAGCCCGCAAGCGCGACGAGTGCAAAGAGGTCTCCGAGGATTGTTCGCAACACCTTTTCGATCGACTCCTTAAGGAGGAATGGATCGAGTTTTCGCTGCACTTCCCGCAGCTGCCTTTTGGTTGCCGAGTTAACCTGCTTGTTTTGCAGGAGGCGGTCGCAAGGCGTTTGCGGGCGACCGCGCCTGCGACGGTACCGGCTGCCGATGCGCGGCTTGGCCAGAAGTTTTACCGAAGGGCAGAAGAAGTTCTGGAATGGGTTCCACAGCTCGCAGTAAAGCCGATGGATCGGTTCCAAAAGCTCGGGAGAATCGAGTCGGTCATAGCCGAGAAGCTGCCGGACCCGGCTCCAGTTCTTCTGCTCCACATGAGCGTTGTCATCCTGGTAGGGCCGGGAGCGGGTGAAGGGCACGGGTCTCTTTCTCTGGGAGCAATAGCGAATCAAGTGGTGAATCAGAAACTCGCTCCCGTTATCGCAGTCAAAGCCCAAGCTAGCAAAGGGCAGTTCCGCTTCGAGCCGGAGCGTTTTCTCCACGATCTCGGCCGCTCCCTTGTTCCAAACAGCCCGAGAAGCCGTCCACCCCGAGTAGATATCGGTATAGGTGACCATCCAAATAGAGTCTCCGGCAAGACTCTGTCCGCAATGGGCCACGATGTCGGCTTCCAAATACTCCGGCTGGGTAACGTCCCAGCTGTCGGTCCGTATGGGGATTTGCGTCTTGAGCAGGCTCCCCGGCTTGGTCCCGCAAAGCCGCTTGGGGATCGCGACGCGGTTCGGAGTCGATAGCCGGTCGATCGTCGCCGGGCTCATCTCGCAGAGGTCCCGCTCGATCCTCTTGGGCAACTTCCCAAAGTGCTTCCGGTAGTAGGGAAGCCAAAGCGGCATCGCCGTCGACAAGCGCTTCCCGCACATCTGCTCTCCGGTCAGCCAGATCCTCTTGAGCGCTTCCAGGACCTCTTCTCCGTACCGGCAGGGCCTCCCTCTCTTCCCTCCTCCTGGATCACCCGCCTTCCTGCCTCCCAAAAGCTTGATGGCGTGCTTGCGCGAATAGTTCCATTGCTCACAGAACTCGTCGAGTAGCCGCCCCTTGCCCTTCCGTCCCCGCTGGACGTACCGCTCCCGCATCCGCCCAAGTAATTCCTGCGCAACTTGCCGACTCATCTTCATGACCTCCCTGGTTTTGGGTGTCATGATTTATGAGTCAACGACCCTTCTCGGTCTCTTCCCGCCGTCGCCCTTCGACGTCAAAATTTATGAGTCAACTCGGCGCCCATTCCGCGTCAGTGAGATTGCTTGCATAGCGAAGCCCGCTCCCGTAAGCTCCTGGCGGGCGCCTTCTGCCTAGACCATCGTGACTTCGTCCGTTGTTGCAAACCGACGGAATCACAACCCGCTGAAATCGCTCAACTATCTCTTTCGTTCGGGTTCTAAGACCGGGAATGACTATGCATTGGCTGATCACGGCAGGCGCGCTGCTGCAGTTGCTTGCCCACGCTCCGGACAAAGCGTTCGTCACACGGGAGTTCGACCGTCCATCGACCGTCGTGATCTCACCATGGCGCCATCCGCCGCCCGCCATCTCCGCTTGGCAGGTCGGGCGCGCGATCAGTGTGTGCGGTATCCCGGACCTGGAGCGCGCGCTCGACGCTGGTGTTCCGCCCGGCGTTCATTTCGTCGTATTTGATATCGAACGCTGGCCGCTCACACCTGCAGTCGAGCAGACAGATCCCGTCCAAGCCGTGAGCAAGGCGGCGCAGATCGCGAAGGATCACGGTCTCCTCCTCATTGCCGCGCCGGCTACCGACCTGATCTGGGGTCTTGATCCCGCCGCCGCTCGGCGCGAAGGCCAATATGTTGCCTTCGTCCGCTCGGGACTTGCCCACCGGATTGCCCGTTTCGCGGACTGGTACGTCATCCAGGCCGAGCGCGCTGAAGAGAGTCCCGATCTTTACAGTGCTTATGTGAGGGCCGTCAGCAAGCAGGTCCACGCAGCCCGGCCAAGCGCTGTGGTGCTCGGCGAAGTAGAGACCAATCACGCCGGCCATCCGGTTTCGCCACTTCTTTTGTATCAGGACATTGAGAACACCCGCAGCGCCGTGCAGGGAGAGTGGCTAGGTATTCCTCAGCAGAGCGTCTACTGCGCCGACTGCGGCGAACCCCAACCGCAAGTTGCCATTACCCTTCTGCGCCTAATGGCCCGTGACAAGTAACACCAAACGCTTTCATGCAGATTGCAGCGAGATTGGAGTCAAAAAATTCTCACACATTTCAGCGATTGGCGGAGCGGCGGCGATGGCGCGTAGCGGCTGATCATGGGTGAGCGTCTATGCCAGGGCCCAGCGGGTCAGACTCTCCTGCCCTCGGCCCATCCCATCACATCCCGCGCCTTCCAACGCTGCCGGGGCGAGTACGGATTCAGATTGCTCCCTACGATGCTCGAATGAGCAAGGCGCTGAGCGCAGGTGCGTAAAAAGAAAGCTGCGAGCCGTTCGGGCCGAGCGTGTAGGCGGCGCCCGGTAAAAAAGAACCGTCCGGGTTCACGCTGACGCCCTGAATCGTCACGTCATCGCTTGCCGTGCGAAAGCTGGGTCATCTCCATCAGCGATGCCGAATTCGCAATTTGCGGCAATTGCGCCGTGATCTTGAGATTCCGTGTCAGGTCCTTGTTAGTGACAACCAGGCTCAACGCACCGGAGGAGTTCTTGACGACAGACATAGGCGATCACGTTCAGGCTGCCGATTCCGGAGAGTGTTATAGGATGCAGTCGGACCTGGCCGGCAAGGCTGAAGAAGAGCATTCCGTAATGCTCGGGCCGGGGTTCAACCACTATCCATTGTTGTCGGCCATCGGAGTCCAGTCCCAGCCGTCGCCGCCGCCATGGAGGTTAGCGCCGGTTGATCCGCCCAGCGCGAGGTCGAAAAGAAAAATCGAAAATCTAAAGAGAAGAGGTACATGTATCGCTCACTCCGGGCACGCCCCCACTCCAGAATGAGTTGCACTCGGAAATGCGGAAGATACGCCGATTTCCTGGGCGCCGGTGTTCAGCGTGGCAAGCTCGTTGACCAGATTCGTACCTGGAGTGATCAGATACTGCGCCGTTGCGGACGGCGATTTACCGTTGGCGCGGTAATGGTGCTGGGTCAGAAGCGCAATTCTCCTCTTTCTCACGGTTTGGCCGAAGGGAATGGTCCAGAAAGATAGGTGCGCGGCGCCGGCCGGGCCCGTAATCGCAACGTTTGGAACAGCGGCGACGATCGCCGAGCGGAAGTTATCCCACAATTGAGGAACTTGGGGGAGACCAATTGCCGGCATAATAGCTTCGCGAGTCGCCTTAGAGGTCCGCCTCATTGCTAATCTCGACACCCAGCGGAGACAAACCGAGTTGCTGCGCTGCATAGGCCACTTTGGCAGCGGCGAGGGCGGGAGTTGCGCGGGCTTTGGCGTTGAAGGCGGAGCCGCCGAGATTAACCCCGTAGAGGCACTGCCAACCAGCCGCTTTCACAAAGCCCGCAAGTGCGTCCACGTCGCTGGGCGCAATCTGGTCCACGGTCTGCCCTGGATCGTTGGGAGTCCATACGTTCTGATCGACGGAGTTGCCGCCGATGCGGAGAACACTTGGGCCAAGACGTATGAACATGCCGATGAGGTCGGTGTCTGAGGGTGTGAAGCGGGCGATGTTCGACGAGTGCTTCTCGCAGGACAATCCCGCAAAGGCGTCGCCGATCGAGCCCGAGGTGGTTGCGTTCATCGAGAGTGATGCAGTCGCAATGGGGCCGGAGGGAACAGGCTGAGGATTCGGCGACGGAGGGGATGGCGATGAGGTACCAGACGACCGTCGCATCCTGGCAGGCACGTTGAGGCGGTCGCCGCGCCGGTCAACAAAACGCCGCTGCCTGACGGACTCATTCTTCAGGACGGACTGATTAGCGAGCGTGGCGCTTGCGCCCCTTCCCCTTGCGGGGGGTCATTGAAGGGGAGCGATTCTCCTCGCCGGATGTCCCGTCCTTTTGCTTGATGGCTTGGTAGAGAATCGCCTCCTCGAGGTAGGTGATCCAGGGGCCCGGGGGAACCTCCTGACGATCGATGAATCGCCAGTTGACCCGGTCCCGTCCTCCCAAGCCGAGGTACTCCTTGACCGCCGGCGAAACGTCGATTCCCGCCGACGCGCGCGGGCGCTGTCCACCAAAGACATAGGCTGCATCATTAGAAAGAACTGGGCCGGAATCCATCCATTGGGCATAGACCCGTTTCCCGTTCGATCCCTCGATCTCGACCCAATGTCCTTCGCACCGGGATCTGCGGTCGGAGGCCTCGGAGCCGTCCCACGGGATCCACTTCTTGGCCAATTTTGGATAGGCGAGGTCGTTGAAAGGCAGAGCGACATAAAAGGGATTCAAGGTTGCCGCATGGGTTCCGGGCAGAAGCCCGGCCCTCGCCGCGGGGCTGTCCTCGCCTCCGTAATGACGAACCCAGCGAGCATCCCATGCGCTCTGGAGGTTCCCTGAAGGGCTCTGCGGCACTCGGTCGGTTCCAATCCAGAAGACGGTCGCGACGATTCCGCGATGCCACGGATAGGCCGAGAAGCCCTTGGAATGCTCTCTCTCCTGCGCATCGTTGGGCTCCGCAGAATGGAGTGTCATCGCCATGCAGAACAGCAGCCAGCCGGAGACCGGCCGCAAGATCCTGCTCCAAGCATGCTCCAGGTTAGCGGCCATTTCTCTCAGGCTTTCCAACAGCCGCCGGATCGCGGAGCAGCAGTGATCTGCGGCCTTCTATCCTCCGATCAAGTTGGCGATCTGCCGGCGCACGCGATGGAGGCTGCGAACAACCTCCTCCTCCACACTCGAACCGCCCCGCCGGTGACGGACCTCCTTTTTCTTGTTCTCGGCGGTCTTATTGGTCCCGGCTCCCTTCTTTTGAGCGGTTTGGGTCGCCTCCTCCGGTTGCTCTGCGAGCTCCTCGGAACCCGGCTCCGCCGGCTGCTGCTCTGCCGGCGGCTGGTGGCCGGCGGACGCGCTCCAAGGCGTCTGACCGCGCGGCGGAGAGCCCGCTTCCTGCGGGGCGCCGGCCGTTCCGCCCCCGCCTCCGGAAGCGGGAGGGGCCGGCCGAGCGGACTCGATTCGGTCAAGCTGGGACCGGAGCTCCTGCACCTGGGTTGCGAGGCTGTTTCGCTGCCCCGCCACCGTGTTCAAAACCCGCTCTTGTTGCTGGCGGGTGCGAAGAAGCTCTTCTTCGAGCTTCCGCACCCGGTCTTTTAACGCGGTCACTTCCGAACGATTAGCAGTCGTCGTCGATTCGAGCCGGCGAATTTCCTTCCGTCCCTGGATGCGCGCCACCTCCGCCTCCACGCGCTCCATCTGGGAGCGAAGGCGAACGAGCTCCAGAGATTCCGCGGCGACCGGGCTCTCCGCCTGGATTCGTTGCCGCTCTCCTTGCACTTGCGCCAGCCGACTCTCTAACTGCTGGACGGTGGCCTCGAGCTGAATGACCCGCTCCGGCCCCTGTTTCTCCCCACCCCCCGCTTGCGCGGCCGCTTGCTGAGCGGCCTTGGCTTGAGAAAGCTCGTTTTGCAACGCGGCTACCTGGCTGCTCAGCTCCTTCATCTTGTCCTGGAGCGCTTGCCGTTCCTTCGCCTTCTCCTGCACCGTCTTGGCATGAACGAGCTGCCCTTGGAGATCTTGAAGCCGCTTTTCCAAGCGAGACCTCTCCTGCGTTTCCTTCCGGCTATTCTTTAGCTTCGCCACCTGCGCATTGAGAGAATCGACCTCGGTCGAAAGAGAACCGATCTTCTTGATCTCGGCTTGGTTCGCCGCTTCTTCTTCCATCTCCTTCGTGCGGGCCGTTTTAAGTTCCGCAAGCTCGCCTTGGAGCTTTCCCAACAGATCGCGGAGCTCGACCATCTGCTGATTGATCGCCGCCTGATTGGCGTTGTTCTCCCGGCTCGCTTCGAGCTTGGCAAGCTTGTCCTCTACCTCCTGGAGGCGCCCCTCCACCGGCAAACCCGGGCCGCCCGACGGAGCCGCCGGAATCCCGGCCGCCTGTTTCTGCACCTGGGCAAGCTGCTTCCGGATGTACGCCAGCCGATACTCCACGATCTGTTTTTCCCATTGAGGATCAACCTGATGGAGTTCTTTTAGCGCCGTTTCCGCTTCCTGGTACTCTTCGGCGGCCTTGGTGTAGTAACCCTGTCCCGCCGCGCGATCCGCGTCCTGGATCTGCACGTAGATCTGTAGAAAGCGATCTTGCGGAGAAGGCCCGGCCCTGTTTTGGGCCGCGGTCAAGGGGATCGCCGCAAGAATGGTAAGAGCGTAGCAGAGCCAAAAGGGAGGCCTCGGTCTCCTACGCGCAATGTCCCGGCAAGCTCCAAGACGTTTCATGCCTTCAACCATTATAAGCTTTCGCAGGCGCCCTTGCCACTGCAAGCCGGATGCGATCCCCAATCCATTCTCCGACCGACGTCTTCCGTCACCCTTCCTCTACACCCGATCCGGTCTCCGGCAAGCTCCGCACCACCAAAAGCTCGGTGCCCCGCTGATCGATCGTCTTGACGGCAATTCGCCGGTGCCTTCCCGGCTGGAACGGGGCGCTTCGTGCGCCCCCTGGATGCTTTGACCCTCTTTTGTCCGCTTCTCTTCCCAGCGCTCCTTCCACCGCCGCCCAGGAAGCCGTCTGAGAAAAAAAAGCCTCGCTTGGGTTAAAGCAGCGTCCATCGTAGTCAGTGTCCAGAAACCAGGCCGACAGCTCTTCCACCTTTCGGAGATCGAACGCCCCCTTCTCGGGGTCGAACAGGGCCGTGCCGACAAGCTCGACCCGCCACGACTCGGAGGCCCCGACCAGGGTCTTCCGCAACCGAAGCTCGGGGATTCCGCACAGGGAAAAGATCTGGCTGGAACGCGTCACCTTGAGCAGGAAACCCATGAGTAGATCAAGGCTCGCCTGGACATAGATGAGTCGAACGCCCGCCCGCAGCCGTTTTCCCACCAAATCGAGAGCCGCGGCATCCATACCAAACCCCACAAGGTAGAGATCCCCATAACCCGCCTTTCCCGCTTCCCGGACCGCTCTTTGAATGAAAGCCTCCCCGATCGGTTCCTTCTCGGATCCGAAGGCGATCCCCACCCGTCTGCCCGCCACCTCGGCTTCCGCGCCTAGAAGGAAAGGCTTGTCGACCATCCGGATCTTTTGAAGGCCGATTCTTCTCCTGCCGATGGTCTCGAAGACCGGAGAGAGACGAAGCACCTCCCGCATCCTTTCTTCGAACGAGCGATCTTCCTCGAAGGAGGCTTTCTCCTCCGCGGCCACCGGCAGGAGGCTTTCGACCGAAAACGGACCGGAAAGCCGCACGGTGCCGACCATCTCTTCCGGGCGATCGACGAGAACCTCTTCCTCAGCGGGCCGGTCCTTCGCGATCGCCTCAAGGGTCAGGTGAGGCATGATCCCGCCCACCTCCTCTCCCTTGCTGTTTTGCCTCCGCGCGTAGAGGAATCCTCCCGCCGGTCCCTGCTCGGGATCTCGAAGGAGATAGTGGGGAAAGATCGCCGTTATCAGGCGCGTCCGCGTCAGGGCAATCGGCACGCGAGCGGCGTCGATGCAGATCCAGCGCCTTCCCCATCGCTCGGAAACGAGAGCGGTCGTTCCTCCGCCGCAAGTGGGGTCGAGCACGAGATCTCCGGGGTCGGTCGTCATGAGAAGGCACCTTTCGACGACGCGCTCCACGGTTTGTACGACGTAGCGTCGGTTCCGCCGGAAGCTCGGTCGAACATCCGGCCAGTGATTGGTCAACGCGACCATCGGAAAATCGGAAAGATACCTCTTGTACATGAGCGTTCGGCCGCTCACCACGAGCCTCCCCATCTTCGCCAGCCGTTCCATTCCCTCCTGCGTCGTCTTCCAATGGCTGTTGGCATAGGGCCGGAAGGTCCGGCCGCGAAACGAGAAGGCGAAACTTCCCCGTGCACTTTCCCCTGCACTTCGCAGATCGCCCAGGGCAAAGACCCTTGCTCCGGGAGGCAGGAGACGAGGATTCACCTGTTCGGCCGCGGAGAGCTTTCGGCACCTTCCCTCGTCGAGCTCGACCCAACGGTAGTTGGTCGCTCCCTCGGTGCCCGGCTGCTTTCGCAGGTAGAGAGGCCGATACTTGACTCTCTCCTTGTCCTTCGCGTACCAGAGAATGTAGTCGGAAACCCCTCGAAGCAGCTTCCCGGGGAGCGTCGAGGTCTTGCGGAATGAGATGAGCCGAATGAAGTTCCGCTCGCCGAAGACCTCGTCCAAAAGGATGCGGACGTGGTGGAGATTCTCCTCCCCGATTTGCAGAAAGAGGCTCCCGGTCGGGTTCAAGAGCTTCCGGCAGAGAACGAGCCGTTCGCGTAAGTAGGTCAAGTAGGAGGAGAGCCCGAACCCCCAGCTATCCCGATAGACCTTGACCCGCTCGAATTGGTTCTCCGCTTCCTCGCTCCTTTGCTCTGCAAAGGGCGCGAAATGGGAGGGAAAGTTCACCCCGTATGGAGGGTCGAAGTAGATCGCTTGGACCTCTCCCTCCCGGCCTTCTCGAAAGAGAAGGGACTCCAAGACGAGCAGGGAATCTCCCAGCACGAGCCGATTCTGCCACCCATTAGGGAAGCGATAGCTCCCAGCGATCGGTTCCTCTCCCGCCCTTCCCAGAAAGGATCGCACGATTCTCTCGGCCCAAATGCGTTCCCCGCAAAAGAGACGAGGGTAAGCGCGGACCGGAAAAGGATCCCGCTTCCCGGAGCCGTCTAAAGGCTGGGACAGTCGACAAAGGCATTCGGCCGCCTCGGTCAAACCGCCCACCCGAGCCAGGAGCCGCCCTTCATCCCAAAACTCCTGCGGCCTTGAAAACAGATGCGGCGGCGGAAGCGATGCGGCTTCGCCGATCCGAGCCAGAAGCCATTCCCGAATAGCCCTCCGGGAGTCCAGGGAAGATCCCGTGCGGCTCGGGTCCGGCAGATCGACTTTCCCTTCGTGTTCCGGCCGACCTCGCCCTCCTTCTGCCATTCTACCTCGGGCACCGTTATCGATTGCGGTAAAGATCGGCGAGCCGTTGGGAAGCCCCGCGAATGGCCATCCGAAGCGACTCGGGACGGAGCACTTCGACATGAGCGCCCCAGCCCAGGATCCATCGCTCAAGCTCCACGGAGATGCCGACTCGCAAAAGAAGCTCTACTGCCTCTCCCGCCTTTCGGAGCTCCTGGGAGGGATGCCACTGTCGCTCCCCCACGAGCCGCGCGGCGAGCGGATCGAGCCGGAGGCAGACTTCTTCGGCCGCCTCCGCCTCAAAGACTCCGAAGCTTGTCTCCAAAAGGCTTGCGACCGAAAAGCCGTCCGGCCGCGTAAAGCGGCGTTTGAGAATGGTTGGGCGTTGGATCCGACTCAAGGCGAAGGTGCGCACCCCCTCTCGGAACAGATCGAAACCGAAGAGATACCACTGCTTCTCGATGTTGGCCAGATGATAGGGCTGAACCCTTCGCCGTGTGGCGCCGTCGGCCTCGATCTTCCAATGATCGAACTCCACCTCTCGGGATTCCAAGAGGGCTTTTCCCAGGAGCCGGAAGACGCGTAAATCCGCCTTCGCAACCCCCACCGCACGAAAGGAGTAGGCATCCGCGATCCAGTCCCAGGAAAAGGTGACCCGCTCGGTTAGAGAACTCGTGATCTTCCGAAAGGCCCCCTCCAACGACCGGGCAAACGGAGTCTCCCGATACTGCTCCATCGCCTTTTCGGCAACCATGAACGCGACGAGCTCTCCCTCGGTGATCGAAAGGAAGGGGAGTTGGCCTACCTCCTTGGTGTAAAAGAACGATCTCCTGCCCGAGTCATATTCGATCGGCAGATCGAGTTGGTCGCGCATGAACTCGATGTCGCGCTGGATCGTCTTGCTCGAAACCTCCAGATCCTTGGCCAGTCGTTGGCAGTTGGCGATCCGCTTGGAGGAAAGCAGCCGGTGGATGGCGATCATCCGCCGCAGCGGCGGGCGGGAAAAGGGGAAGGCCTTGCTCTGCATACCGGGCAAATGCCCTTGGCTACTCTCTTGGAAGCCAAGGAGCAACGTTTTTTTGGGGAGGCCCCAGCTAATTGGAGACCCCCTACTGCCTGCCCATCGCGGACGGCGCTTCGGGCGTGCAAGCGGCCCAATCTTACGGGCCGTGGATCAGGCTTATCCGGCTTTGCGGCTTGCGAACACCCGAGCATAGACGGACAAGAGACGGTCCAGCGAAGTCTCCCAATCGTACTTCCGATCGAGAGGCGATGGGCGGGAGCACTGCCCCGGAGCTTTCCCTTCCGGGAACATCTTGGCGATCGCAATGGCTATATCCCTCGGGACGATCGGCTCTTGCAAGATCCTGCCCATCCCGGTCTCTTCCACGGCTTCCTTCGCTCCCGTCCGGCTCGATGTGATCACCGGAGTTCCGACCGACAACGACTCGGTAACGACCATGCCAAAGTTTTCGAGTCTCGAAGGGAAGAGCAGGCAGTCGGCCCCGGCGTAAAACCGTTCGATTCCCGCCGCGATCGTCCCGACAAACCGGATCCGGTCATTCTCCCTTCTCCTCATCGACGCATCTTTCCCGCCATGTCCTGCTACGATCAGATTTGCCGGAAACGACAGGAGGGAAATCGCCTCGAGGCATTCCGGCAATCGTTTTCGCTTCCAATCATTACCGACAAAGAGCAACAGGGGAAGACTCGGGTCCATTCCGAACCTCCGTGCGAGGCTCGCCCGCGCCTCATCCCGGTCTGTCGATTCAATCGCCCTGGTGTCGACGCCGGGACGGATCAACTCGAATTTAGTCTCATACTCCGGGTAGTGCTCCACCCACAACTCGAGAGCCAGCGGCGATGTCGCAATGAGGCATTTCGCGACACGCACCGTTTCTTTTTCCAATCTTTTGTAGAGAGGGTGAATCGGCGTTTTCTTCTTCCCCGGCATCCCCTCCTCGATCCAGCACAGAGGAAAACCCAAGGTGATGACATCGGCGACCGGAAGAAGGCGATGAGAATGGATGATGTCGAACGGGCCCCGTCTTATGAGAGAGGCGCTTATTTTGGCGAGCTTCCGGAGTTCTCCAAAGGTCCGGTTTATTTTGGAGAGCCTGCTCGGCTTCACGGAGAAAACCCCCGCCCACATCTTCCCCCGGTCGAGGGCAGAGAGAGCGGCGTCTGCGCAGAAGACCGATACTTCGTGACCTAACGCACTGGTTCTGATCGCCCATTGGCGGGCGAGCATTTCCGCCCCGCCATAACCAAAAAAGCTGTCGACCACAACGGCGATGCGGATGGCGGCAGGCGGATCGCCGGCCTTCACCAGCCCCACCCCGATTGCGGCGACGCGCTTCCCATCGGCGAATCGCCGAAATCGTGGAGAAAGAACGGCTGGCCGCCCGAGCTGAATTCGATCGAAGTTGTCGATCCGAATTTGGGAACAAAGAAGATACTCTGCGTTATCATGCGAGGCAGTTTGCCTCCTCCGGTCGGACATCCGTTGTCCTCTCCAGACGACGCTTTGTCCTCGTTGCCTGCGAACGGTCGGCGA